>CALLIG010000176.1 GCA_938009735.1 uncultured Flavobacteriaceae bacterium
ATGAAAGGTTGTGCGTCTAATGAAAAAGAAGTCACAAAGAGTCTACAAAACAAAGAGATAGGTTTCTGGGATGCCATGCCACTTCTAATGAGTCATTATCAAGATTCTGTTGCTCAAAAAACATTTTTCCATTTAAAAGGACATAAAGTATACGTCGTACCTACGCTTCATATTGGCAAGACATTGAGCTACTTAGATGAAGTTGATCATTCGAAAGATGAATATCTCAAATATATGAGTGACGGAATTATTAAAACCTACCAAGGTCGAATTAATCGAGTTAAAAATTCTTCTAAAAAAACAATTGCAGACCGAAAAGATTTGGATATGTTTTTTGGAAAACTAACCAAATCTTTAAATGATGCTGGTGTTGGCTTACTAGCAGGATCTGATAGTGGAGCCTTTAATTCATATACCTACCCCGGAATTTCGTTACATAAAGAATTACAAGAAATGGTGGCCAACGGACTCTCACCTTTAGAAGCTTTAAAAACCTCATCGTACAACGGTTCTAAATTCTTAAAAAAGGAAGTTGACTACGGAAGTGTTTCTATAAATAAAATTGCAGATTTGGTTATTTTAGACGCCAACCCTATAGAGGATATTGAAAATACTAAGAAAATATTCGCTGTAATAAAAGAAGGTCAAACGCATTCAAAAGAACAATTAGTCGAACTTTTAGAAGCTGCAATTCAAAACTAAAATCGAATGAAACAGTTAATTTTTATTATCCTTATTACGATATTTTTTCAAAGTAATGCGCAAACCCTTTTAACTCCCGATCATGTTTTTGATGGTGAAGAAATGCACAATGATTGGGTAGTTATGGTTGAAGGAAATAAAATCACCTATGCAGGTACTTTGAAAGAAGCTGAACTTTCAAAGAAAATCCAAATAATAGATCTAGTAGGAATGACACTTATGCCAGGATTGATTGAAGGGCATTCACACTTACTGTTGCACCCTTACAACGAAACTGATTGGAATGACCAAGTACTTAAAGAATCGCCTGTCGAACGTGCTATTCGCGGCACAGTACACGCGAAAAATACCTTAATGGCTGGAATAACCACCACAAGAGATTTAGGCGCAGAAGGAGCAGGCTACACGGATGTCTATTTGAAAAAGACCATAGAAGACGGAATCATTCCAGGACCCCGAATGATAGTAGCAGGACCTGCAATTGTTGCAACGGGAGCGTACGGCCCTAAAGGTTTTCATGATGGTGTAGAAGTACCTTTGGGAGCTGAACCTGCTAGTGGAGTTGATGAAGTTATCAAAACTGTTCGTCGTCAAATGGGAAATGGAGCAGACCTAATCAAAATCTATGCTGATTATCGTTGGACTCCTGGTGCTGATTCAGAACCTACTTTTCTTCAAGTAGAAATAGATGCCATGGTAGCAACGGCAACTACCGCAGGTAAATATGTAGTCGCTCATGCAAGTACTCCTGAAGGCATGAGACGTGCCATAAAAGGTGGTGTTGAAACCATAGAACATGGTGCTGGCGGTACTTTAGAAATTTTCAAACTGATGAAAGAAAAAGGAATTGCCCTCTGCCCTACTTTGGCTGCTGGTGATGCAATTACCCAATATCGAGGTTGGAAAAAAGGTACCGACCCAGAACCAAAGCGCATTACCAGTAAAAGAAAGTCATTTAAGGTAGCTTTAGAATCAGGAGTCACTATTGTCTTTGGTGGTGATGTTGGTGTTTTTACACATGGCGAAAATTATAGAGAATTAGAACTTATGGTTGATTACGGCATGAAGCCTAAAGATGTATTAATTTCAGCAACTTCTTCAAATGCAAATGTTTTTCATTTAGATACATTGGGTAAACTTCGAAAGGGATTCTTAGCTGATATCATTGCTGTAGAAGGTAATCCTATTAAGGATATTAAAAACATGAGAAAGGTGAAATTTGTAATGAAAGACGGAGAGATTTACAAGAAATGAAAGAAGAACAAGACTACTGGACAAAACGCTACCAAGAAGAAAGCACAGGTTGGGATATTGGCTACCCTTCAACCCCAATAAAAGAATACATCGATCAACTTGAAGACAAATCTATTTCAATCTTGATTCCAGGAGCTGGCAACGCTTATGAAGCTGAATATCTTTGGAAGCAAGGATTTAAAAATGTATTTGTGATGGATATTTCAGAATTTCCATTGAAGCAATTCCAAGAGCGTAATCCAGACTTTCCCAAATCACAGTTGTTATTAGAAGATTTCTTCCAACATCAAGCCGAATACGACCTCATCTTTGAACAGACGTTTTTCTGCTCTTTCGTTCCTACGAATGAGAATAGAAATCGATATGTTAAACAAATGGCTTCGCTGTTAAAACCAAAAGGAAAACTAGTTGGTGTTTGGTTTAATATTCCACTAACAGGAGATATGGAAAAACGTCCTTTTGGAGGAAATAAAGAGTTATACTTAAGCTATTTAGAGCAGTCTCTAGAAACCATCACTTTTAAAAAATGTTACAATTCCATTCCACCCAGAATGGGTAATGAGTTGTTTGGGATATTTAGAAATAAGGGTTGATCGAATTAATTTTTAATCCTCTAGTTTTTCCAATAGCCATTGTTGATTAGCATTACCATGAAATTGCCATGTAATTATTGTACCTCCTGATCTAGTTGAAACTCCAGAAACATCCAAATATCTATTATCTATAAGATTTCTAATATAAAAATAACCTTCTTCTGCAGCAGGTTCTATTGCCCATTGTTGTCTGCTTGTTCCTTCATATTCCCATTGTTCAACATTGTACCCAGGATTCGATTTTTGAGAAACTTTATTTGAATAGTTAGATCTAATAATATAAGCTCCTGAATCAAGAATTTCTAAATTCCATTGTTCATTTTCAGCTTGCCCAGCAGTACTCAGCTGAACAATGTTAGCGCCGTTACTTGAAGATAAGCTAGATATAGCCATGGCACGACCACTATGCCTTGCTCTAATAATGTAATCACCTTCTGGAACAACTAAACTCTCTTGCGTTCTAATCTTATTTATAATTTGCAAACCTGAATTTCCTGATGCGGCAAATATGTAATCACCATCTGAAATTACATAATTAATAGAACCATTTAATTCTACAACACCCATTAAGTCTACTAATTCGTTCTTTACTTTAATAGCTAAACCAGCACCTCCATTGGCCAGAAGAGTTGCGTTACCATTGATCGATACAGCATTCGTTACTTTATCAGAAGCAGCAATATTTTCAGGATCAATTAGAATAGGCAAATATTCCTCAAGTGCTCCTGTATTTATATTATATACCCCAGCACCTTGCGCACCTTCAGCTACAATCACTTGACTGTCGGTCATCGCTAGAGTTCGTTTTGCATCTTCAACAAAATTAGAGCTAGTCGTTATCTGAGAAAGCTCATTTAATTCACCGTCCATTATAGTTACTCCTGTGCTGCCATCCAAAATGGCTAATTTCCCATTTCCAGAAGTTACCGAACGTAGATCATCAAAAGTGACTTCATTAGATTTCAAAAAGCTATTACCATCATACTGCGCAATAGAACCATCTATTCCACTAGACACATAATAAGAGTTTTGCATTTTAGTAATGCCTGTAGCTGTATTTCCTTGTTGGTAAAAGTAGTTCACATCATTTAGATCAATGATGCCATTAGAAACGCCTATTTTGGCGATAAAAGATTCACCAGTAGCTTCTAAAACCTTTTCCGCATCTACACCACCTAATACATACAAATAGCCATTATCATATAAAATGACATTAGCATCTCTATCATACATATACATTCTTGATGCTAAAACTGGTGATACTGGGTCACTTAAATCAATAATATCAACGGCACCTGCAAAAGTTTCACCCAAGGTGTTATATGAAACGTACGCGAATTGATCTTGATAATCTACATGTGTAGCGGAAAGGTTTGAACTCCCTTCAAAATTTGGACTTGATACTTGACCAACCAAATTAAGATGAAAATCACTTGTTGTATTTAAGAACATACTTCCGTTTTTACTGGATATTTCATGTTCAAAATAAATATCTAAAATACCGTTATTGTTGTCACTAATTCCATCCCGTAGAATTGAATTACTTTCTTCCAAGACAAGGGCTCTACCCAAGCTTTGTTGATCAAAATGGGTAGTTTCATCTGAACAACTGGTTATAAATATTAGTGTTGAAAAAATAGCTAGGTATACTTTTTTCATGGTAAGAGGGTATCTAAGTTGAAATTTGGTTACCAAGAAAACTAATGAATTTTGCTTTTATTGTACTAGAACACAGGCTTTCGATAAACTACACCAGACAAAAAAGACTTATAATTTGCGTATTACTAAACTTTACCTCAGGTTATAATTTTCAAAAACTATAACAATAAGATTTCAAAAAGAATGAGGAATGAGATGTTTTGGATATTTACAAAAAATGACTAAAAGCTATTTAGCTTTTGAATGAAACAATCCTAAAATTAAATTTCTAAGTTTATAAAAGATGTAGAAAATCAAAGCAAAAAGACTTCCAAAACCTATTGGAATAATAGCTCCAAAAGTAAAGGCAGAACCAATTACCCATCCTAATAAATACTCCGATTTATAAAGTGGGAAAACGAATGCTAAAAGAAATATAGATCCCATTATATAATCAATAAGATCTATTTCCAAAGTAAAGAAAATTGCAATAGAAACAGATATTGCAAAAGCCGAAATAAACCGAAGAATCACTTTGCGAATACTTTCTGAAGCTACCGGAATAGCGGCCATATTTATACGTTTATGAATTCGAGAAAGTAAAAACCAAGTGAAAAACGGTAAAACTATGGCTCCTAGCCAGTTTGGAATTCCTGGTAAATCCGCATTATGAAGAAGATAGTGTACTGGAATACCTTCATGGAAGTAGTCCCAAGCGATATGGCTCCAAACTAAGAGGGTTACAACAGCTGTAATTAAGATACGAGATCTTTGCGTTAGTTTCATGATTGTTGATTTTTGATTGATTAAAAATAAGACGCAAAGTGGTCGAATTTGTTACAGTATCAAAAGCAAAAAACCATTATTTTATCTCATAATCTTGAATGATATTTCGAATGCCTTCTAAATACGTAGTCACTTGAAATTCAGGGAATTTCGCTTTAAATTTTGATGAATCGAAAATATTATCAATTTGATATCTCGGGAATAACTCTTGCGTCTCTTTTATCATAGGATTAAACAAGGCAACAATCTTAAGTAATAAAGAACCTAATACGGAGTACTTTACTTCTCTTCCCAATTGATTAGATATTTCACCTATAAACTCCTTGTATGTTAAACGATTATCATCACAAGGTAAATGCCAGGTTTGTCCGTAAGCGTCTGCGGTATTGGCTAATAGTGCCATCGCCTGGCCTGCATCTGGAGTATAAATCAATGTACGAAGTACTTGGTCATTCAAGAAAACTTTAGCCTTTTTACCTTTCTTTATATTTTCAAAAACAAGTGCATTAACGAAACTCTTGGTTTTACCAGGACCATAGAATTCAGGCGCTCGACAAATCATAGCCTCAATTTCATTATTCGCTATTGCATTCAATAAAAGCTCAGCAGCAAGTTTTTTGCCTATTCCTTTTTTACCGGTTGAAGTCATTGGAGTATCTTCTTTCTGTACAGCAGCGTCTTGAGGATACATATAGGTATTATCAAAATATACCAACTTGCAATTTTGCTTTTTACAAGCTTCAATTACATTCTCCATGATGCGTTCCCAATCACGAAGCCAAACTTCTGAAGTATAAGCTAAACCTACGGTTAGATAAGCAATCTCAGTATCTTCCAATGCTTTGTGAACATCTTCGATGTTAAACAAATCAGCTTTGCACAACTCATCTTCAGGGTTAACTTTTATCGGGTTTCGCCCAACCAATTTGATAACACCTGAGTAGTTGGTTTGTAAATCTTTGGCTAACTCTTCACCAATTATTCCGTTGGCTCCTAGTATCGTGTGCATAGCTACTTCATTAAAAATTGATTAATTCTTTAAGAATCCTTAGTAAGGATTTGAAAATCGTCCCAAACCAAGTATTCTTCTCCATGTCTAATTATAAAAATATTCTTTGCGATGGCTTCTCCCAATGTTTCCACCTTAATCCCTCGATATTTTCTAAGTCCTCCGATTAAGAAGATTTTTAACAAGGGCCATATTTTGAGTAAAACACCTTGTGAAAAGCCGTAACGATTGTTTGGAGTTAATATCATCGAAGGTTGAAAAATACTTAATCGATCAAAATTTAGTGCTTTTAGCTCTTCCACTAATTCACCTTTGGTCCTTAAGTAAAACGAGGACGATTTAGCTTCTATTCCAACAGAAGCCAAAAGCTCGAAATGAGCTATACCGGCTATCTTACATTCTTTAGCAAAGTCAAGAACCGCCAATTTATCAATCTTCAAAAAATCTTCCTTGCTTATTTTAGACGGCTGACCAACACCCAAAGTACAAATTGCAACTTGATGACCATGTAAATAATCAACATAACTCTTTGGGTTTAAAATGTCTACTACTTGCTGCTGAACAATAATACTATTCAAATCTGAAATAGACCTTCTACCAAGCAGGGTAAGAGTTTCTATTTCTGGCATTTTTAAAAGTGTTTCAGTTACATAACCACCGACGGCTCCTGTAGGACCCAACATCACAACTGATTTTTTAGATTCTACCATAGTTTTATAAGTCTGTAATACTTGTATTTAGGCTAAACTAGCTATTTTACTTAACACCGCTTTAAGATTTTGTTACTAAGATTTTGGTATATTTATCTTGACTAATTAACTCACTCGAAAAATGACCAAAAAGCTATTGTTATTAGCTCTGCTTGGAGCTACTATTTCTCTTGTTGCCCAAGACAAAAAAGAAGATAAAAAGGATAAAGCCAAATGGGATGTTTCCAACCCTGGCGCCGACTTCAATTATAAAGAACATAAATTCTCCACTAACGAAGGCACCTGGATGAATCTAGATGTCAGCCCCGATGGCAAAACCATTGTATTTGATTTGATGGGTGACATTTACACCATGCCAATTGCTGGTGGCAAAGCAAAAGTACTTCGTAGCGGTATTCCTTTTGAACTGCAACCTCGATTTAGTCCTGATGGTAAACGAATCGCTTTTACTAGCGATGCCGGTGGCGGTGATAATATTTGGGTGATGAATACTGATGGTTCTGATGCAAAAGCTATTACCAAAGAAAAATTTCGCCTTTTAAATAATCCATACTGGACTCCTGACGGAAATTATATTGTTGCTCGAAAACATTTTACTTCGCAACGTTCATTGGGTGCCGGAGAAATTTGGCAATACCATCATACCGGAGGCTCGGGTGTGCAATTAACCAAACGTAAAAATGATCAGCAAGATGTCAATGAACCTTGCATATCTCCCGATGGTAAATATCTTTACTATAGCGAAGATGTATATTCTGGCGGATACTTTCAATACAACAAAGATCCAAACAAGCAGATTTATGCAATCAAGAGATATGAGTTTGAAACTGGCGAAACAGCAACGGTAACAAGAGGTCCTGGTGGAGCGGCACGTCCACAACTATCGCGAGATGGGAAGCTTATGGCTTTTGTAAAACGAGTACGAACAAAAACGGTTCTTTATATACATGATCTTGAAACGGGCGAAGAATGGCCGCTGTTCGATGATTTAAACAAGGACCAGCAAGAAGCTTGGGCAATTTTCGGAGTATACCCTAATTACAGCTGGATACCAGGTGATAAAGAAATCGTTTTTTGGAACAAAGGGCAATTGCATAAAATAAATGTGAGTACACGCGAAGTGACTAATATTCCTTTTACCGTTGATGCTACTATTAAAATTGCGGAAACTGTCCATTTTAATAACCCCGTAGATTCTGAAGAATTCAATGCAAAAATAATTCGGCATGCGGTGACTTCTCCAGATGGAAAAACGATGGCTTTCAATGCATTGGGACATTTGTACACTAAGAAGTTACCTAACGGAAAACCGAAACGTTTAACCAAGGCAACAGATTTCGAATCTGAGCCTTCCTATTCTCCTGACGGTAAAGAATTGGTTTATGTTACATGGAATGACACCGAATTAGGCGCAATTCATAGAATTTCTAGTACTGGTGGAACTTCAACGAAATTGACAAATAAAAAAGGGATTTACAGAAACCCTGCTTTTAGTCCATCAGGACAGTTAATTGCATTTAATAAGGAATCTGGAAATTTGGATCAAGGAATGGCTTTTGGTAAAAATGCAGGGGTTTACTCCATCTCGAGAAATGGTTCTGATCTCAAACGGTTAACAAAAGAAGGAGAATATCCACAGTTTACTGCTAATGGAAAGCGAGTATTTTATCAGACTGGCGGCACTTATTTCGGTAGTCTTACCAAAAAATTGAAATCGGTTAATTTGAACGGAGAAGATGAGCGAACTCATCTCAAATCGAAATATGCTAATCGTTTGGTACCAAGTCCTGATAACAAATGGATCGCTTTCACCAACTTACATAAAGCCTATATCGCACCATTATTAATGAATGGAAAAGAAATTGATCTAGACAATAAATCAACTTTAGTTCCTGTATCTCAAATAGCCAAAGACGCAGGTATCAACTTGCATTGGTCGAAAGACAGTAAAACCATTCATTGGACACTTGGTGATACTTACTTTTCAAATGAAATCAAAGATCGATACACTTTTCTACCAGGTTCTCCTGAAAAGGTAGCTAAGATGGATTCGATAGGATCTCCAATAGGATTAACTGCAAAAACAGACAAACCCAAAGGTAGAGTCGCATTTGTAAATGCTCGAATTATCACTATGGAAAATGGTGAAGTCATTGAATCTGGGACAATCATTGTTAACGGAAACATCATAGAAGATATCGGAAAAACTGCTGATGTAGCTATTCCTGCAAATTCTAAATTATTTGATGTCTCTGGCAAAACTATTATGCCTGGTATTGTTGATGCTCATGCGCATATTGGCGGTTTTCGTTACGGATTGACCACACAAAAACATTGGCAGCTATATGCCAATTTAGCCTACGGGGTTACTACTTCACACGATCCATCAGCGAATTCTGAATCGATCTTTGCGATGGCAGAATTAGTGAAGAATGGTCAAATGGTCGGTCCTAGAATCTATTCTACAGGATTTATTCTTTATGGTGCTGATGGTGATTTTAAAGCAACCATAAATGGTTTAGAAGATGCTCGTTCCTCCATCCGAAGAACAAAAGCTTACGGCGCGCAATCTGTAAAAAGTTACAATCAACCCCGTCGCGAACAACGGCAACAGGTAATGCAAGCAGCAAGAGAATTAGGGATCAATGTGGTACCAGAAGGTGGTTCTACCTTTTACACCAATATGACTATGATTATGGATGGTCATACCGGCGTTGAACATAATATCCCAGTTGCGCCCGTCTACAAAGATGTTTTAGAACTTTGGAAAACTAGTAAGTCAGGCTATACTCCTACCCTAATCGTGAATTATGGGGGATTGAATGGTGAATATTATTTCTATCAAAAGGATAATGTTTGGGAGAATGAAAAGCTACTCAAATACACACCTCGTTCTATTGTTGATGCACGGTCTCGTCATCGTACTATGGTGCCGGATGAAGAATATGAAAACGGACATATTTTAGTTTCTAAGGTTGCAAAATCACTTACTGATAATGGTGTAAAAGTAAATCTTGGGGCGCACGGACAATTACAAGGTTTAGGGGCACATTGGGAACTTTGGCTCTTACATCAAGGTGGCATGACAAATATGGAAGCTCTTGAAGCTGCCACCATTAACGGCGCTAACTATATTGGTGCAGGTAAGGAAATTGGTTCTTTAAAAAAGGGAAAACTTGCCGATTTAATTGTGTTAGAAAAAAACCCTCTTGAAGACATTAAGAACACAGAAACCGTAACGTATACTATGGTAAATGGGAGACTTTATGATACCGCTACCATGAATGAAATAGGAAATGTTGATATTGACAGGTCAGAATTTTGGTGGGAAAATAGTAAAGCAAGTGAAGCTTTTCCTTGGCATGAAGCTGCACAAAGTTTTACCACTCCTGGCTGCGGATGTCATTTAGGGCATCAGTAACCTAACAAACAATAGCCGCAAGAGATATAAAAAGAACTGTATTTTGCTATTTCAATACAAGCAACAGAATAATAACCCCACTAGTGGGAATAAAATAATTATAACCAACTAATATAATTTTCAAAATGAAGTATTTCTTAAAATCAATGCTATTCTTTTTTGTGCTAACAGCTGCCTCTGCACAAAACTTTGATATGAAAATGGTACAAGACCTTAAGCCTAGAAACATTGGTCCTGGTGGTATGAGTGGTCGCGTTACAGCTATTGATGCCGTTCATAGCAATCCTGACATCATGTATGTAGGTACGGCTTCCGGTGGTATCTGGAAATCTACTTCTGGAGGTATCACATGGGAACCCATTTTTGATGAGGAACTAACAGCATCTGTTGGTGCTTTGGCCATTCAGCAATCAAACCCTTCGGTAATTTGGGTGGGTACTGGTGAAGGTAATCCTAGAAATAGTCTGAATGGAGGCTTCGGAGTTTATAGATCGCTTGATGGAGGCAAAAACTGGAAGGCGATGGGACTTGAAAAGACAAGACACATCCATAGAATAAAAATAGATCCTACTGATCCAAATACAGTTTATGTTGGGGCTATAGGTTCGCCATGGGGTGAGCATTCCGAACGTGGTGTTTATAAAACTACTGATGGCGGCGAAACTTGGAACAAAATACTTTTCGTAAATAACAAAACTGGAGTTGCAGATTTAATTATGGATCCAACAAATCCGAACAAATTAATTGCTGCCATGTGGGAACACAAGCGTGACCCATGGTTCTTCAAATCAGGTGGTTCAGGAAGCGGTTTATATATGACCCATGACGGCGGAAAAAATTGGAAGAAACTATCTGAAGAAGATGGTCTGCCAAAGGGAGACTTAGGTAGGATAGGTGTTGCTATTGCCCCAGGAAAACCAAATATTGTTTATGCGCTGATAGAAGCTAAAAAAAACGCACTTTACAAATCAGAGGATGGTGGTTTTAAATGGAAAATGATTAATAACAAACCTGATATTGGTAATCGTCCATTTTACTATTCTGAAATCTACGTAGACCCACAGAACGAAAATCGTGTGTATTCGGTCTTTACATTTATTAATAAATCTGAAGATGGGGGTAAGAATTTCAAACAATTAATGAATGCTTACGGAAATGACGTCAGCAATGGCGTACACCCTGACCACCATGCTTTTTGGATACATCCTGATAACGGACAGTTCATCTTAAATGGTAATGATGGCGGATTTAATATTTCGAAAGATGGCGGTAAATCGTGGCGCTTTATTGGAAACATTCCAGTAGCACAGTTTTATCATATTGCTACGGATAATGAATTCCCATATAACGTTTATGGCGGAATGCAAGATAATGGTTCGTGGAGAGGGCCTGCCTATGCTTGGAAACGTCAAGGTATTAGAAATAGCTACTGGCAAGAAATCAGTTTCGGCGATGGATTCGATGTCGTACCAGATTTAGAAAATTCACAATACGGCTACACAATGAGTCAGCAAGGTTTTGTACAACGTTATGACCATATTACAGGTAATAACTATATCGTACGCCCTACTCCGCCAGATGCTACAACAAAGCTTCGTTTCAATTGGAATGCAGCTATTGGGCAAGATCCGTTTGATACTAACACCGTGTATTTTGGTAGTCAATTTGTTCATAAAAGCACAGACAAAGCTTTGACTTGGGATGTGATTTCTCCAGATTTAACAACTAACGATCCGGAAAAACAAAAGCAAAGTGAAAGTGGTGGTTTAAGTATGGATGCTACTGGTGCGGAAAACCACACCACTATTTTAGTTATTGAACCTTCACCTGTTGAAAAGGATATGCTTTGGACAGGTTCTGACGACGGTCGTGTTCATTACACTATTAATGGAGGAGACACTTGGATTGATGTTACACCAAATATAAAAGGCTTACCCGCTGGAAGTTGGATACCTCAAATTAAAGCATCAAACAAAAACAAAGGGGAAGCATTATTGATTGCGAATGACTACAGAAGATTCAATTATACACCCTACGCCTATCGCACCAAAAACTATGGTAAAACTTGGGAACGTATTGTAGACGCCAACGATGTTCAGAGTTATACGTTATCAATCGTAGAAGATCCTGAAAATGCAAATCTAATTTTCTTAGGTACAGATGATGGTTTATACATTTCATTTGATGCAGCAGTAACATGGCAGAAATGGACAGAAGGTTTCCCAACGGTATCAACCAAAGATTTGGTTATTCACCCAAGAGAGCATGATTTGGTTATTGGCACTTTTGGTCGCGCTGCATGGGTACTAGATGATATTCGTCCATTACGTGCATTAGCTTCAAGCAAAGGAATTCTTAATGCTGACGCAAAATTATTCACTCCGCCAACTGCTTATCAAGCGGCCTATCAACAGCCAACGGGAAGTCGTTTTGGTGGCGATGCATTATACAATGGTGAAAACAGAAAGCAAGGTGCAATGATTACCTATTACATAAAAGAAGGTAAGAAGAAGGCCGATAAACCGGAGAAGAAAGATGATGCGGAATCAGATTCAGAAAAGGAAAAAGCAGTAGACGAATCGAAACCAAAATTAACAGGAGTACAAAAAAAGGACTCTATTCAATTTGAGTTTTTAAATGGAGACAAAGTCTTTAGAACCTTAAAGTATAAAACTCCTGAAAAAGCAGGTTTCCATAGAATTTATTGGAGAATGGATGAAAAAGGTCCGGATAGACCCTCTAGAAAAATTAGCAAGCGTAAGAACGAAAGAGGCGGACGAAGTGTAAAACCAGGCACTTATAAAGTTAGAATGAGTTTTGGTGACCTAACTGAAGAAACCATGATAACCGTCAAGTCTGATCCTAGATTGAATGTGGATATGAACTCGGTAAACGAAATCTATGATACAACAAGCAAAATAGTTGACATGACTCAAACGGCTGCTGACGCTGTAAAGCAATTAGTAGAAAGCAAAAACATAGCTACTAAGTATTCCAAAGAATTAAAAGAATTGGATAAGAAAAAGTATAAAGATCAGATTAAAGCATCCAAAGATATCATCAAACAAATCGATTCTGTGGTTGCACTTTATATTGGAAAAGAAGATAAACGTCAGGGAATTACAAGAAACCCTGAAGTGAACGTAATGCAGCGACTTGGTAATGCTGGTTATTATACAGAGACTAGGCAATCTGGCTTAACCAAAACAGAGCAGAATTTATTGAAATTTGCAGAAACAGATCTAAAGTCTGCCTTAACTAAAACCAATACTTTCTTTACTGACAAATGGAAAGCATATCGTGAATCAATTCAAGCCTTAGAAGTTTCTCCTTTTAAGGAAACAAAGAGTTTTAATTTAAAATAAAACATTCTCTCCTCGAGCGCAGTCGAGCGATTTTTAAAAATCAATAATCTAAACTAGGTTTCGACTGCGCTCGACCAGACAATGCTTAAAATATCTATGAAAAGAATAATTTTACTCCTTACCCTAATTTTTACTACTTCAATAATTAATAGTCAAGATAACGGCGATGATAAGTTGGGATCATGGCATATGTATTTTGGAACGAACAGAATTTCTGAAAAACTAAGTATTCATACCGAGGCACAACTTCGATATTTCGAAAATGGTAAAAACTTTAATCAGTTATTACTGCGTACCGGTTTGAATTATCATATTAACCCGAACGCCATTGCTACTATAGGATATGGACATATTACCACCGATGGTACCTTCGAAGATAATGGACAAAGCAACTCGAAGGAACATCGAATTTTCGAACAGTTTATATTGAAAAATAGTGTTGGTAGTTTTAAGTTTGAACATCGTTATCGTTTGGAACAACGGTTTATCACATTTCCTAATACCCTACCTGAACCTGGAGATAAAATAAATGTAACTGAACATCGTGCACGATATCGACTACAGGTTACTTTACCCTTAACTGATATCTTTTTCTTGAATTTTTATGATGAAATCTTCTTGAATTTACAAGGCGATGTGTACGGTCAAAACCGATTATATGCAGCTTTGGGTGTAAACGTTACAGATAATTTAAGTGTTCAGGCAGGTTATTTGAAAAATCACTTTCCAACAAGAAATTATGACCGTTTACAGATAGGTGTGATCTTTAACCCCGACTTAAGAAAAAAGAAGAAAGAATAAAGCATTTGGTTTTTGCTGTTAGCAATAGTATCCATTGGTTAGTTATTCTCTAAAAAATACTTCCTAACATGAATTTGCAAAAAATTACATTTCAAAATAAAGAAGGGCAATCCTTAGTAGGTAGATTAGAACTGCCAGTTGATCAGCAACCGCACAATTATGTCATTTTTGCGCATTGCTTTACGTGTAATAAAAATTTATCTGCTGTTAAGAATATTGGTAAATCTTTAACTGCTAAAGGTTTTGGAGTTCTTCGTTTTGATTTTACAGGTCTTGGAGAAAGTGAAGGGGATTTTGAAGACACCAACTTCTCTGGCAATGTAGAAGACCTCGTTGCAGCGGCAGATTACCTTAAAACCAACTATCAAGCCCCTACCCTTTTGGTTGGCCATTCTTTGGGCGGTGCTGCAGTTATTTTTGCTGCATCAGAAATTGAGTCCATAAAAGCTATTGCTACTATTGGAGCACCTTCAAACCCTAATCATGTGCAACATTTGTTCAAAAGTAATTTGGAAGAAATTGAGGTTTCAGGTAAAGCTGTTGTCAATCTAAGCGGTCGTGATTTTACGATAAAAAAGCAGTTTTTAGAAGATTTAGAATCTAAATCAATGCAAGAAACTGCTAAAAATTTAGGGAAGGCTTTGTTGGTACTGCACTCACCAAACGATGGAACAGTAGGTATCAAAAACGCCGAAGAAATCTACCATGCAGCAAAACATCCTAAAAGTTTTATTTCATTAGATGGTGCTGACCATTTACTTATGAATAAAAAAGATTCGACATATGTCGGGCAGGTTATTGCCAGTTGGGCAGAACGTTATGTAGATATTCCTGAAGAATCAAACTTAAAGACAAAACATCAAGTTATAGCAAGTTTAGATGAGCAAGATGGTTTTACTACTGCTATGAAAGTAGGTAATCACTATATGTCAGCAGATGAACCCGTTTCATTTGGAGGAAATGACTTTGGACCTTCACCTTACGAATTTGTATCTGCAGGCCTATCTGCTTGTACTGTAATGACGGTTCAAATGTATGTGCGTCGCAAAGGCTGGCCTTTAAAAAATATAGAAGTACATACCTCTTATGGCAAATCTCATGCTGAAGATTGCGAAGATTGTGAGTCAGACAGCGCTAAAATTGACACCTTTAATAGAGAAATTAAGCTCACAGGAGATTTAGATGAAAAACAAATCACACGTATTTTACAGATTGCTGATAAATGTCCTGTTCATAAAACACTTCATAGTGAAACCCAGGTTCTCACAAAACTGATTCATGATTAATCTTCTTACTAAAGAAAAATACTCTTGGCCTTAAAAAGTAAGCCTTTTGAAATAACAGTTACCGGAAGCTACTCATTGCTGCTACTTCCTTTAGAAATTATTCAGCCTTTTCTAGATCAGAATATTAAAAGAGTAAAAGTAAAAGCCTCTTTTGAAGATAAAGCATATGAATTTCATGGCGCATTCCAAAAACGTAACGGAAGCTACTACATGATGTTTGGTAAGCGCTATCAAAAGGAAATAGGAGTTTTTCCGAATGATTATTTTCAATTACAATTTTTTGAAGATGATTCGAAGTACGGTGTCGAAATGCCCGAAGAACTTGAAGCTGTTTTTATGAGCGACAATGAAGCGTTCCAAATTTTCGAATCATTTACTCCCGGAAAACAAAGAGGTATTATCTATGGTGTCTTGAGCTATAAGGCCTCGCAAACCCGCATAGATAAATCTTTAGTTCTTTGTGAGAATCTTAAACAAGGTATCAAAGAAAATAAGTATCTTTTACGTCCTTAATTAGTCCTAATTAAATTTACAAGAAATAACATCCGTAAATTTCCAAACCAGTTAACTACTCTATTCTATGAAAAAAAATGCAATTTTATTTGTAGCCATGCTACTAAACTTATGTATTCTCAATGCTCAAAATGACGCTAGTATTTCTACAAACCAAGAAATTCTTGAAGGTGATATTCCATCTAATCCTGATGTCAAAATAGGCAAACTAAGCAATGGCCTTACTTATTATATTCAAAATAATGGAAAACCTGCAGACAAAGTTGAATTAAGACTTGTTGTCAATGCTGGTTCTATCATGGAGACTGATAGACAATTAGGACTTGCTCATTTCATGGAGCACATGAACTTTAATGGTACCAAAAATTTTGAAAAAAATGACCTTGTTGATTATTTACAAAGCATCGGTGTGAAATTTGGCGCCGATTTAAATGCCTATACCAGTTTCGATGAAACGGTATATATATTACCTATACCTAGCGACGATCCTGAAAAACTAGAAAAAGGATTTCAGATCATCGAAGATTGGGCTCACAATACAACACTATCAGAAGAAGCAATAGATGGCGAACGCGGCGTTGTATTAGAAGAATTACGCTTGCGTTTAGGAGCAAATGAAAGAATGATGCGTGTAACCTTGCCTAAAATCATGTATGGTTCTAAATATGCCGAAAGACTTCCTATTGGCACTAAAGAAAACCTAGAGAATTTCACATATGATGATGTTCGTAATTATTACAAAGAGTGGTATCGACCAGATTTGATGGCTGTAGTAGCTGTAGGTGATTTAGATGTTGAGACCATGGAGCAAAAAATTAAAGATCATTTTTCGAATATTGCTAAACCTGAAAAACCTTCAGTTCGAGAAGCTTATGAATTACCAAATCATAAAGAAACACTAATTGCAATAGCTTCAGATGAAGAAGCAGCTTTTACACAAGTTCAAGTATTATATAAAGATTCATTCAATGCTCCTGAGACAAAGAGTATGGGTGATTATCGCGAGCTTGTTGTTAAAAATCTATTTTCAACCTTGATCAATAACCGTTTAAGCGAATTAGGAAATAGTCCTGAGCCACCATTTGTATTTGCTTCTAGCTATTACGGCGGTACCTACGCGAGAACTAAAAACGCATATCAATCTTTTGCAATTACAAGTGCTGAAGGACAGCTTGCTGGTCTTAAATCAATATTGGAGGCTAATGAACGTGTAAAAAGATTCGGCTTTAAAGAAGGAGAATTTGATCGCGCAAAAAAGACTTTAATGGCTGGTTTAGAAAAGCAATATAATGATCGTGATAAAAGAGAGAGCGGTCGTGTTGTTGGTGAGTTTATAGAAAATTATTTAGAAAATAGCCCAATGCCAGGTCTTGAATGGGAATATGAGACCACAAAAAATCTTCTTCCTAGCATTCAATTGGAAGAAGTTGGCGAATTAATTAAAGCCTTTTTACACGATGATAATCGAGTAATAGTTTTAACTGGGGCTAAAAAAGAAGGGCTAGTAGAAGTTACTGAAGATGAAGTAAAAACACTTTTAGCATCAGTTCAAAGCGCTGATATTACTGATTATGAAGATGAAGCGGTTCGAACTAGCCTCATTGAAAAATTACCAGAAGCGGGTAAGGTTACTTCATCAAAAACAAATGAAGCAATTGATGCTACAACTTTGACTTTAAGCAACGGCGCTACTGTTACATACAAAAAAACAGATTTTAAAAATGACGAAGTGCTTTTTCAGGCATTTAGTTTTGGAGGATCAAGCTTATATTCTGACGAAGATTATAAAGCAACATCATTTGCCAACGACGGCCTTGCTGATGCAGGAATAGGTGGATTATCACTTAATGATATTGATAAATTCATGAGTGGAAAAATTGCTAGGGTATACCCATCTATTAGTAATGTAAGTGAAAACTTTAGAGGCTCTGCAGCTCCAAAAGACTTAGAAACTTTGTTTCAAATGGTTCACTTGTACTTTACACAATTAAATAAAGACCCAGAAGCCTACCAATCTTTCCTAACAAAGCAAAAAAGCTTTTTAGGTAATTTATTGGCAAATCCTCAATATTACTTTCAAGATGAAGTAGGAAAAATTCAAAATGAAGGCAACACAAGATATATGGGCTTTCCTACTGTTGAAAAGTTAGAAGCTTCTAGTTATGATTTAGCTTATGAAAAGTACCAAGAACGATTTGCTGATGCTGGTGACTTCCACTATTATTTAGTAGGTAATGTTGACGCAGCTCAAGTAAAAATGTTAGCTGAAAAATATCTTGCATCGCTTCCAGGCAAGAACAGTAATGAGGCGTATGTTCCAACAAAATTTAGAAGAAAAGATGCCTTTCAAAAACATGTGATCAACCGTGGAAAAGATCCGAAGAGCACGGTATCAATAAAGTGGGAAGAAGTGATACCTTATGATAGTAAAACAGAACTAGCTGTAAAAGCTCTAGGAGAAGTTTTGACGATTAAATTGGTTGAAAAATTAAGAGAAGAAGAAGGCGGCGTATATGGAGTAGGTGCTCGAGGTAGCTTAAGCAAAATATCTTTCTCAAGCCTTTCGTTTTCTATTTCTTTCCCTTGTGGACCAGAGAATGTAGATAAGTTAGTAGCTGCAGCCCTTGCTGAAGTTGAAAAAATCAAAACAGATGGTGTTAGCGCTGAGGATATGTCAAAAGTAAAAGAAACGTATATGGTTCAGCGTAAAGAAGCCATTAAAACGAATCGGTTTTGGATTGATAATTTATTAAGTGCTGATAAAGAAGATAAAGATATCAATGCCGTATTAAAATTTGAAGAAAGTTTAAATAAACTGGACAAGGCAGATCTTCAAGAGGTGGCAAAAAAATACTTAGATGAGAAATATTTCTTAGCCATTTTAATGCCTGAAACAGAATAACAATGATAAGTCGATTTCATTTAAGTTTGAAATCGACTTTTTATTTGTGTAACTTTTGGCCGTAGAAACAACCAATTCACTAAAAAGCATAATTATGAAAACAATAAAATTCGCAGTATTGGCCCTTTTAATTGCCAGTACATACAACTGTAAAGATTTCAAAAAAGGATTTGACGAGGGAATGAAATCAGCTGAAGCTGAAGCAGCAGCTGGAGAAATGAAAGAAGAAGTCGCAGAAGTGGAATCTATTAAATTTAAGATGGAAGCTAAAAGTGATAGCAATGTGACAGGCGATGTTACTTTTACTGAAGAAAATGGTAGCGTAGGAATGACCGCAATGTTAACTGGTCTTACTCCTGGTGAGCATGCTATTCACATTCATGACAAAGCCGATTGTTCTTCTGCAGACGGAAAATCAACTGGTGGTCATTGGAATCCGACCGGAACACCGCATGGTAAATGGGGTGCTGATGAAGGATATCACAAAGGTGATATTGGTAATTTCATAGCAGATGCTGAGGGAAATGCAACGGTTGAATTTTCTACGGAAGAATGGTGTATTGGCTGTGATGATGAAAATAAAAATATTGTAGGCAAAGGTGTTATTGTGCATCAAGGTGTTGATGATTTTACTTCGCAACCTAGTGGTGCTGCTGGTGCTCGTGTAAGTTGCACAGGTATCATTCAATAAAAGATTAAAATTGAATAAAATAAAAAGCTGCTCATTGAGCAGCTTTTTATGTTTTATAAGGTAGTTGTTTCTAATTCTGAAATACTTCGTAGACCCTTACTTCTGGGTCAGCCTCTAATAATGGCCCTAACTCACCAACGATGTCTTTTGTAAACAGTACGCTAGATAGATAATCACTTGCTTGTTGCTTTGATTCAAAACCATGTAATACTTGAACATCTTCGCTTCGCATAATCAAATCTTTTGAACTTGCACCATCTATTTGACTCAAAAAAGGTTCTTTGTATTTTAAATAGACTGCTGCTGCAGCTGGTCTGTTTTCTCTGGGTATTTTCAAAGTTATTTGCAAATAGGCTATTGTTTTTGTTTTAACTATTTCACTTTCTGAGCTTAAATTTGCCTGTGTATCAATTTGCATTGCCAAGGTTTTTTCCTCCTTAACTTTAGTATTGCAACTAATTGCTGTAAACAATACCAATACTAAGGTTAAATGCTTAGAAGCCTTCATTGTACTTTTCATCCTAATTATTTTTATGATTATTAAGTCTCAAAAATATACATTGTCCATACCATGAAATAGTCAGAAATTTACTTTCAATGGTAAAAAAAGGAAGTTTATTAAAGTACTATTTGATTGAAATATCTCTGTAAATACTTGGTGAAACATTCATATATCTTTTAAAATATTTCACAAAATAGGAGGCGTCATCAAACCCCAGTCGAAAGGCTATTTCACTTACTTGAAGACTTGTAAATTTCAGCAAACGCTTTGCTTCTAATATAATTCTTTCAGCTATAAGCTGGGATGGTCGTTTCCCTACTATGCTTTTAGTAATCTTACCTAGTGTTTTAGAGGATATATGCAATGTTTCTGCATATTCTCGAATCGACATATTTTTAGTATAATTGACCTCTAACAGATCTTTAAAATTATAAAATTGAAATTCGTATTGATTGGTAATCGAGATGGTTTTATCAGTATCTTTTCTTTGTAAGCGTTCTAGATTAATTAAAAAGGATTTGAGTAAAAATCGAATTACGTCTTCATAACCAAATCCATCACGATTAAATGATTCTTTTTGTATCAAATCAACATAAGATAAGCCAACTCTCGCAGTATTTTCATCAATTGAATAACAAGGGTTTTGCGGTGAATTAAATAAATTATATTTTAAGAATATATCTACATCAGAGTGCATGAAAAAGCTTTCATTAAAATGTATTAGCCAACCATTTACATTGGTATTGACATCGAAGGCGTGTACCTGATCTTTGTTAACAAATAGTACTGTATTATTATGAATAGTAAAGCTTTTAAAATCAACTGTATGGGTTCCGCCTGCTTCAAAAAACCAAATAATTTGATAGTAACTATGCGAATGCGGTACCGCAGCTTTCTCTCCGCTTTTTTTACGATAAACGTTCAAGTCATACACCTCAAATTGCAACTTCTCAGGATGGCCTTTGTGTAAATGATATTGTTCTATATTTTGCCTCTGTTTTTTCATAGCTGACCAACTGATATTTAGTCTAAATTATTCAATAAGCTTATCACAAACTTTTCTTGCAGCCACAATTCCACTATAAATGGCGCCATCCATATAACCACCGTAAAGTGGTGAAGTTTCAGCGCCAGAAAACACTAAACGATCATTCATATAGGCTTTCGCAAAAACAGGATCACCATAAGAAGGACTCATATATACAGATTTAATAGATTCACAAGAGGTATTCCAATCTTGAGACCAGTCCTTTTCTTTGTAGGTTAAATATTCACTTATCTCTTCTCCCAAATATTTGATGAGATAATCTAGAATACGTTTTTTCCGTTCTTCAGGAGCTAAATCTCGAAGACCCTCATTCAAAAACCCCATTAAAGCATAAGTATTGTTTTCTACATTACCGTGATCGTAAAGCTCGCTTACTGCTCCAACCTGTCCTATTAAAGTACCAGATAGGTTTTTATCTCGCCAAAAAGGAGTTTTAAATGTCATGCCTACTTTCATGGCATTACTCATCCAGGTGTGTGTGCTATTCATCGTTCTTAAAACTACTTCCGAAAGCTCAGGTGTATATGCAATTCGTGTGGCAATTTTAGGCGGAATTGTTACAATAACCTTTTCTGCTTCATAAACACCATTATCCGTTTCAACTGATAATTTATTGCCCATTTCAGAAATTTCAGAAACTACTGTCCTTAAATGAATTCTATCAAAAACAGGTTCAGCCAATGCTTTAATCATGGCTGAAGAACTTCCTGAGATACGGAATGCCGATGGCGTATTAGGGTCACTCTCAAAATAATGTTCCGGAGCCATCGTACTATAAACCAAAACACTTCGCCCTTTACTATATTGATGAAATTTATCAAGGTTTAGTTCATTCAATATACCCAATACATTATGATGATGCGTTTGAAACCATGTAGCCCCCAAATCTATACCATTATTGGTCATTATTCGGCCCCCTACCCGATCTCGTGATTCAAGAATTACAAAATCGGTCTCACCTGCTTTTTCTAATTCAAAAGCCGATGTGAGTCCAGACAATCCCGCTCCAATGATGATATATTTTGAGGAATTCTTGTTCATATTCTTTTAGCTATAACCGTAAAAATACAGCTTCTGAAAAGGTTCTAATTTCTAGCTGTCATTACTCCATCATCAGTATCTCAAATTATTCCAATTACGACTAATAAGAGCTTAATCAAAAATGAAATCGATCAAAAGTTTCGATTTCGAAATTTTTCACCAATACCATTATACGCTCCTTTAACTAATGCCTTTTGATATTCAAAGATATTACAAGCATCGGCTATGATTCTAGTTCAAAAAAGAGAATGAATGGTAATTTTCGGAAATATCTAGTTTACTCGAGTAGTTCAAAAATTTATAACCTATTTTTAATCTTCAAAATAGGTCGCTATAAAAATGGAGAAGATTATAACACTAAAGAAACTACATTTAGGTATTTCAGCCTTCATTGTTATTAGTGTAAGTTTTGTTTATGGTGGAAACCCTAGCTCATTTTTGCCTTATGTATTTGGTTTCGAGGTGGAATCTATTGATCTTAAAAATATTCTCAGAGCTATCATGGGTTTGTATATTGCCTTCGGATGTTATTGGATTTATGGACTCGTAAAACCAAAATATTGGAGAAGTGCTACAATTTCAAATGTCTTGTTTATGGGTGGTTTAGTAGCAGGAAGAATAATTAGCACAATCATTGACGGCATTTCCGACCAACTTATGGTTGGTTTGATTTTGGAAGGCATTTTTATGCTTTGGGGAATTTTCCTTTTAAAAAATGATATATCATCGATCGAAAAATAGACCATATCGTATATGCCGTATCAGATCTAGATAGCGCAACTATTAAATTTGAGAAAAAATTAGGAGTTCGACCAATCTTCGGTGGCTATCATAAAACATTCGGAACCAAAAATGCCTTAATCAATTTAGACGAAAACAGATACTTAGAACTTATTGCAGTTGATAATGACAATTTAGAAATAGAACCACCACGCTGGATGGGTGTTGACCAACTCCATAAAAATAAAATTACACGTTGGGCAGTTACATCTGATTCTCTAGAAAAGGATAGTTCAATACTAAAAGTCCATAATTCTGAAATGGGAAAAATACAAGCAGGTTCTCGAAACGCCGCTGATGGATCACTACTACAATGGCAGTTGTGTATGCCACTACCTGCCCCTGAAGTGGAGCTAGTTCCTTTTATTTTAGATTGGAGCAGGACAGAAAAACATCCTTCAGATCTATTACCAAATATGAACTGTTCATTAGTAAAATTGTATGGTACGCATCCTAATCCTGAAAAATATACTGCTATTTTAAAAGAGCTCGATTGTGATTTTCACATAAAGAAAGAAGACACTATTCAAATCAAATTGCTAATAAATTGCCCTAATGGGATGATTGAAATTTAATCTATAACTTTTGTTATGTCAGTACTAGAAGTAATTAAAATGGGTAATCCGAGATTACGTGAAGTTTGCTCGTTAGTGGAATTTTCAGAAATCAACACTACTGAGTTTCAAAAATTTATAGATGATCTTTTGGAAACACAAAACGCTGAGGATGGAGCAGGAATTGCAGCTCCACAAGTAGATGTGCTACAACGTGTATTTACTATGGAATTGAAAGAGAACCCAAGATATCCTAATAAAGAAACTTTTCCGCTATATGTGGCCATCAACCCGGAAATCGAACCAATTTTAGATACCATAATTGAAAGTTGGGAAGGCTGTTTATCTATTCCTGGTATTCGTGGGCAATTACCCAGATATAAAGAGGTAAGACTAAAAGCCTTGGACAGATACGGAAAGTCTTATGAGGTAGACTTAGATGGTTTTGCTGCTATAGTTGCACAGCATGAACTAGATCATTTGAATGGTGTACTTCTTGTTGATCGAATGGAGTCGATGAAAACACTATCATTTCAAAAAGAATTTGAAACTTATTGGATTTAATTAAGACCGATTTTGGTTCTATGTTATATATCTTTCTTCACTCGATGCACCTGCATTGCTTTTACAACCCATCTTGGCAAAGGCTTAAGCGGACTTCGTTTTTTCATATTAATAAAGATTCCTAATTTCTTTAAAATCGGCACTTTATGAGTTTCAACAAACTCTAAAAGTGTTCCATCGGGGTCTTCAACATAACTAAAATGTCCTGCTGCATCACCCATATCAAAGCTTTCAGCACTATCAACAGTAAAAGGATGCCCTATTGCTTTTGCATCCTCACGATGAGCATCCATTCCAGATACATCAAAACACAAATGAATATAGCCTAAATCTCCCCAAAGACGATCTTTATATATTTTATTAGGTGTTCGATCTAACGCTTGAATAAGTTCAATTTCACAGGGGCCAAGTAATTCTCCAAAGCCACCTATTTCTTTCGTAATTCTTTTTAAACAAACCCGACGATACTTCTCTTTACCACCTGGTAGCATACTAAAATCAGTAAAAACTCTTGATTCATCAAAAGCAATACTATCAAAACCAAGAAGGTCTTTATAGAAACTTATGGATGAGTCCATATCTGAAACCCCAATAGTAGCACCCATTACTCCACCTGAACTAGCTTTAGTTTCAGCATAACAATAGGTATCGGCAATAACTTGTACTATATTATTCCATGGATCTTTAAAAAAGAAATGTGAAGTAGTTTCCGTTTTTTTAACGTCAGTAAGTAGCTGTAAATGTTGTGTTTTTAATATATCATGAGATGCTTGTAAATCTTTCGATCTGATCTTCATTATTTGAATTCCTAAATCTCCAACAACGATTTCATTCTCGGGTGATTTCGGTGTTCTATCCTTAAATTGCCAAATTTCTAAACCACCCCCACCAATCATATTAAGCGCTAGGTAGGCTATTCGTTGTCGCACTTCGTCATCAGTATACTGCGTCATCAAATCGGCAGTTGATTCATCTTTAAAAAGAAGAATATCAAATCCTAAATGCGCCCTGTACCAATTAAAAACGGCTTTAACATCTTTTACACCTATGCCAATTTGCTGAATCCCATTAATGATTTTTCTCATTTAAACTTTTACTTTAATAGGAGGTTTTTAAAAGCTTGCTATGCAGCATTTTTAATTTTTTAGATGGATATCCTAATTTATACAAAATTAGAAGAAGCATATTCGAAAAATTGACCCTCAAATAAGAATTATATTTATATTTTCTGGCGGAAACTATCAAGTCGCTCTTTATTATTTTATAGGGAATTTCATGTTCTTTTAAACGGTCGAAAAACTCAAAATCCTCCATGAGAATTTGGTTTTCATCAAAACCATTAAGTCTTTCGAAAATGGTTTTTTTTATAAATAGGCATTGATCTCCCCCTCCCGTAAAAATACCATCTCTTGCCGTAAAAGAAGCATTAATTTTTAAAAATAAATGCTCTGAATCGAAACGATATGAAAAAAAACCTGCGTCAAAATCGTCTTTTAAAGTCCGTTGAATATCTGATATAAAAGATTTTGGAGGAATAACATCTGCATGCAAAAAAGCAAGAATAGTACCTTTTGCTACTTTTACCGCTTCATTCATTTGAGCAGACCTGCCTTTACCTTCGCACCTTAAAAAATCTATTCCAAGTTTTTTTAGAAACATCGAAGAACCGTCTGAGTTTTCAGAAGATAATGCTATGATAGTTTCGCAAGATGTTTCTTTTTGAAAGCCTATTAGAATCGGAACTAATTTTTCAAGATTTTCTTTCTCATTATGCGCGGGTATGATAATTGAAATCATTATGAGATCATTTAACTTTTATATTAGGACCACTTCTTGGTTAGTAGCTGGTTAGTTTTCGTCTACCTGTGTAACTTTACACGAAAGGTTTGACGTTTATCACGACCAAAATCAATAATATGTGATTAACGATGTAACAATAGTACGAATCTAAATCAGACTACATGAAACTACTTTTATTAAAATTTGCTGTTGTTGCTATGATTACTTGCTGTGCATTTGAAAAAGCCCCTGAAAAAATTGAGACGATTGAGGTTATAGAGTTCAATACTATTTCTGAAACGTTTCTATTGAATGCAATGGAAAGCGAAGACACTCAAGAAATTCAAAATCAATTAGCAACAACTAGCTTGAAAGCACTTGAGCTTGGTTTGAAAACCGATGCTCAAAAACTAGCATTTTGGGTGAATGTCTACAACGCATACATTCAGGTCTTTCTTAGAAATAACCCTGAATTATACGAGGACCGAAATGCTTTTTTCAATGATGATCGTATAACTATAGCTGGCGAATTAATTTCGTTTGCAAAAATTGAGCATGGTATTATTCGAAAATCTCAATGGTCACTAGGTCTAGGTAAAATTCGAAAATGGTTCCCTAATAAATTCGAACGTAAGCTCCGAGTAGACAAACGCGATTATCGAATTCATTTTGCGCTAAACTGTGGTGCTAAAGACTGTCCGCCAGTAGCCGTGTATTATGCTAATCGCTTGGATGAGCAATTCGATAAGAGTACCGAAATGTTTTTAAAAAAGACAACTTCTTATAATTCTGAAAAAAAAGAAGTTGCTATAACCTCATTATTTAGTTGGTTTCGCGGGGATTTTGGTTCTCAAAATAAGATCAAAAACATTTTGAAAGATCAAGGTTTGATTCCCCAAACCAAAGATGTCGATATCATATTTAAAAACTATGATTGGAACTTAGATTTAGACAATAAAACGACGCTTTAAACGCTCATATCTACAATAAATTTGGCGCTAGGTGGTATATTTGTAATCTAAAATCTTCGGGTAACAAAGCAGCCAATAATAGCATGCCGTTTTCTGTAGATTCATGGTCACCTGAATTATATGCAAAGACTATTAGCTCAAAAGAAAAGCATCGTTGTTGCCTTTATTTGCTTGGGAATTTTAGCATGTTTCTCTTTAAAAGATTTAAAATTTTCTTTTGACTTCAGTCATTTTTTTCCAGAAGGAGACGAAGATTTGATTTTTTATCAAGATTTCATCAAAGATTTCGGCACCGATGATAATTTTCTACTCGTTGCAGTAGAGCATGAAAATTCGATTTTTGATAAAGACTTTTTAAACGAATTTCATCAGTTTTCGGTTGACGCTAGAAAATTTCCTTATGTTACCTCTAACCAATCGCTTACCACACTTTTTTATCCCATAAAATCTCCATTGGGCTACTCTAAATTGCCTATAATCCATCTAAATGACAGCACTAGATATGATGCTGATTGGGAAAAGCTAAAAGCAGATGACATATTTATTAATTCACTCATTGATAAAAATGCCACTTCTCTAGTCTTAGTACTCGAAACAGAAGATGGTCTAAACTATGAACAATGCACCGAACTTTTAAATACAGTTCGACCAAGACTTGAAAAAGCCGGACTTTCTGAATATCACTTACTTGGGCGGGCCTTTTTTTACGAAGCTTTAATAGATATACAAAAACGTGAGCTTCTTATAACCACGATAGCCGCTTCTGTATTAATTATCTTGATTTTATTCTTGGTATATCGAAGTCCCACGATAATAGCAATCACATTATCTTCAATTTTTCTGGCGCTTGTATTATTCATGAGCCTATTGTCAATACTAAATATTGAACTTACAGCACTTGCATCTTTTTACCCAGTACTCATACTCATTGTCGGAACATCGGATGTCATTCATATTATGGATGACTATTTGGGCAAACTAAGAAAAGGCTTAGAAAAAGAAAAAGCTATGCGCTTGACACTCAAAGAAGTGGGTGTTTCAACCTTACTAACTTCTATAACAACATCCATTGGTTTTGCATCGCTGCTAACATCAAAGTCAACAAGTGTAAGTGGCTTCGGAATCAATGCTTCACTAGGTGTTTTAATCGCATTTGTTACTATTATTTTCTTCACCTGCTCCCTATTACTACTAATTGACGAACGCTATCTCATACCTAAATCTGCAAACTCAAAGGTTTGGCCAAAAGGCTTACATGCGGCGAACAGCTTTACAAAAAGATACCCCAAAAGCATATTGATAGGTAGTTTAATTTTCGGTGGATTATGTGTTATAGGAATCACCAAGATTAATACTAATTATCAAATAAAAAACAGCTTCCCTGAGAACAGCACTATTGCTAATGACTTTGAATTTTTCCAACAGAATTATTCGGGATTCAGACCTTTAGAAGTTGCTGTTACCACTTTAGGAAGCCATAAAATAACCGACTTCGCCATAGCCAAAGAAATTGAGAAAGTAGTGCAAGAAATGAAGGCTACATCAACGATACAAAGTGTTCAGTCTGTAAATGCTTTTTACAAGGGCCTTAACAAAGCGAATAACTTAAACAAATCTGAATATTTTGTTTTACCAGAAAAAGAGTCTGAATTTAATAAGTATCGCAAAGAAGTAAAAAAACTTACAAGACGACAGTTTGCAAAATTTGTGAATGCTGAAGAAACGAAATCAAGAATCACTTCTAAAGTGCTTGATGTTGGCTTAGATACCATTACCGGAGTATATCAAGAATTGAATAACTTCATCTTAACTCAAACCGATACCAGTAAGGTTCAATTCCGACTCACAGGCACCGGAATATTACTAGACAAAAATGCAGTTTACGTAAGAGAGAGCCTCATTAATGGCTTGCTCATGGGAACATTACTAGTCGCTTTAATAATGGCGCTCTTGTTTAAAAACTTGAAGCTGCTCTTAATTTCACTTTTGCCCAATGTGCTGCCATTACTCTTTGCGGCTGGGCTATTAGGTTATTTAGGCATTCCATTAGAAGCTACCATTTCGGTTGTGTTCGCTATAGTCTTTGGTATTGCTGTAGATGACACCATACATTTCTTGGGTCGATTTAAAGTTGGTATAGCCAATGGTCTCACAAAAGAAGAGGCCTTAGAAGTTACCTTTCTTGAAACAGGTAGAGCGCTGATTATAACGACCCTTGCCTTATTCTTCGGATTTTTGGTGTTGCTATTTTCTGCAAACCAACCTAGTGTAACCATTGGTTTATTGGTAAGTGTAACACTTTTAGCAGCATTAATTCTAGATCTGCTTTTATTACCTGTACTAATTCGCAAGTTGCTATAATCGAACACCTAAGAGCACCAGAATAAGTACATCGCACTACTATTCGACTTTAACTTAAAAAAAATAACAGATTGCCTACTCTTTTTGCTTCAAGCTTTTTTGTAGCTGTCTCCAAGCCATAATAACCTTAAAAACTAAAAAAAACATAACCGAAATCCATAAAAAGAAGAGAAAATTTTCCATAGTAACTTGGGGGTTTAGGAATATTTTAGGCTAAAAATGTAATTCTGTAACACTAGGGGCATTGCAGAAACATTATCACTCCTTCTCAACTTAAAAAAAATAGCTGATAATTCCTACAAAAAAGCACAAATACGCATGTTTTAAATGGAAACCTCAAAAATTTCATTCATAACCTTTTCATCATTCTATTGAAAACCTCAAAAATTCAAAGTTTTTCTATTTTATTGAATTGAAGTGCTGGTTTTAATGCTATCAAAACTTGCGTATTAATACCCTAGCTACTTAATTTTAGGCTATTTTTGATATTCTAAATCAACCCTGCTATGAACCCGTCTACCTCAGGCTGGATTAATAAATTTGGTGAAATAGTAAGTGAACACATATCCACTTATGAGAATTTTCAGCAAGTTTATGTGGAGCTTAAAAAAACTGGCTTCGTTTATGGTATAAATATTCGTATTCCCAGATTTATTGAAGCAGAGCATACCCTCTCGGAAGACGAGAAGGCTAAAATAAACCTGCTGACAGCATTATATCAAACATATCAACTACATACACATACTGTCTCTTTTGATGCCTTTCTCGATACAATATTCAACTTTTACCAAGATTTAGGTATTGATCAGATTTCATTTTTTAATAAAATTCTAACCGGCAGTAAAACTTCAGCGCAGTTAGAAAAGCTTATAAATTCACGGGTATATCTAGAAGATAATGTTATTAGCAAAACCTTTAATAGCATCATTACCAATTCATTACTGTTTATTGATGTTTTAACCTTTCGTAGGTATCTTATGGATAGTAAAAAAATCAGGGAGCATGCGCAAAACCTTGAGTACATAGCTATCAACATCACGTACCACGCCCTAAATTCAAAAGAAAAGAACAAGAACGATGAGCGATTAGCACAAGTATTCGCAGCTTCTCTTACTTTTATTGATACAGAAAAAGAGCGTTTTGATGGATCTTACCGCGAAAAACTTCGTGATAATTTTAACAACCAAGAGAATCAATACTTTTTAGATATGGCCTGTCTTGCTGTTTGGGAAGACCAATCACTTGAGCATATGGAGTCACATTTCATTTATGGAATTGGATCAGATCTAGGTATTGAAGAGAAAAAGATAAAACGCTCTATTGAAGAAGTCGCTTATTTTTTCAACATAAATAGTGAAGAAATTCCATTTCTTAAAGACACTAATCTTGCAATGCAGTTTTATGACAGCATGGCAAAAGTTGTAAACAAACTGATTATACGAAATAGTAAGCGCTTGCAAAATGAACTTTATGAAAGTAAAGAGTTAGTTGCTTTGATATCAAAATCAACAATAAGTGACCTGAGTGCGGAGGAGAAAAAGAAGGTTCAAAATCAGTTAATTGATATTTTCAAAAGCATACCTTCATTAGCTATTTTTATGCTTCCTGGCGGTGCCGTTTTATTGCCTATCTTTATAAAACTGATTCCTAAATTACTTCCTTCATCTTTTGATGAAAATAGAGTTGAAAAAAAGGAGTAAAATACCCTAAATAGGCAGTATAAGTAAAATCTATCGTGTTATTTAAAATATTACAGATCAGAATTTTAAATACATTTACTCCAACCATAACTTAAAGTCACGTACTCTTTCTCTACTTACGATAATTTCTTGCTCAGAAAAGTGATTTAACTTGATTTGAAGCCTTGAATTTGTATAAGAAATTATGTCTTTAATATGATTAATATTGATATAAAATTTTCTACTAACTCTAAAGAATATTTTAGGCTCTAATTCGGTTTCTAAATTTTCTAGAGTGGTGTCTAATAAATAATTTCTTCCATCAATTGTAGCTGCGTAAGTTCCTTTGTTTTCGCTGTAAAAACATTCTACCTCATCAGCATTTATTATTTTAAGGTGCTGCCCTACCCTAACCGTAAATCGTTTTTTGAATTCGCGTTCAATCGGATTCACCAATAACTTTTTAATGTCTTCAAAATCTAAAGCGAGTTTTTGAGGTTCTGGTTTTAAGGATCTGTATTTCTTTACTGCAACTTCCAAATCTTCATCATCAATAGGTTTTAATAAATAATCAATACTATTCAATTTAAACGCTTGCAGCGCATATTCATCAAACGCTGTAGTGAATATAATAGCACTCTTTACTTCTACTTCTTCGAAAATCTCAAAAGAGAGTCCGTCTGAGAGTTGAATATCTAAGAAAATTAAATCAGGATGTGCATTGTTTCGAAACCAATTGATTGATTCTTCTACTGAATGTAACATTACAGATACTTCAACATTCAAATCATCTAACAGCCTTGAAAGTCTTCTTGCTGCTGGTTTTTCATCTTCTATTATAATTACGTTCATAGGTTTTTTTAGTTGATAAGGTTAGTCTGTAAGTGTTTTTGGGCTATTCCTACTCCATATATTTCTTAATCTGTCGGTCTTCCCATTTCTTGATAAAGAAAGGGACTTTACCAAATACATAGAGCGCATGTAACAAAAGGCCTGCTCCCCAAATATAAATGTTCCACTCAATCCAGTTCATTGCGTTTCGATGAACCAATGCATCTTCACCGAACAATGCTATTGACATTTTTTCCTTTGAAAACAAAAGAATCGCATTGATGATTACAAAGACAGTTGCGTGGTTATAGAAACTCTTAATTTGCACAATCTTTCGCTGAGCTTTCTCAAATTTTTTGTAGTCTTTATTTTTCATGATCATCTTCTTTTACTCGTACTTTTTAACTTCATTTCGATCTTCGTCTATATACTTTTGTATTTGTCTTTCTTCCCAATTTCGATTGAAAAACGGATTCTTCTTAAACACCTTTAAAGCATGAAAAGATAAACCGATGCCCCAAAAAAGCCAAGTAGCAAAAGTGCTAAAATGCCATAAAGGCCCCATGAAGTAATCACCGTAGTAAAAATTACCAATAATTTTAATAATTAAAAGCGATGTATTTATCACTAAATATATCATAAGGTGCGTATAAAAGCCCTTAAGCGCTTCTACTTTCTTTTTAGCTTTGATGTTCTTATTTGTTCTTTCTGTTTCCATAATTAAAATCTATATCTCCTTCTCATTGATAAAGGCAGTTTTCCACTACTATTATCTACTCTTGTTTCATATATTTCTGAATCTGGCGTTCTTCCCATTTTCTACCAAGAAAAGGGTTTTTACCAAAGGTGTTTATTGCATGAATAGCTAAGAATATTCCCCAAATAATAGGGGTTCCGTATACATTCCAATCAATCCAGTTTAAAAATTCTACATTTTCGAGTGAGGAACTGTTTCCTTGTAAAATCCAATATTTCGCCCTTGAGAACATTACTATTAGATTTACAATAATGAAAGCTGCAAGATGGCCGTAAAACCCTTTAATTTCTTTTATTCTCTTTTGAGCGCGCTCATAAGATGATAATGGCTGTTTGTTTTTTGATTTCATGATGATGATATTTTATTATTGATATTTTTCTGATGCTGACTGCTCTTCCTTTAAGTATTTTTGAATCTGACGTTCCTCCCATGATTTTCCTAGAAATGGATTTTTTCCAAATACTTTGATGGCGTGAAAGGCAAGAAATACCCCCCATATAATTGCTGTACCGTAAACATTCCAATTGATCCAACTTAAAAAACCTTCATCTTCTAACGAGGAGGTATTTATAAGATAAAACCTAAAATCATTTCTAGCTAAAACCAATACTAGATTTACTAAAAGATATATCGCTAGGTGACCATAAAACCCTTTAATGTCTTCGACTCTTTTTTTAGCTTTTTCGTATGATGATGGTGTTTGTTTGTTTTTCGATTTCATGATGATGATTTTTTACTACCTATATTTTTCTGACTCTTTACGATCTTCTTCTAAGTATTTTTGAAGCTGTCGCTCTTCCCATGCTTTGTTTAAAAACGGATTGTACGAAAATACCTTTGCCCCGTGAAAAGCCATTCCAATTCCCCAAAACAGCCATGTAGACCAGGTTCCGAAATCGAATAAAGCTTCAAAAAAGCCATCGCCTTCATACATATGGCTTACGACAATAACGGTGCTAATCATAATATTCACCATAATATAAACCATCAAATGAATATAGAAGCCTTTAAGATCTTTAACACGTTTTTCAGCTCTTGCCTTCTTATGTAAATTCAAATTTGCCATTATTTCCATCTGTTTTGCTTTTCATCTTCATTCATGAACTCTTGTATTTTTCGTTCTTCCCAGTCTTTACTAAAAAACGGATTCATACCAAATACTTTTGTTGCCTTATATGCCATACTGATACTAATTCCGAAAGCAGCCCATAAAAACCACATGAATCTCCACTCGTTGGTATAATAATTAATTGCTGCCAAAAGAACTATAGTTAATGCTGATCTCAAAAGCTTTGAATAAAACTCTTTAACTTCTGTAATGCGCTCTTTAGCTCTTAAGTACTTTGCGTCGTCGTAATTTCTTGTTTCTTTTATTTCTAAATATTCCATCTGATTTTTGTCTTTTAAGTTGTTCATATTGCTTGAATCAAATTTCGATAAATAGTGTTGTTTTATTAAAAGTTACTTTCTGAACTGTTATTTAAATAGGATGAGCTGTACCTAAAACTTATCATCATCCATAAATTCACGCATTTTCTTTTCTTCCCAGTTTTTCCCAAAGAATAAGTTGTATCCAAAAGCTTCTAAACCGTGGGCTGTCAAACCAAAACCCCACCCAAGCGCCGGAAAAATAGCCCAAGGAAAGTCGGTGCCACTATTATAATTTATAAATATTAGAATAGGTATTACAATACAATAAGATGCTAAATTTCCGTAGAACCCTTTTATGGCCTCTACGCGCTCTTTGGCCTTTTCATAGCGCTTATCTTCTATATACATTTCTTGTGTTTCCATCTTTGTCACTTGTTTTGTCAGAATTGGTAACTCCACACTAAATTGCGTTGTGGTTTTACTAATTCGCACTTTTTTGTCTGTCAATATGCCGTAGCGTTGTTGGATATTAGTAAGACCAACTCCACTACTCTTCTTAACTACTTGTTTTTCTTGAAGATTATTACTCACAACGAGAGCACCGTTTTCTTCAGAAACTTTCAAGTGTAAGGGTTTTTCTGAGGTAACTACATTATGTTTCACAGCATTCTCTAGAAGTAATTGAAGTGATAATGGAATAATTTTAGCATCTGGATCACTACTCTTTTCAGGAATTTCTAATACTATACTATCTTCAAAGCGCATTTTCAGAAGTCGCACATACGTTTTAGCAAATTGCAGTTCTTCATCTACAGAAACCAAATCTTTATTCTTCTGCTCTAACACATATCGATATACTTTTGAAAGCGATGTTGTAAATTTCTGTGCTTGATACGGGTCTTCTTCAATGAGACTAGTTAATACATTCAAACTATTGAATAAGAAATGTGGATCGAGTTGATTTTTTAAGGCATCAAACTTGGCAGATGCAGTACCTGCTATTATTTTTTGCTCTTTCACCTTAGTTTCTTGGCGATACTTATAATACCATATTGCGTAAAAACCCAATGAAACAAATATAGAAATAGTGATAGGTTGTAAATAGTGATCAAATCTTTCAGAGTTCAAAAAATCTTGAAATAAGATCTCGTAAAATAGTGATACAATAATCAATCTACCCAGAAAAACTGCAAGGCACGAAAGAACAATATTACCTGCTATCGCAATAGAAATACGCTTTAAGGTGTAAATGTTTGAATTGTGTTTTTTGAGATAAAAAATAATCCAAAACATATTCATCATATAAATGATGATGAAAAATATGATTTGCTCATAATATTCACGCCAGACTTCAGCTACTATTAAATCAAATCTTGGTTGATCTGTGAAATAGTAGTAGCCTAGAAATCCTAAGAACAAAAGAGAGCCCATGATTACAGCTCTCAATAGTTCTTTTAAAAATTGATTTAAACTCATTATTTAGTACAGTTTTTATGTGTCTGCTCTGCTCTATCAGCTCCCCAATTTGGGTGAAAGTCAGACTCAGGTTTAAAGTTAGCGAAAAGTTCTAAAGAACGTTTCACATCTTTACAGTAAGGTGCGATGTCTTTACCAAAGTATGCTGCGGAGCCCATATCCCATTCTGCTTTTGAAAATACAACTCGAAGGTTATCAGGGTCTAATTGTGCAGCTTTTTGATACAGGGCTACTACTTTTCCAGATAGGGTCATACCATAGGTAGCACCATCAAAAGCAATCCATGCGGTATGGGTCATCGCTTGCTGTACTAATATTTCAGAGTTATCAGGTGAAATCGCTTTCGCTAAATCGATAAACTCTTGTGCCTTTTCTAGATTCTGAGTTAGTTTTTCTTTATCCTTTTCTCCGAACGATGCTATAGTATTGATCTGAGCAACGTAATAATACGGAAGCCAATTGTCTAGCTCCGCATTTGAAATACGCTCGAACATATTAGATGCGTCGGCTGTTTTGCCTTCTCCCCATAACTGAAATGCTTTTTGCATTCCATTAGTGTATTGGTCTTGAGCGAAAGTAACTGTAGTTAGTAGTACTGCTAAAATTGTGATTATTTTTTTCATGATGTTCGTTTTGTTTACAAAGCAAAATTGCTATGAAACCTCTTCTTTTAAAAAAAAGATAGACTGAATTGTAGAATTCATACGACGGACTGTAATTGTATTATGTCTACAGAAGAGTTTATTAATATTACTTGATGATGCATTGTCAAATAATCAAAAAATACAATCATAAGAATAGATTACATTAAAAACTTTAAAATCATATTATTTCTTTATTTTTAAATCGGTTCCCTGCCAATAGATCAATTCTATGAAACCAATCAAACGCCGCACTCCACCATTTATCAACTCAGGTTATTATTTTGTTGCATTATTTGTGCTAGTTATAGCTGGCTTCTGGCCTTCTTATTTTGCTAAATTTTTTGATGGCACAGCTGATTTTACTTTCTATCTACACTTTCATGCGGCTTTAGCAATGCTTTGGGTTTTTATGCTTATTGCTCAACCCATTCTAATCCGCCAAAAGAAATTCACACTACACAGAAAAATCGGAAAGCTATCTTATGTTCTAGTGCCACTCATTTTTATTTCCATTATTCTATTGGCGCATAGTACACTTCGAGGTCCTAAAGAAAATGTTGGTCTTGAATTGTGGATTCCTTTTAAAGATCTCTTGGTTTTTGCAGTTGCCTATGCTATTGCTATAAAATATCGCAAAACCTTAGCCATTCACGCACGTGGTATGATAGTGGCAGGAATCGTGCTCATCGAGCCAGCTTTAGTTCGACTAATACTTTATATGTTTTTCCCTGATGAGGGATTCGCACCTAACGGCTACCTAACAACGATCGTACTTCTTTATACACTTCTGATTGGTTTAATAGTTGCTGAGCGAAAGCAAAAGACAGGTAAATGGGTGTTTCCATTAGCATTAGCACTTTACATTTTTGTACATTCCGTCCTAGTATTTCAAATTAAAATACCAGGTTGGCAATTGTTTGCCGAATGGTTTAAAGCCTTACCGCTAACATAATCAACCCTTTTACTTTAGACATCTCAATAATCACGAAATGAAAAAAAATCTAATTCTTTTGCTAATTCCAATCTTTCTAGGATGTAAACAAGTAACCGTTCAAAAAACCGATGCGACAAAAATTGAAGAAATGCATCAACTCAGCGGTGCTGAAAAGTATTTTGCAGAATTGGAAGCAAAAGCGCTGTCTGAAACCTTCAGAGGTATTGAAACTGAAAATGGAAAGGAATTGGGCGTATTCCCCATAAAATCAACTGGAGTTTCAACTGCTCCAATACAAAAGGCCGCCAAATCTTTTTTAAAAAGTTTGACAGAAGCTCAACAAGAAAAAACACAATTCGCTATCGACGATGATGAATGGCGAAAATGGTGTAATGTCGATAATGGCATCTATCATCGACAAGGTATCAGTCTAAAAGAAATGACTAAGATTCAAAAAGAGAGTGCATTCAGATTAATGCAGGTTTCGCTTAGCGCAAAGGGCTTGCAGCTCAGCAAAGATATCATGAAGACCGATCAAACTTTAAAAGAACTTAATGGTGGAGATTTAGCTTATGACGAAGAGCTTTACTTTTTCACGCTTATGGGTGAACCTTCATCATCAGAACCTTGGGGTTGGCAATTAGATGGCCATCATTTGGTTATCAACTATTTTGTACTCGGAGACCAAGTGGTAATGTCTCCTGTTTTTATGGGCGGCGAACCAATAATTACAACATCAGGAAAATACACAGGGAATACTTTGTTTCAAGATGAACAGAATATTGGATTAGATTTTATGCAAGAGCTTCCACAAGAGCTTCAAACGGAAGCGATACTTTCCTCTTCAAAACATGATAACGACATAAAAGCAGAAGCTAGTAAAGACAATGTTACGCTTAACTATGAAGGTTTGCTTGTTTCTAATCTTTCTGAAGATAAAAAAATGAAATTGGTTCATCTGATATCCCAATATATCAACAATATGGAAGAGGGACATCATCAAATAAAAATGGAAGAAATTAAGGAGCATTGGAACAGTACTTATTTCGCATGGGTGGGTGAAACCACCGAAGATGCTGTTTTCTATTATCGAATTCATAGTCCGGTTGTCTTAATCGAGTTTGACCATCAAGCAGCTGTAGGTGTTCCTAATAGCCTTAAAGGTCCTATTCGAAATCATATACATACAATGGTCAGAACACCAAATGGCAATGATTATGGCAAAGACTTGTTGCGTCAACATTTAGAAAAAAGTCATGGTCATTAATTAACAAAAACCTGCTAAACCTATCATTTTGAGGGCAATGGATAATCTATTACCTTATACCAACGAAAACTATTTTTTATAACTGAATAAAAATGAAAATATCTTTACCATGAAATACTATTTAGCCTTGGGCCTATTTGCAATGATGACTACAATATTCGCTCAAACCGATGCTGAAAAATCCGCAGAAACAGTAGACAAAAGCAACATTGAAGGCCATATCTATTTTCTCGCGGATGACCTTCTCAAAGGAAGAGCAACAGGAAGTCCTGAACTAAAAATTGCTGCTTCCTATTTAGCAAATACATTACGAAGTTATGGAGTCAAACCTAACCCCAAAACTGGAAATTATTATCAACAAGTGAAATTGAAGCAGGTTTCTCCCCCATCCAAAGTTGAAATTCAAATTAACGGGACTAAGTTAAACGACTATGCGCTTATCTTTCCTTCACCTGTTAGTGCGAATGGCGATGCCCTATTTCTAAATTATGGTCTAGAAAATGATTATCAAGGAAAAGATGTAGAAGGAAAAATTGTCATACTCAAAGCAGGCGGGCCGGATGCCAAAGATGCACGAGCTGCTTTTATTTTAAGTAGGGAGAAACAAAAATTTGCCAAGGCGAACGGTGTTGCAGCTATTGTTGAATTGTTAGCTACCGATAATGCTATGTGGAGTACAATAGATCATCATTTAAACGGTGTTCAGTTAACGTTAATGGAAGCTGAAAAAGAAGAAGACAAAAGTAAGGATGACCAAGTAGCTCATATCTGGATTTTTGATAGTGGTGCAATCCTGGCAAAAGAGTTTGCGGCTTCAAAATCATTAAAAGCAAGTATCGCTCTTAATGAGAAACATGAAGAAATTATCATGTCTCAAAATGTTATTGGTACTGTAAAAGGTACCGATCCTAAACTTAAAGACGAGTATCTCATTTATTCTGCTCACTATGATCATATTGGTATTGGCAGGCCTGACACCAAAGGTGATAGCATCTACAATGGAGCCCGTGACAATGCAATTGGAACAACGGCAGTTTTGAACATTGCCGAAAACTTGGCGAAATATCCAACAAAGCGTTCTGCTCTTTTTATTTTATTTACCGGTGAAGAGAAAGGCCTATTAGGAAGTCAGTATTATGTTCAAAACCCTGTTATACCATTGAATCAAATGATCTATTGTTTTAACACCGATGGCGGCGGATATAACAATACCAGCTTGGCTACCATCGCTGGCTTAAAGCGTACCACCGCACAAAAACATATGGTCGAAGGTGCAAAGACTTTTGGATTAAAAGCACTTGACATTGATGATGTGGCACCTGAGGAGGGGCTTTTTGATCGAAGTGACAATGTAAGCTTTGCTGCTGTAGGGATTCCCGCCCCTACCTACTCCACAGGTTTCGATGCCTTTGATGAAGAAATCAATAAATATTACCACCAAGCTGCCGATGAGGCTGATAGCATTGATTATGACTATTTGGTCAAATTCTACCAAGGTTATGTGTTATCAGGCAGATTAATCGCCAATGACCCCGCTAAGCCTTTTTGGATCAAGGGCGACAAATACGAAGCAGCTGGCAATGTGCTTTATGGTATTACTTCAGGTGCTCCAATAAAAAACTAAATCGCAACATTAAATCAAATCAAGCTTATGAAAAAGCAACTTCTTTTTATACTGGTTTTAAGCTGTTTCACTTTTTTGCAAAGCCAAACAAAAACCAACTTAGAATTAGTAGACATATTTAATATGGAATATGTTTCAGACCCGCAAATTTCACCTGATGGAAGTCAAATTTTATACGTTCGGAATTTTAAGGATGTCATGACCGACAAAAACCTGTCAAATATATGGTTGGTCAACGTTGATGGAAGCAAAAACAGACCCATCACCACAGGAAACCAAAATGATTTCTACCCAAGGTGGTCGCATAGTGGTAAAAAAATCATCTTTAAATCAAATCGACAAGATGAACGAATGAAACTGTTTGTTATGTGGATGGATTCTAAAGAAATTGCACCTTTAACGAACACGCCAAAATCACCAGGCTCGATAAGCTGGTCTCCTGACGATCGTTATTTAGCCTTTACGATGTTTGTTCCAAAAGCAAGTAAATCGATTATAAAAATGCCTGCTAAACCAGAAGGCGCTAAATGGAATACCCCACCAATATACATTGACAAATTAAATTATCGTGGAGATGGCCAAGGCTATCTCAAAGGAGGAAACACGCAAATATTCACTTTATCAATCGACGGTGGAACGCCAAAACAATTGACTTCTACTGATTTTGACCATGGGGCACCTGAATGGTCAAAAGATAGTAAAAAACTTTACTATTCTGCCAATTACAATGCAGACGAAGCATTTGAACCTAATGATAGTGAAATCTACGAACTGAACTTATCAGATAAAAAAGTTACCGCTTTGACTGATCGATATGGTCCGGATGATTCCCCTAAAATTTCTCCTGATGGCACCAAAATGGCTTATACAGGACTAGACGATAAATTACTCGGATATCAGCAGAATCAATTGTATGTGCGGAGTATTTCTGGTGGAACAGCAACCTTACTTTCCGCTGATTTTGACCGTAATATTTCAAACATACAATGGGCAGGTGATGGAAAAGGACTTTACTTTCAATACGACGATAAAGGAGAAACAAAAATCGCTCACATTACCCTAACCGGAAAAATTACAGACAAAGTTAATCATGTCGGTGGACTATCTTTAGGAAGACCATACAATGCAGGGACCTATACCGTATCTAAAACAGGTACGATTGCATATACGTTAGGAACTACATCGCATCCTGCAGATTTAGCAGCAACTTCCAAAAAAGGGAACAAGCGATTAACTTATGTTAATGAGGATTTATTTTCTTTTAAAGATTTGGGCAACGTAGAAGAACTCTGGTGGAAATCTTCTTTTGACCAACAAGATATTCAAGGTTGGATAGTAACGCCACCGAATTTTGATCCTTCAAAAAAGTATCCCTTCATTTTAGAAATTCATGGTGGTCCATTCTCAAGTTATGGCTCGGTATATTCAGCAGAAATTCAAGCCTATGCAGCAGCAGGATATGTAGTATTGTATTCCAATCCGCGTGGCAGCACAAGTTATGGAGCAGATTTTGGAAATCTTATCCATCACGATTACCCTAACAATGATTATGACGATTTAATGAGCGGTGTAGATGCCGTGATTAAAAAAGGCTATGTTGATACAGAGAACCTTTTCGTTACCGGAGGAAGTGGCGGTGGCGTACTCACCGCATGGATTGTTGGCAAAACAGACCGATTCAAAGCAGCGGTAGTAGCCAAACCAGTAATCAACTGGGCAAGCTTTGTATTGTATGCAGATGGGGCTGCTTTCTTCGCTAAATATTGGTTTGGAAAAAAGCCATGGGAAGACCCAGAAAGCTATTTTAAACGTTCTCCTTTAAACTATGTAGCAAACGTAACTACGCCTACCATGCTTTTAACAGGAGAAGAAGATTACAGAACGCCCATTGCAGAATCAGAACAGTTTTACACGGCATTGAAGTTAGAAGGCGTAGAAACCGCAATGGTTCGTATACCAGGAGCATCACATGGCATTGCAAATAGACCCAGTAATCTAATTGCCAAAATAGCTGGTGTTTTGGCCTGGTTTGAGAAAGATAGAGACTAATCAATGATAAAACGCTCTAGAAAGTTCCACAAAAACCTTGATTAAAACCATCTAAATACTATGAAAAAAATATTTCGTGTACTGGCGCTAGCACTTCTAATTGTTTTAGCCATTTTACTTGTAAACACCTTGATGCTTAGTTCGAAACAAGTTCCCGCTCAAAGCATAACAGAAATTAGTCTGCCTGATGATGTATTTCAAAATTTATCCAAAGCCATACAGTACCCAACCATTTCGTTCAGCGAAGAGGCTGTACCAGATTCTGCAGCTTTTCTTGGGTTTCATCGTTTTCTCAAAGCCACTTTCCCACTAACCCATGAAAAACTATCCCTTGAAAAAATTAACGATTATAGCCTTTTGTATAAATGGGAAGGCTCAGATACCACTAAAAAACCGATCATCTTCATGTCTCACCAAGATGTGGTGCCTGTAGACCAGCCCACATTAGGCGATTGGGAAGCCGGACCTTTTGATGGTAAAATAACGGCAACTGATATTGTTGGTCGTGGTACTATGGATGACAAAGGGACTTTGATGGGCCTTTTAGAAGCGGTTGAAAAGTTGCTGGAAGAATCATATCAGCCCAGTCGTACGATATACCTCGCTACGGGTCATGACGAAGAAGTTGGGGGTGCCAATGGTGCAGCCGCTATTGCGAAACATTTAAAAGAAAAGGGCGTTCATGCGGCCATGACTATTGACGAAGGTGGTTTCTTAGCAGATGGCTTAGTACCTGGTATTGATGGTTCTGTGGCCATGGTGAACCTTGCTGAAAAAGGCTTTGCCTCTTTCAAACTGATTGTAGAAACGAATGGCGGCCACAGCTCTGCACCTCCTCGTGAGAACACCATAGGTATGTTAGCACAGGCCATTGTTGATTTAGAAAATAATCAATTGCCTTATAAACTGGTCAAACCTATTGATTATCAATTTGAATATATTGGCGCCGAACTTCCTTTTTTCAAGCGAATTGCTTTTGCTAATCCGTGGTTATTAAAAAAGCCGGTACTTGAAGCACTAAACGCTCATACGACAACTGCACCTACTATTATTAATGGTGGGGTAAAGAACAATGTAATTCCTACCGTCGCGGAGGCTACTATTAATTTTAGAATTCTTCCTGGCGAAACTATTGACTTAGTTGAGGAACATATTAAAAGTACCATTTCTGACAAAATCAAAGTCGAACGTAGTGGTTTTCTAACGAATCCTTCTACAGTATCAAGTATCGATTCTGAGGCTTACAAAACCTTAGAGCAAACCATTCGCAATGTATTTCCGAGTAGTATTGTGGTGCCCGGTTTGGTAGGCGGTGGTACCGATGCCCGCTATTTTTACGCTGTTTCAGATGATGTCTATCGCTTTTACCCCATTCGCATAGGTCCTGATAGTATGACACGTTTTCATGGCATTGATGAAAAAATAAGCAAAGAAAACTATAAAGAAATAATTGCCTTCACCTACCATTTAATTAAGAATTACAAGTAATAAAAGCTGGTTTTTATGATTAAATTCTTCCGGAAAATTTGTCAAAACCATGAGCCGCTTCTAGGTCCGACTCGGATGGGCCCCACCCCTAGCCCCTTCGAGGAGGGGAATAGTTTCTGCAACGAGTTCACCTATTAGTTAGTTACACCTCCCCTCTTCGGAGGGGACTGAGGGATGGGTCCCTAGCATTATCCCACAATTTCCCCTAATTTTGCCACATGATTAGAAACATCCAATTACGGGTTAGTTTAAAGGAAGAAGCAAAGCTTGGACTCAAATCAAAAACCGCCAAATATTTGGGTGTTGCGGAGAAAGATATTGAAATCAAAGTTCAGCGTAAGTCTATAGACGCTCGTAAACCAAGCATCTACTTCAATTACAAACTTGAGGTTTATATCAATGAACCCATGCCTTCAACGAAGGACTATACCTTCGACTACAAAGATGTTTCAAATGCCAAACCCGTTCATATAATAGGTTTTGGCCCTGCAGGAATGTGGGCAGCTCTACGTTGTTTAGAATTAGGCTTCAAACCTATTGTTCTCGAACGTGGAAAAAACGTGCAAGAAAGGCGCCGCGATATAAAAGCAATCAACCAAGATCATATCGTAAATGAAGACTCTAACTATTGTTTTGGAGAAGGTGGTGCTGGCACCTATTCTGACGGGAAACTATATACCCGAAGTTTAAAACGTGGCGATGTAAGACGTGTTTTTGAAAGCTTGGTACATCATGGTGCAACCGAAGAAATTTTAGTAGACGCACACCCACATATTGGCACTAACAAACTGCCGAAAATCGTTCAGAACATTCGTGAAACAATTATAAAATTTGGCGGAGAAGTTCATTTTAATACTAAAGTAACAGATTTCAAAATAGATAATAACCAACTGAAAGCTATTGTTTTAGACGATGAAAAAGAAATGGAAACCCAACGCGTTATTCTGGCGACAGGTCATTCTGCTAGAGATATCTATTACTTATTACAAAAAAAAGAAATCGCTCTAAAAGCAAAGTCTTTTGCGATGGGCGTTCGGGTAGAACATCCACAACAAATTATCGATTCTATTCAATATCATTGTAGAGGAGACCGTCATGAATTGCTTCCAGCAGCTTCGTATAGTTTAGTGCAACAATCGAAAGGTAGAGGCGTGTATTCTTTTTGTATGTGCCCAGGTGGTTTTATAGTTCCTGCGGCAACTGCTCCAGGTGAAGTGGTAGTTAATGGCATGTCTCCCTCCAAAAGAAATAACCTGTATGCGAATTCAGGTATGGTGGTAGAAATTAATGCTGATGTAGATTTATATAAGTACGAACGTTTTGGTGAGCTTCGCGGATTAGAATATCAAAAAGATTTAGAGCGTTTAGCTTTTACTTCAGGAGGAAGAACACAAACTGCTCCTGCTCAACGTTTAACTGATTTTGTTGAAGGCAAATTATCGGAAGATCTCAACCCAACATCTTACCAACCTGGATTGAAATCAGCACCATTGCATTCTTTACTTCCCAAAGCACTCGGAAGTCGATTGCGAACAGGTTTTGCTGAGTTCGGAAAGAAAATGAAAGGCTATTATACTTCACAGGCAAATATTGTAGGTGTAGAATCTAGAACCTCATCGCCAGTAAATATTCCTAGAAAAGACACTTTAGAACATCCTGAAATCAAAGGTTTATTCCCATGTGGCGAAGGTGGAGGTTACGCTGGTGGTATTGTTTCTGCGGCTATGGACGGAGAACGTTGTGCGGAAGCGGCTGCATCAGGACTATAATTCAACAAGCCCATTTTAGTTTCTTTTTACTCGGTGGGTAATTCTTCTATTGGTAATTACCGGACAAGAGCTCAATGACATCATAGTGGTCGCAGTTATATTCAACGATGGGTCACCTGTCATACCTCCATATTCAACTACGTACCCTTGAGAAGAGTACGCTCCGCCTCCTCCATTATTTGGTAAATCATTCCAGGCACCAATTGGGGCGCCACCACGAATTACGGATGCGGCAGCAATATGGGCGTAGTCTTCACCTCCACCACCAACATTATTAGGTTCACCACCATTCCAGTTAGCAAAAGTTAATTCGGTACCGTTTGACCTACCCTGCCAAAATTGAATACCAGCTTCGGGTCCAGTAACCCATCGCCATTCGCCTTCTACGGCAAGATCGGTCGCTCCGATCCAACCGAATCCACTAGCTTGTTCTCCTGAAAAATCAGCCTCTTCTTGTGATGTCAAAGTAACCAAGTAACCCTGTAATCCGAAATAAGTGCGAGCGCTGGCAGCAGCTTCGGCAGCTGTCCAACTAATTCCAGGAGCAGAAACAAATTCATAATAATGACCAGTAGAAGGTAAAAAATTTGCCTCGCCAACGGTTATCGAAAATTGTTTTGTACCTGTGGGACTTGAAGAACTAGAAGAAAATTCCGTAGCAAGAATTGCAGCCTCAAACTGAGTGTATGTTGCTGGCCCTTGTAAGGTTAATTCCCCCTGAATAGGTTCCCAACTTGTAGTAATACCTGGATGACTTCCTGTTAAAGTCAATAAATCTTCGCCGTTGACATAACCACCTGAAATTTGAATATAAACAGCAGTAGTAGATGTATCATCTGGGTCAGTAATTGAGATACTCTCAGCCACGGCAACCGAATTCCCAGGGCAGTATACCTGATTACCAGAACCAACAACAAGTGGTGGCTGATCTTGCCCCATAACAACACAAGCAGAAAATATAAAATAGAATATAAAAAATGGCTTATGACGTATTTGCATGTAACAAAAGGAATGGACAATGGTTCAACAAAATATAATACCACGATAAAATACTAAAAAGCACTCTTAGCCCCTAAGTAATGTTGTGCAATGAATCAAACCTATTGTGAAGCGTTGATTTTATGATGTGTCTTTGCCATGAGAGAATTATTTTTGTTTAACCTTAGGTTTATATATTCCGCACTTAAGCCGTACCTTTGTAGCTTATAATTTTCTATGACATTCAAAGAACTAGGGCTTGCTGAGCCTATTCTCAAAGCCCTTGAAGAACAAGGCTATACAAATCCAACTCCCATACAAGAACAAGCAATTCCTATTCTTCTTAAAAGAAAAGATCTTTTAGGTGTTGCTCAAACAGGTACAGGAAAAACCGCTGCTTTTGGCATTCCAATTTTACATCATTTGTATGAAGGGATTAGCCTAAGAGATAATAAAAGAAAAGTAAAAGCATTAGTTGTTACTCCAACCAGAGAACTTGCCATTCAAATTGCGGAAAGTTTTACTGCATACGGTAAACATACTGGTTTAAGAAACACCGTAATATTTGGTGGTGTAAAACAAGGAAAGCAAGTAAATCAACTTAAAGCTGGCGTTGATATCTTAATAGCAACCCCTGGTAGACTACTTGATTTAATGAATCAAGGGTATATTTCTTTTAGAGACCTTGAATTTGTAGTACTTGATGAGGCTGACCAAATGTTAGACATGGGTTTCATTCATGATATTAAAAAAATCATTGCCAAACTACCACCAAAAAGGCAATCGTTATTCTTTTCGGCTACTATGCCTAAATCAATAGTAGAGCTGTCTCGAAAAATGTTAGGTGATTTCGATCGCGTTACCATTAAACCTGAACAAGCCACCGCAGAAAAAGTAGAGCAAGGTGTTTATTTTGTAAGCAAAGGAAACAAGCCGAAACTACTAATTCACTTGTTAGAGCAGCGACCAGACGATTCTGTTCTTGTTTTTTCACGGACCAAACATGGAGCAAATAAAATAGTAAAAAAGCTTGATCAAGCTGGTATTAGTTCAGCTGCAATTCATGGCAACAAATCACAAACAGCTCGTCAAAAAGCCCTTGGCGCTTTTAAAGAAGGAAAGCTTAAAGTATTGGTAGCAACAGATATCGCAGCTCGTGGTATTGATGTTGATAGTTTATCATTGGTAGTAAATTATGACTTACCCAATGTATCTGAAACTTACGTGCATCGTATAGGCCGAACAGGTCGTGCAAATGCTAGCGGTATTGCACTTTCATTCTGTATGGCAGAAGAACGCCCATACTTAAAAGATATTGAAAAGTTAATCAAGCAACAGGTACCCCGAATGGGAGAACATCCTTTTATGGATGAGGCTTCTGAACAAGAAACGGTTGTTAGAAGACCTTCTCAAAAACCTAGAAACAATAATCGATCTAGTAATAGTTCTAATTCAGGCAACGCCAACCGAAATAAAAACCGCAATAGAAATAGAAACCGTAATAGAAATAGCGGTAGCAGCCAAAACACAGAACGAAAAGACAGCTGATCATAATAACACAGATTTACAATTTGTTAAGTTTAGATTTTTGGTATCTTCACAAACGTATTTTTAACCAACTATCTTTACTATACTGTGATAAAAATCGCCAAACGCGCTGCAGTTGCGAACGATTCTTACATTTTTCCAAAGAACACATTCATTGGTAAATTAAGCAGTTTGCTATTGCTTTTCTTTGTTTTTTATTCTGGATGTTTACTAAGCCAGGAAGAATCAGATACTCCAAAACTCAAAGTAGATTTAGGGGGTGCACTCCGTTTTAATTACAACAATTCAAGCTGGAAGCCCAACCAACAAAAAAAAGGTGGTGATTTCGGATTTGAAGTTTTTCGATTAGAAGCAGATGTTACCTATGGTGCGATGGAACTGCATATGGATCAACGCTTTTACTCAAGTGCCTTTGGTGGCGCTTTCTTAAAATACGGATGGTTTCAATACAACCTCAACAAAAAAAGTCATTTGAAGTTAGGATTGATTCCTGCCTATTTCGGGGCCCAACAATTCAATTCACATAGCTGGTTCTTTCAGCTTCCCTTCTATTTAGGTTTTGAAGATGACCATGATATGGGTATTAGCTATGATTATGAAGATGATAGAATCAAACTAGATATCGGGTTTTATAAAAATGCCGAAGCGCTAACATTGGGCGATAACAATCCAATTTCGCCTAATCGATATTCATATGATTTTTCAGGAAAAAATAAAGAAGTAAATCAGTTCAACATACGTTTTAATTATAAATTAGGTAAAAAAGCAAAACATCTTGTTGGCACATCGTTACAATATGGTGGTATTTGGAATATCGATACCGAAGACACCGGCAACCACGCTGCTTTAGGCCTTCACTATCAAATGGATTATAAGCGATGGAACGTTAAGACACAACTCATTACCTACAACAATAAGCCCAATAACATAGCTGGCGAAAGTCGTGATGTTTTAGAAATGGCTGCTTATAATTTTCCCTACAATACAGCTGCAAAAGCAAATTTGTACTCCGTTGGGCTTGCTTATACTATTCCTGTCAACAAAGGTCTTTTTGAATCGATACAACTTTATAATGATTACACCTACATGGATAAGGCAGTAAGTAGCTGGGAAGACACCCAAATGAATATCTTAGGTGCCCTAATTTCTATAAAACCGCTTTATATTTATGTTGATTATGCTAGCGGACGCAATCAACCCTGGCTAACACCAAATTCGACGGACGCGCTTACCTCAGGTGATGGTACTGGAAAATGGAACCATCGTTTTAATATTAATTTCGGATTATATTTTTAAAATGGTAAAGAAAATTCTTTACGGCATTGCAGTTATTTTATTCGTGGCCTTGTTATACCATGCATTTGAATTGTACTCCTTCACCCAAGAACGAAATAAAATAGTTCAAGAGAAAGGCTTGAACACCATGAATGACTTCAAAGAACAGGTCGACACTATTCTCTCAAGTATTGTTAACGAAGGTGAGAGACTGGCTGATGACTTCGGCTCCAACGAATACAGTAAAGAAGAAATTGAAAAGATCATTAAAGAATCTTCTTTGAAAATTCCTGCGCTACAAGGTATTACTGCTTGCTACGAACCCAATGCATTTTCCGACGAACAAAGGCTTTATTGTCCCTATTATAATAAAGGAACCGCAGATTATCTTTTTGTTGGCGAAAGTTATGACTACTCTGTTAAAGGTGCTGATGGTACAGGCTGGTATACAGGGGTGCGCGATAATGGTGCAAAATGGGTAGAGCCCTACTACGCCAAAGGCGCGAAAGATTGGTACATCGATTATGGTATTCCTTTTCACTATGCTGACGGACCTAAAAAGGGACAAGTAAGAGGCACCATCACCATGAGTTTCGTTACTAGTGGATTCAAAAACTTAATACTTTCGCTCAGCTTAGGAAAAACAGGATATGGAATAATTACATCGCAAGAAGGTACATATCTAAGTCATCCGGCCAACGATTATATTGGCACTACAAATCTAAAAACAATAAGTGACGCAGAGGATAATCCTATTTTAAAAACCGCCTACGAAGAACTTTTAAAAGGAGCATCTGGAAATGTTGAATTTAAAGTCGATACTAATAACGATACCGAATTATTTTTCTACGATAAGATTCCTTCAAATGGCTGGGGTATTGGTCTTGCCTTCTCTAAAAACGAATTATTAGGCAGTAAGGCTGCTTTGAATCATCGATATATTAAGTTGACGCTATTTTTCTCAGCTTTTCTATTAATGATAATTGCAATCTATTTCAACAAAGATTACTTAGACCGCCGAGAGATTTGGCAATTAAGCATACTTGCTACCATACTTCTTATTTTCAATATTCTACTAGTAGGCTACTTAGAGCATAACGGAAGCCGTAGAATAAGTTCTGATGAAAGTCCGCCAATAACAGATGTTACCAGCTTAGGTAGTTTTGTTAATCAGCAACAGACAAGAAGAAAGGATTTAAAACTACCAGATAATATATCGATTCCTACAGGGATATTTATTCAACGTATGGCTTTTGAAAATAGCTACAATCTTAATATTGGCGGTACAGTTTGGCAAAAATACCCAACTGATATTCTCGACAGTATTCAAGAAGGGTTTCGTTTTCCACAGACCTCTCCATTTGCTGAAGCCTCTTTTATTGAAGAAATGTACCGAAAGAAAGTATCAGGTATTGCCGGAAGCCCAGACTATTTGCTAATTGGTTGGGATTTTCGTGTAACCCTGCAGCAATATCTGAATTATGAAAACTTCCCGTTTGACAAGCGGCATATTAATATGGAGATTATACCCGTCAGTAACGAAGACAACCTAATCTTCACTCCAGATCTGTCAAGCTATGAATTCACGAATCCCACTAAAAAACCCGGACTAAATCCGAATGTAAAAGTCTCAGGGAATAACATTGTAAAGAGTTACTACAACTACTCGGTTGAATCATATGACACAGATTTTGGTTTTGGATCAAAGACCTTATTTGAAGAGGTACCAGTTTTGCATTATAATATTGAATTACGCAGGAAATTACTGAATACCTTCATCACCTATCTCATACCAATATTTGTGGTTTTGATTATGATGTATATTTTACTTATCGCTTGCTCGAAAACAGAAGAAAGGCAAGGTATAATTGAGGGAATGGCAGCATTTTTCTTTGTTCTAATTTTCTCGCACATCGATTTAAGAAAAGAGATTATTACCGCAGATTTGATCTATATGGAGTATTTCTATTTTGTCACTTATTTAATGATTATTCTGTGTACATGGAATTTGATCACCTATGCGAAAAGCAAGACACCAATATTTGATTTCAATGAAAATCAAATATTTAAAGCGGCCTATTTTCCTTTCTTTTTCCTATGTATTCTGATGATTACTTTGGCGAAGTTCTATTAATTTGGAAATATAGGTTTAAGAATCTGACCTTGCATCTTGATAGAAAGTTAAACCATTTTTAAAAGGATCGTAGAATGCAAATTCTTTGGTACTCCAAGCGGTTTCTCTCAATAAGGTATGATCATGAAAAACATTTTTCACAGCATATTCATCGTATAATTCTTGAATGTTCTGCGTCACAATTCTCAGCATGGGTCGGTCCATGGTCACCTCCCACTCCGCAGCATCATGCCATTGCAAATGAATCTCAATACCGTCTTGTAGAACTCCTGCGTACTTCGGATTCATTGAGTCATCGGCAAAGCCAATTTTGAATCCCAAAAGATTTATATAAAAGTCTAGCGCTTCTACAACATCCTTCACGGCAAACACAGGGTGAACTTGATGTAAGTATCCTTTTATTTCCATTGCTTAAATTTAAAGTATTCTGATTAACTTGTTCTCAGAACTAAAAACAATCAAATGAAAAAAGTTTTACTTCTAGTATGCTGTGTTTGTGTTTTTACTGGATTTACTAGTTGCAAAGAAAAACAAGTCGCGAAAATTGAGCCCGTTGTGCAAAACCAAGTACTAAATAAAGAATTGGCAGAGGCAGCAATGCTAAAACATTTAGACGCCGTTTCTAATCGTGATTTAGAAACGCTGGCAAGTACGCTTTCACCTGATGGAGATATGCTACTTATCTTACCGGGAACCGAAATCATTGAAAAGGCAAGTGGCTTTCTAGAAAATCAAAAGGAATGGTTCGAATCTGGCGATTGGACTTTTGAAACTAAAATCTTGCATTTAGAAGTTGGCGAAACAGTTGCTTCAATTGTCGTTGAAGCAATTTATAAAGAAATTGAGCGTGAAGGCATACCATATTTCAATAGAATGCATATAAGTTATGTCTTGAAAAAAGTGGACAAAAAATGGTATGTAATTAGAGATCATATGGTTTCAGTAGAAAAATCAACGGATCAATAATGAAACACAAAGCAAGTTTATTCACATTACTAGTTTTTCTTCCAATTTTGTGTCTTGCACAGCATTTTAAGGCAATGTCTTATAATGTCAAATACGATAATGTAAATGACACGGTAAACAATTGGAATGACCGCAAAGCAGAAATGGTTGATTTGTTGAAGAAAAACAGTCCTGATTTTATTGGCATGCAAGAAGTATTAGTGCATCAATTACAGTACTTAGAAAATGCATTACCTGATCATAAATATATTGGAGTTGGCAGAGATGACGGCAAAGAAAAAGGCGAGTTCTCCCCTATTCTGTATAATACAAGGAAGTTTAAACTTTTGAATTCAAAAACCTTTTGGCTTTCGAAAACTCCCGATAAAATATCTGTTGGTTGGGATGCCGCTTTGGAGCGTGTATGCACTTACGGACTTTTTGAGGATATGAGCTCCAAAACTAAAATATGGGTTTTCAATACTCATTTTGATCATAGAGGAATAAAAGCTAGAAAGAAATCTGCCAAGCTCATCTTAAAAAAAATAAAACAGTTGAATAGTGAAAATCTTCCAGTTGTTTTAATGGGTGATTTTAATTTGATGCCTGAAGAAAAACCAATCCGAAGTATTCAAAAGAAAATGGATGATGGGCAACTTATTTCAAAAACTCCATTGCAAGGTCCGAAAGGTACTTTTAATGGCTTTGATATTAATGACCCACAAGAAAGACGGATTGATTATATTTTCACAACAGGGTTAATCGTGAATAACTATTTACATATTGATGAGCGTCTAAAAACAGGGAAACATATTTCTGACCATTTGCCGGTTTCATCCTCATTATCTATAAAGTAAACTATGTTCACACCTACGCAGTATAAAAACGAAGACATCAACGAAATCAAAGATTTTCTCAGAAGTAATAGCTTCGGAATTTTGATTAATCAAGTTGATGGAAAGCCTTGGGCTACTCATATTCCATTGGAGCTAGATTTAGATTCAAGTGGAAATGATATTCTGGTTGGACATATCGCAAAAGCAAATCCGCAATGGAAATATTTTCAAGAAGATGCTCAAGTGCTTTGTATTTTTAACGGACCACATAGCTATGTTTCCTCTTCATGGTATACCGAGGAAGAAGTACCAACTTGGAATTATATTGCTGTTCATGTTTACGGTACTTTACAAATTCAAACAGAAGCAGCTTTATTAGAATCGCTTCACAAACTGGTAGACAAATATGAAGCAGGTTCAAAAGAACCGGTTTCTTCACGTGATATGTCAGCTAAAACAATGCGGCAAATTAAAGGTGTTGTCGGGTTTGAAATAAAGGTGGAAGATATTCAAGCTACTTATAAACTTTCGCAAGGTCGTGAACATGATCATCCAAAAATTATTTCAGAACTTGAAGAAAGAGATGCAGGCTCTAAAGCGGTGGCTGATGCTATGAAAAAAGAAAATACGGACAATTGAATATGAAGACCAAAATCAAACATTTTATATGGGTCTATGTTCTTTTATGGGCTATCACCTTTATGGTGATTACTCTGCTCATAAGCCGTGGCGATCGTAACTTATTAGATAGTGCCAACTTCTTTTTTGAAATTGCTTCTAGTAACCGATTTCTAATTAGTTTTCATGTTGTTTTCACCTTATGTTATCTGCTATTTTTAGCTATTCGATATTTTATTAAAATTTATCGTTCTAAAGGAAAAAAAACGCTGCTGAGACAGTTCTCGCTTCGTTTTGCGCTTCCTATACTTTTAATTCTTGTTGGATATAAAGCCTTGGCATATTCTAATACCAATGAATGGTACTCGTTTGATTGGGATACTACCGTAATGAACGATAGTGGTGTCGTCAACAATTTATATGACATTGACAAAAAGCACCGAGGCATGAGTGTTTTTGGCTGGTCTGAAGATAATACTGAAGCTGTAAATAGCCTTGTTCGTGCCAATGTGGAATGGGTGGCAGTCATCCCATTTTTGTATCAAAAAGATGAAAAGACCAAATTAGTTGATGTTCCTGATAACCCAAATAAATACACACGAAGAGATTCCAGCCATATAAGAGCAATTAATGATTTACATAAAAAGGGAATTCGTGTGCAATTAAAACCTCATTTATGGATGAGCGATGGATGGCGCTCGAATATTACTTTAGATAACACCCAAGAATGGGATGTGTGGTTCGAATCGTATCGCGAAAATATGTTACGTTATGCCAGAATAGCGCAGGAAACAAAAACAGAATTGTTCTGTGTTGGAACAGAGCTTGCAACTTCGATCAAAAAACAACCAAAAAAATGGGAAAGCCTTATTGATGAAATCAGGCAAATTTATACCGGTGAGCTTACTTATGCGGCTAATTGGTATGACGAATATGAACATGTTACATTTTGGAATAAGTTAGACCACATTGGCATACAAGCCTATTTTCCGTTGACTAAAATGAAAAATCCAGATTTGGCTACCATTGAAAAAGGTTGGGAGAAGCATTTGATTGCTTTAGAAGCATTCCATAAAAAATATGATAAACCGATTTTATTTACAGAAGTAGGTTATAGAAGTGATGCCGAAGCTACTATTAAACCATGGGAATGGACTGAGTTTTTAGGTCCTATCACCAAAAAAAAATCTGACCAAACACAACAATTAGCATATGAAGCATTGTTTCGTCAAACTTGGCACCAACCCTGGTTTTCAGGAGTATACATTTGGCAATGGGATAACAGAACAATGGAAGAAAGTGCTAAAGCAGATCTTGACTTTTCACCACGATTTAAGCCTGCAGAGAATGTCATGGCAAAGTGGTTTGGAGAAAATTAAAGTATAACTCATAATAGCTATGCAAAAGAATAGTAGAAGAATATTTATCAAGAAAACAGCAATAGCGACTGCTGCAATTTCAATGCCTTCACTTTATTCATTTGGTAATAAAACAGATAATAATATGCCTAAAATATCTTTGGCGCAATGGTCTTTGAACCGCGCCTTTTTTGATAAAACCCTTGATCCTGTAAATTTTGCTAGCATAGCCAAAAACGACTATAATATTTCAGCAATAGAATATGTGAACCAATTTTACGCAGAAAATGCCGCCAATGAAAAGTTCTGGGCAGAAATGACAACTAGAGCTTCCGATGCTGGCGTGGAAAGTTTAATCATGATGGTTGATGAAGAAGAGAAGCTAGGCGATTCAAATGCTGACAAAAGAATGAAAGCAGTTGAAGATCATTACAAATGGATAAATGCTGCCAAAATATTAGGATGCCACTCCATTCGCGTCAATGCTTTTGGAGCTGGAAGTCCTGATGAATTAGAGGCTTCATTAGTAGACGGACTTGGAAAGCTAACAGAATATGCTGCAAAAGAGAAAGTACATGTGATTTTAGAAAACCACGGACTTCACACATCAAACGCTAGTTTTATGACCGGCATAATAAAGGCTGTCGATAATCCGTATTTAGGCACACTTCCTGATTTTGGTAATTGGTGTTTAAATGAAGAATGGGGAAGTACTCAAACAACAAAAAACTGCACGAATATTTATCCTCCAGAAGAAGGAATAGCTGAGTTTTTACCCTTTGCTAAAGGGGTGAGCGCAAAGTCGTATGCCTTTGATGCTGAAGGATTCGATACCGTAATCGATTACCCTAAATTACTTCAATTGGTAAAAAACTCTAGTTTCGATGGCCATATCGGAATTGAATTTGAAGGAGAAAACATGAGTGAACCTGAAGGAATAAAAGCTACTAAAGCCCTTATTGAAGAGGTTTGGGCCACATTAAAATAAAATTTAAATTTAGACTGTCCTATTTCTAAACTTTCAATCGTCTTAGATATATAATCTTAAAACTTAAAAAATTATGACAGAATTTATGATGATTTTCAGAACAGAAAAGATGGACAACTCAGGGCAAACCCCTGAGGATATGCAAGCGCTCTTACAAATATGGCAAGATTGGATTGGTGGTATTGCTGCTCAGGGTAAATTCATCGGTACAAATGCTTTAAACAGCACAGGAAGAACAATAACTACAGAAGGTGTTATTACTGATGGACCTTATGCGGAAGTCAAAGAGATAGTTGGTGGGTACATTATGGTAAAAGCTGATGATCTTGACGATGCCATGAAGCTTTCTGAAGGTTGCCCTATTTTATCAATACCCAACGGAAAAGTTGAAGTAAGAGGAATTCAGATTTTTGACAACTAAATAAATACGGAGGTGAATCAAACTATTTACCTCCTTTTTCAATGGAAAATCAACGGTTAATTCCAGAGCTATTTAGAACTGAGTTTAGTAAAATTGTTGCTGTACTCTGTAAAACCTTTGGTTTTTCTAATATACAACTGGCTGAAGATTTAGTTAGTGATACCTTTTTGGCAGCAGCAGAGACTTGGGGTTTAAAAGGTGTTCCTGACAACCCGACGGCTTGGCTTTATACAGTTGCAAAAAATAAGGCAAGAGATACTTTTCGAAGAGAAAAAGTATTTCGTGACAAAATTAAACCTGAACTTGAGCATCAAAATACACGTTCAGAACCAGATGATATTGATCTTTCAGAACATAACATCAAAGACAGTCAACTTCAAATGCTCTTTGCTGTATGTAATCCTATGATTTCATCAGAAGCCCAGATCTCTTTAGCACTCCGTGTATTATGCGGTTTTAGCATCCCAGAAATAGCAACTGCTTTTTTAAGTACGAAGGAAACAATAAACAAAAGACTTTATCGAGCAAAAGAAAAGCTTCGCAATAACAAGGTCGAGCTTTCCAGACCCTCTTCAAACGATTTAGATCAAGGTTTACAAAACGTACTCCTGATTTTATATTTACTATTTAACGAGGGCTATTACTCCTCTGTTTCTGAAAAAGGCATCCGCAAAGAGTTGTGTATAGAAGCTATGCGTTTAACCTACCTCTTATTAAACTCTGAATCAACCAATCTACCGAAAGTAAACGCGTTGATGGCGCTATTTTGTTTTCATGCTTCCCGTTTTGATGCCCGAATAGACGAAGATGGCGGGCAAATAATTTACGATGAACAAGATGCAACAAATTGGGATCATGAGCTTATCCAAAAAGGAAATACATTCTTAAAACGTTCCGGAAAAGGTGATACAATCTCGAAATACCATATTGAGGCCATGATCGCTTATTGGCATACCCAAACCAATTTAGACCCAAAAGTAAAATGGGAAAACATATTACAATCGTATAACCGCTTACTACAAATTGATTATTCGCCGATGGCAGCAATGAATCGCACCTATGCATTAGCAATGGCACGAGGCAAAAAAGAGGCCTTACAAGAAGCTTTGAAGATTGATTTAAAACAAAATCACTTGTATCATTTATTATTGGCAGAGCTTTATGAAAATCAAAATTTAAAAAAACAACAAGAACACCTAACTACAGCAGCAGGTTGCGCCAAAACAAAAAATGAACGTAACTGGATTTTGAACAAACTAGCTAAGACTAACAAAAAGGTATAAATTGTAGCATAGATTAAAAAGTAACAACATGGCATACGATGAATATTTAGCCGACCGAACAAGACAATTATTAAATGAAAAGTCTGTTTCATATAGAGAAATGAAGATGATGGGTGGACTCTGCTTTATGGTAGATGAAAAAATGTGCTGTGGACTCCTAACCGATAAAAACACCAATACCGGATTGCTAATGGCGCGTATTGGCATAGCTAATTATGAAGAGGCTTTAAAAAGGCCGCATTGCTCAGAAATGAATTTTACAGGTCGAAGTATGAAAGGTTATGTTTTTATATCAGAAGATGGTTTTGATATGGATAAAGATTTGGACTATTGGATACAATTGTGCCTAGATCATAATCCCTTTGCAAAAAGCAGCAAGAAGAAAGCTAAAAAAAATAGTTAGAGTCCCTCCCTACAGAAAAAAGCCATCCGATTTGATTATATTGTATCTTACAATTTAATGAACACTACAATCCAATTCTTTCTATTCATATTTCTTATGAACAACACAATGTTATTTGATTTTAGTACAGGTGCTAATATTGACCAATGGCGTGTGGTTAATGATGGAGTGATGGGTGGGCTTTCTCAATCACAATTCTCCGTCAATAAAGAAGGTCACGGTCTCTTTAATGGAAATGTCTCTTTAGAAAATAATGGCGGATTCTCATCAGTTCGTTATGCGTTTGAAACCTTAGAAGTTTCAACATATAGCCAGATAGAAATAAGAGTAAAAGGAGATGGCAAGTCGTATCAGTTTCGAGTAAAAGCAGATAGATCGCAGCGGTATTCATATATCGCCAATATAGAAACAAGTGGAGAATGGGAAACGATAACTATCAGTTTTGATAAGATGTATCCTGCATTTAGAGGACGTATATTAGAGTTTCCAAATTATGAGGGGCAAGAATTATCTGAAATAGCATTTTTAATAGGGAATAAGAAACAAGAGGATTTTGCTTTAGAAATAGACTACCTCAAACTCTTATAAAATACTAACAGTCATTTTAACGTTATATAAAAAATTAAAAACATGTTGCACAACAAATTCTGGCAAGGCTTTTTCGCGATCGGACCTATTATTATGTTCGTTCTTTTTTTTATCGCTTATTTCATTTTCATTTTTAGTATGATAGGTAATTTGCATGAACTAGAAAATTCTAGCAACGGAATGCCACCAACATCGATGTTTGCCGGTATGGGCGTGTTCTTTTTATTCTTACTATTAATGATATTTACAAGCCTTGGTAGTCTTATTTTCTACATAATGCATGCAGTACAAAATCCAAACCTAAAACAAGGTAAT
>CALLIG010000177.1 GCA_938009735.1 uncultured Flavobacteriaceae bacterium
ATTCTATTTTTATGGGTATTTAAAAAATTCAAAGTAAAAAGTACAGAAGGCAAAGAGATCAATCTTCCACCAAAAGAAAAGAGTTTCACTCGTTACATCTTAGGAGGCACAATATTCGGTCTAGGCTGGGCTCTTGCCGGAGCATGCCCAGGACCTATGTACATCCTTTTAGGAACAGGAGTTTCTAGTATGCTACTCGTTATTGCAGCGGCAATGTTAGGTACGTTTGTTTATGGGGTATTAAAAAACAGACTGCCTCATTAATTCTCCTCAAATATTAGCACAAAAGACTATTCCTCACTTCTGCGCTTTTCTAATGCAACACTAACTTCTCGAGCTTTTTCTTCAGTAATATCGTACCCCCGCATTACATACATAGCTGCTAATGTACCCAGTATTGGAAATAAAGTGTAAAACAACCTCATACCTGTTATTGCTCCTTCTGGTTGTGTAGGCGCATCTGGCGTGTATCCAACCCATGCCATAAACAAACCACTTAATAGTCCAGCAATTCCAAAGCCAAACTTCACCATCCACCAGTAAATAGCCCCAAAAACACCTTCACGTCTTAAACCTGTTTTTAGCTCATCTAAATCAATAACATCTGCAGTCATTGACATCATCAAAGTAAAAAGCCCACCTATACCAAATGAAAAGAAAGGCAAAGCAAACAAGAACATATACGGTTTACCAGGAACGAACAAAAACCAAAATAAAACATAACCAATAATTGATATACCCTGAGAAAGCATAAAGGTCTTTTTCTTCCCAATTTTTCTCGCTATGGCATCAATTATTGGAATGACAACAAACGTAGTGACTAATGCTCCAACACTACCATGCAAGGTCGGCCATACGCCTGCGGCACCAGCATCTCCATTAAACAGATAAGAAACAATAATAAAAAAGGAAAATGCTGCAATGGTCATGAACGAATTATAAATCAAGAAGGTTGCAATACATAATACTTTAAACTGAGGGATTTTAAACGCTTGTCCAAAGCTTGCAAAAATCTTACTCAAACTATTTGATATATTACTTCTGTTTATGGGTGTAAAATCAGTTCGATCTAATGTTGATTCATCTTTTATAAAAAGGGCTGGTATAATGGCCATCAGGGTGCAAAACGCTGCTACATAATACGATAATTCTCTAGTTGCGGCTGGAGCACTTTCAAACATTTCTGGGTCATAAATAATAACCCAAAACCAAGGCACAATAACCCAAGCCCATTGACCAATCATCTGGGCTATTGCCATGATGCGGGTTCTTTCATGAAAATCATCACTCATTTCATAACCCATTGCTACATAAGGCACACTAAAAATAGTAAGACCTAAGTAGAAAATAAAAGACAAAACCATGAAGTAGATGAAGTTAAAGGTCAATCCGTTTTCAGGGTATAGTTGCCACATCGCAATAAATGCTATTCCCATTAGAATACCACCTGCAAACACGAAATGTCTGCGCCTTCCATATTTAGACCTTGTATTGTCTGAAATAAAGCCCATAATTGGATCGGTAAAAGCATCGAATAACCGGGGTGCAATTAATATAATCCCCCACAAGAGTGGAGAAAAACCTAATCCTTTTACCAAAACCATCATAAAAATTTGCAGAGCCGCAGGAAACATTTGATTGGCAAGCATTCCTAAACCGAAGGCTATTTTTTGACCCATAGGCACTTTGGCACTTGTAACTGTTGCTGCGTTTTTCATTTTTCTAGTTTTGTTGGTTGGATATATACTTTATTAGCTTTTACTCTTAATTTAAATTAGTTTTCTTCAATTCCCTCTCAAACGATAATTCTATTCTGGCACTTTTTCGCTAGCCACATTAGGGGTTAAGACTGTTACTAGTAAAGCTTCTTTACTACCATTATAAGTCTTAGTTATTGGTTGACCGTTTCTAGTCAAACCCTCAAAAACACCTTCATCTACCAAACTCCATAAAGAAAATTTTGCTTGACCATTCATTTCAAACAAACCGAAATGATTTTCTGAACCAATGGGGTTTTTATCATCTTTCCAATGCTCGTCAAATGCCTCAAAGTAAAAACAAGAAATACCTTCTTCTTTTGTCCATTCTCGCATGTGCTTAAAATAAAGTCCTTGTTTATATTCATCGGCAGCCCTAGAACCTTCAGGGCCATAGAAGCCATCAGATATACTTGCCCAACCGGTTTCTCCAATATGAATTGGTTTTTTTACATCTAAGCTTTCGAGGTATTTCGCAACTGCATCATATTCTGAATTCACATAGTTCTTGGCTCTAAGCATAGCTGCATCAATCTTTTCTAAATCAGCCATAGCATCTTCACTTTCTGGAATCTTCCAGTAATCAGAATTATAATGTGTCTCATGAAATGGATAGCTATGCATTGACACATAGTCAACTGCCTTAATCAACTTTTCAAGATCTTCGGTATGGTAAATTTCATCGTCACCACCCCAAGCTGCAAAATTATCAGATGTTGTAACCCACAAATCTGAAGATAATTCACCTGTTCTTTTAAGGTTTTGAATATGATTAACCCATTTTAAAATGACATTAGGTCTAACAAAATAACTTTGAGCCCAATGTACCATGGCTTCATTTCCAACAGCTATAATTTTTACAATATCGGGGTGCTTTTGGGCTAAAGCCACCGCTCTATCTATTTCCCCAGCATTTTGGTCACTTTCAGCTTCATGATTCGGACTTTCTGTCCATGCATTCTCGCAATCCATCCAAGCGCCAAGCATCACATACATTTCAAAATTCGAATCCTCTTCTTTAAGTTGCTGAATTGCTTCTAATAAATTTGCTGCTTGTTGCAGCTGTACATTATAAGTTCTCAAAATTCCTACCCCCATTGCAGAAAGTATTCTCATATCTTCTTTGAGCTGTGGAATTGTTGGTTGAACATCTCTTGAACCAGCTCTGTATCCTCCATAAGAAATTGCTAAATATTCAGGATTACCCAAAATCTCTTGTGCAGATTTCGTAATCGCTTCTTTTTTAGCTTCTTTACATGCAAACACCATCATCATAAGGATGACACATTTTGTAAGGTATATTATTTTCTTCATTACTTAAAGACCGTTCTTTACTTGTTTATACAAACTATAATTTGGTTGATTTCTCCTGTTCTCTTAAAAACTTTAGCACTTGTTTCAGCATCAAGGTTTAAGCCATCTAATTCAAGAACCTTTTGATTATTAAAGACAACTTTTAAACCTTTTTCATCTGACAAACTATATACAATAGGCACCTGACAATAGGTAAAAGCTAGCATTCCTGCTTCCAATTCAATTTGGTTTTTTTGCTCATTAATACTTATGTATTCAAAAGCGCTTGGGTTTTTCAAAAACTCATCCTTGCGCAATAATCGAGGATTAAATCCGAGCTTTCCGTTTTTAACAAACACCCCCAATTCACCAAACCTACAAAGCACATCTTCTTTTACTTGCCCAGTCATACCGGGTTGCTGCGCGCCTTTACCTCCTGGGGTATGTGAGTACGGATCCGTTGGAAAAGCACCATACAGTTCTGGAGATTTATGCACACCTATACCTTCATTAATTTCATAATAATGATCTAAAAGTTTACCAATAACTTTATCACTTTCCGCATTTTCGAAAGCTTTTAAACATATTTCCTGAACACTTAATAAGAGTTTCGACACCATATGCCAGTAAATAGAGCCTAAGCCTTCGTAACCATAAAATGTACCCGATCTTCCGGTGAAGGATTTATGATCAAAAACATCCTCAAAAATAGCTAACAACAGGTTGGTATCTTTTGCAACAAGTTTTCCGTATTGCTCTTCTGGTAATCGTGACAAAGCACTTTTTAAACTATCTGCATTATTGAATGTTCCGTTAAAATGATAATCGCCATTGATATCTTTTTCAATAATACTTGTTTTACCATCTTTTAAAAGTTGTTGCACCAACTGAGATTCTTCTATTTTACTAGAAGGAATGGTATTCTTTACGCTAAATCTTGGCAACTGCTTATTTGGATATAAGATATAACTGTATTGATCTTCTCGAAATAAGGCACTATTTTTTAAAGCATCTAGCACTTCTAGTGCAGCCTTGCCAGTAACATTTCCTGAACTTAAAACCGCAACTTGCCCTTCTAACATTTCCGGTAAATACGAAATTGACACTTCTGTATCGCTTTCGACAGTCATTAAATTATAGGCATGATATAACTTATCTTCTCTTTTATTGGCTGCTATGGAATGATCCAAAAATCGCTTTGAAATAACTAAAAACTGTAATAATTCTGTCTTAGAAATTATTGCTCTTTCACTACTAAATCCGTCTATATAAATAGCGCCTCTATATTCGCTACCTGCATTTCCTAAACCATCTAAAATCGTTTTTCTTGTCGTATTCGAAACTGCACCCAAAAGCACTTGTTCATTATCCTTTAAGGTCTTTACAATACCATTAAAAAACCCCGCTAACTCCCTTGACACACTATTGGTTTCATTACCCGCATTTCGCACAATTTCTTCAAAGAAATTTAAAAACCTTCTTAGATAATACAATGTGACCATTGAGACTCCGTTACCAACTAATGCGTTGTTAGCATCGTTCCATTCTGGCCTTTGCGTA
>CALLIG010000178.1 GCA_938009735.1 uncultured Flavobacteriaceae bacterium
TTTAGCAAGAACACATCTACACAATGCACAATATGATGCAAGTTCTTGGGCAAAGGTCATAGAGGCAACAGATATGGTTATTAGCTCTGGTAAGAATGCCTTAGAAGCGAATTTTGAAGATGCATTTAAAATAGAAAATAATTGGGGACAAGAATATTTGTGGTCAGTACCTAGTAATAAAGAAGGTGGTAGTATTTTTCCTGGTGCTTCTCTTGAAAACAAAGGTTGGGGAAAATATAATGGATGGGGATATTTCGCACCAACTTTAGAATTATATGAGTCCTATTTAGATGGTGATGTGCGAAGAGAAGCGACTTTATTGAAATTCGGAGATACGTTTGCATATTTCGGTGAAAGTAGAAGGTATTGGTCAACCACGAACTTAACAGGGTTTCAATTCAAAAAATATTTAGAACCATATAGCTATGCAGGTGCAGAGTTTTTAAATGGAAATGGTGATCACCCAACTACTGATCTAAATCTTCCTTTATTACGATATTCTCATATTCTACTTATGAAAGCTGAAGCACAATTGATGCAAGGGTCAAATGGTGATGCTGCTTTGAACGAAGTAAGACAAAGAGCTGGTTTGCCAATTATATCTGGTGCTACTTTGGCTGATTTGAAATATGAAAGAAGAGCAGAGTTTGCGGGTGAGCTGTTTGGTAGATATGAAGATTTAAATAGATGGGGTGATGCCGCAACTATTTTGCCTATAGCTTTACATGGCCGTATTCATGCTGATAAATCAGACCCAGATTCTGCATTTACGGTAGAAGAAGTATGGCCCGCAAGACCACAATTTAATGCCGATTCTTATAATGTTTGGCCTATTCCTCCATTAGTTATCGCTACAAGTGAAGGAACCATAAAGCAAAATGTAGGTTGGTAATATCAAACCTAGTTTGATGTTCATTAAAAAGTTGAGTTAGTTTAAATTGAATAGGTGCGTCTTACTTAGGCGCACTTATTTTTTTACAAAAAATCGAAATAGAATGTTTTTCAAATCCATACCTCCTTTCAAACAGATTGAGCCTTCCGAAGAAAAAATTCCTGATCATCTTGTCGCTAAGAAATTTAAACATTGGCGCTGGCGCATGTTTATTGGCATGTATATTGGGTATACGATTTTTTACTTCACGCGTAAGAATATTTCACCGGCATTACCATTGATTAGCGAAAAGCTGGATATTGATATCATTCAATTAGGAATATTAAGTAGTGTTTTTTATGTGGTTTACGGAATAGGGAAGTTCATAAGTGGGCTTTTTGCTGACCGTGCGAATATCAGAACATTTATGGCCGTTGGTCTTTTTGCGGCATCAATAATTCATTTGTTTATTGGCTATCTAGATAGTCTTTATCTCGTAGTATTTTTTTGGGGCCTTAATGGTGCTTTTCAATCCATGGGGTTTCCGCCAATTGCTAAAGGGTTAGTCCATTGGTTTTCTCCAAAGGAAAGAGCAACAAAATGGACTATACTTTCTTCGAGTCATACTGCAGGTACTTTTGGTGTAGGATTACTTGTTGCAGGAATCCTCAATTTATACAACAAAGGAATAGTAGGCTGGGAAGCTGTTTTCTATATCCCAGGAATAATAGGATGTTTGACCGCACTCTTTTTGCTAATTACACTTAGAGATAGGCCTGTCGCTCAAGGTTTACCAGAGATTGAAGATTACAAGAATGATAAGCCGATAATTGAGTTGACTGACACTAGCTTATCTCATTGGGAAATCTTGAAAAAATATATATTCACCAATAAATATATCTGGATTTTAAGTTTTGCCAACATGTTCATCTATATAATCAGGTTTGGCACTTTAGATTGGGCTACTATCTTTTTGTATGATGTGAAGGGAATAGATCAAGTGAGTGTTGCCATTTTTTGGACACTTATGCCTTTGGCGGGTATTCCAGGAGGAATAATTGCGGGTTATTTAGCAGATCGATTTTGGAATGGAAGATGTGTGCCAATTAATGTAATCTACTTGACTTTGTTGACGTTTAGCATTATTGGATTTTATTACTATTCAGGCCCGGATAACGTAATTCTTACAGGTGTCTTTTTATTACTTATTGGCTTTTTAATTGATGGTCCTCAAAATTTAATAAGTGGTGTTCAAGCATCTAGAGTAACAGTTAAAGAAGCTATTTCAGGAGCATGCGGTATGACAGGCTTTTTTGGGTATGTTGGTGCTACATTCTCCGGTATTGGATTAGCTTATATAACCCAGGCCTTTGGATGGAAGGGCATGTATGCAACCTGCGCATTAAGCGCAATTATTTGCATAATATTGGTAATGATGACATGGAAAAGAGAGAAGGGAGTATAAAATAGATGCGAACTTTTTTATACTTAAACTTTATAAAAATGAACTAACCATTAGATGGCAGAGAATAAAGGCTAGAACAGAGATAATTATTCCGACTAAGAAAACATGAAATGACTTTCGAAGAAGCTTGAACTTTTTATCTATCGTTTTGCCTAAGTGAAAAGTATCTTTTGCAATGGTTTTGTAAAGCTCATCACCTTGGTACATTAAACCCGTCATTTCAGCTACATATTCATCTTCTTCCATGTCATTGAAGTTTCCATAAAATAATAAATTGTTTGTTTTTTCTTCGCCATGTTTCAATTCAGGTCTAGTCGCGAATATTGCAAAAGCAATGGAAATAATGTTTGTCAACAACATCATTACTACCGGATAAATCAAATGAGGGTCACTATCTAACTGACCATAAACAGTACCTAAAATTATCGATAGAATAAGTGCATTGATAGATATTAAAATGTTCGATTTCCTATCAATCATGGTGTTGAGCGTATATTGATTCTTTGAAACTAAACGGAACAAAGTTTCTGCCCCACGTTCAGAACGAGGCTCCACTTTAGCTAATTTCTTCTTTAATGCCTTTAAAGCATCTTTGTCAATATTCAATTCTTCTTTCAGATATTTGTCTTGTGCTTTTTCTGTTTTTTTATCGATTGGATCCATATTATTTAGGCTTCAAATTAAGTTGCTGTCGTCTTATTAATACTAAGTTTCTTAGCTATAAATTTTCTTTAC
>CALLIG010000179.1 GCA_938009735.1 uncultured Flavobacteriaceae bacterium
ATGTGTGGTCCAATAGCATTTATGCTACCTGTAGATAGAACGAATAACTTTAAAAAAATCAGTCAAATATTTATTTATCATTTCGGAAGATTAATGGCCTATAGCATCATGGGCATACTTTTCGGATTTATAGGAAAAGGATTATACGTATTCGGCATCCAGCAGAAACTATCTATCCTCATAGGTGTACTAATGATTGTAGTAATTCTAATTCCATATAAAACATTTAATAAATACAACTTCTCGAAGCCCCTGTACATCTTAATTTCTAAGGTAAAAAACCGTTTAGGCAAAGCATTAAAAAAAAAGACGGCAGATACATTTCTTACCATAGGTTTCTTAAATGGGTTTTTACCCTGCGGATTGGTTTATATGGCTCTTTTCGGAGCTATTGCCATGGCAAATCCGCTCGAAGGCGGTTTATACATGATGCTCTTCGGTACGGGCACTATACCTCTAATGACAACCGCAATTTACTTTAGTGGATTTTTAAAAGGCACGGCCAAGCAAAAAATACAAAGATTAATTCCTGTTTTTGTAGTATTTACGGGTCTGCTCTTTATCATCAGAGGTTTAGGATTAGGCATCCCTTATGTATCACCCAAGCCTATTGCTGAAGTTGCAGCTACCGCAATTGATTGTTTTAACTAAAAGTAGTCTCATGAAACCATTAGCCAATGATATCGTTTTACGACCTCGATTTCAATTGGAACTTTCAGGCACAACAGAAGAAGTATTACAATCTTTTGAGAACTCAGAAAACGATTACTTAATAGTCAAACGACTTGATGAACATATTTTTATCAAATTCAATAAAAAGAATATCCATTTTTGGTCTCCTCAACTACATTTAGAAATTGAAACACGAGACGAAATAAACAGTAAACTTTACGGCGTTTTTGGACCCAACCCTTCCCTTTGGACGTTTTTTATGTTTCTACACTTCGGTGTTGCAACTATTTTTATTGTTTTAAGTATTTGGGCCTACTCCAGTTCTACCCTAAATAAACCTTATATGCTTCAAATTGGCTTGATGGGTTTCATGACTGTTTTATGGTTTGTTTTATACTTTCTCGGAAGAATAGGTAAGCGAAAAGGAAAACCGCAAATGGAAAAATTATATGAGTTTATGATGAAAACTGTACCCTAGTTTTTAAGGTAATCTTTACCTTTAAAAGCAAACGATAATATTGCACTAAACCTTTTGATGACAAACAAAAAAGACATTTCCAATAGAAAAGACGTATTACTTCTTGTACGAACCTTTTATATCAAAATTCGCGCACATGAGATTTTAGGTCCTATTTTTAATAAGGTCATCACCGATTGGGAAGCGCACTTTGAGCTCCTTACCGATTTCTGGGAAGCACAACTTTTCTTAAAGCGTAAATACCATGGCAACCCAGTAACAGCGCATCAAGATGTTGATAAAAAAATGGACCATTCAATCACTTCAGAACATTTTGGCTTGTGGCTTAACCTTTGGTTTGAAACTATCGACGAATTATATGAGGGTGAAACTGCATGGATTGCCAAAAACAGAGCACAAAAAATGAGTACTATGTTGTTCATGAAAATTTTTCAACATCGAAAAAATGATTAAATTTCTGCCTTTAGAAGGTACTATTCTTCGCATTTAAATGCCTTAAATTAAAACCAAAATGAAAAAGGACACTTCAAGAAGATCGTTTTTAAAAAAAGCAACTCTAGGTTCGGCAGCACTTACAGCCACTCCGTTCATTGCTACGGCATCACCATATGACCAAAAAATAACTCTAGACAAAAGTTATGATAGCTATTCATTCGCTGCCAATGACCAAATTCAATTAGCCCTTATCGGTTCAGGTATTCAAGGTATTTACGATACAACTGCTGCTCTTAAAGTTGATGGAGTAAAATTAGTAGCGGCTTGTGATTTATATGATGGGCGATTAGATCGAGCAAAAGAACTTTGGGGTAACGACATTTTCATCACACGCGATTATCGAAAGATACTTGAGCGTAAAGATATTGATGCAGTTATTATTGCTGCCCCAGATCATTGGCACAAAAAAATAACTGTTGATGCTCTAAAAGCGGGCAAGCATGTGTATTGCGAAAAGCCAATGGTTCAAAAATTTGAAGAAGGCCAAGAAATCATAAAAGCACAAGAAACTTCAGGTAAAGTATGTCAAATAGGAAGTCAAGGCATGTCTTCTTTAGGAAATGAAAAAGCAAAACAATTATATGAAGATGGTGCTATCGGTGACATCGTAATGCTTGATATGCAAAATAATCGCTATTCGGCGGAAGGAGCATGGAAATATCCAATTCCACCAGATGCGAATCCAGATACAATAGATTTTGATGCTTTTTTAGGAAAAGCTCCAAAGACGCCTTTCGAATTGAAACGATTTTTCAATTGGCGAAATTATCAAGATTATGGTACCGGTGTTGCTGGTGATTTGTTTGTTCATGCATTCTCAACACTAAACCATGTGATAAGTTCACATGGCCCAAATCGTGCATTTTCTACAGGAGGCATACGTTTTTGGAATGATGGTAGAGATGTACCTGATGTTAATATCTCTCTTTATGATTTCCCAAAGACAGAGACACATTCGGCTTTCAATGCAGCTTTTAGGGTTAATTTTATAGCAGGAGGTAATAGCGAGAGTAGTTTTAAGTTAACGGGTACAGAAGGCTCAATGGATATAGGATCAAACTCTGTAAAATTGACACGTTCAAAATTAGGGATGAACCCAAGTGGATATTCTTTAATTGCGCATACTGAAGCAACACAACAAAAAATCAAAGATGCTTATACTGCACTTGATCTTGAAGCTAGAGCATCAGACTTAAATACTGGTTCAACTACCTGGGAAGCACCAAGTGATTATAAAGGAGGTCATTATGATCATTTTTATAATTTCTTTCAAGCCATTCGTGGAAAAGGAGAAATCATACAAGACCCAACTTTCGGATTGAGAGCTGCTGGTGCTGCACTTTTATCTAATGAAAGCTATTACAAAAGACAGCCCGTAAATTGGAATCCTACTACAATGAAATTAATATAAGCAAAAGAAATATCAGGTAGCTCTTAAAATGAAAGGGGAAATCAAAACCGATCTCCCCTTTCAAATAAAACTCCATGATTAACAACTAAATTTTAAAAGTAACAACGGGTATTTGAGAATGATTAGCTAGGTCTTCTCCTATACTCCCCACAAAAAAGTGTGATAATCCTTTTCGGTCATGTGTGGGAATTCCGATTACATCTGCACTTATTGTTGTGCTATAATTAAGGATACCTTTTTCAACACTATAATCATTATAAATCTCCACCTGTTTTCCAGTATTGGCTTTCGTCAAAAATTGATTGATTCTATTATAGGCATCTTTTGTACTTAAAAAATCATCGCCAGGCGTATTAATATATACCGGTTCGAGCTCTGCTGATAGTAGATCAGCAAAACTCTTTGCCTTTTCAAAAGAAATTAAATTTTCGTCTGTAAAATCACTTGCAAATACAAAACGTTCTACCTTGAAATCTTTTATTTCATTTTTGATAATTAAAACAGGAATCTCAGCATTTCGAACAACTTTTTCTGCATTTGAACCAACAAATAACTCTTTCAATCCATCAGAGCCGTGTGAGCCCATGACAATCAATTCTGCGTCATGTTTTTCAGCAACTTCATTTAGTTCACTAAACACCTTAAAGTGTTTAATTATTGGAGTGATAGAAACGCCATTCAAATAAGGTTTGCTCAAAAATTCCCCAAACCTTTTTTCCGCTAACTTTAGTAAGAAAACAGTCTGCTCTGGGTGCAACCCTTCTGATGAGTTGAACATAGCTTGATTCAATTCTAACATGTGAAGTGCCAAAATCTCTGAGTTATGTTTTTTTGCCAAATCCGCTGCTACTTTTAATGCATATTCTGATTGTTCAGAAAAATCAATAGGTACTATTATTTTTTTCATAGCGATTCGTTTTAGAGATTAGTATTAGGTTTAAGGAGTAATAGAAAGTAATTTTATTTCATTCACAACCCTGAAATAGCGCTTTGTATTTAATACAAATTTATGCTTGCTTTATATTTGAAACTATGATATTTATCAGGTTGCACATTCTAATAAAATCTGTAATTCTTCAATGGGGTGTATAAAACACCTATATTCCCTATTAATTTGTGATATATTTTTATTCTTCAAATACAAAAACATAATTTTACGATCTTAACATAAATTTTAACATGACCCTACTTTTAATGGCCGCTGGTAGCGGAAGCCGATATGGCAAACTAAAGCAATTTGACGATTTAGGCCCGGCAGGTGAATTTCTTATGGAGTTTGCGATGTACGATGCCATTGAAAATGGCATGAACCATATTGTTGTCATTACTAAAAAAGATAATGTAACGTTTTTAGAAGATCACCTTAAAGGTCGATTACCCCAACACGTTAAACTAAATGTTATAGCTCAAGAATTAACTGACTTACCAGAAGGTGTAACTTTCAATGGTGAGCGACCTAAGCCCTGGGGTACTGCACATGCAGTTTGGTCAGCTCGTAATGTTATTGATAAGCCATTTTGCGTTATTAACGCTGATGATTTTTACGGACAATCAGCCTACGCAAATGCTGCTAGTTTCATAAAGAATTACCCACAAGAAGACCACTATGCTTTAGTAGGCTATACTTTAAAAGATACTTTATCTGAACACGGGTCTGTTTCTCGTGGCGTTTGTATGACTGATGGTGACAATCTTATTTCTGTTGATGAACGCCTAAAACTTGAACAACAAGGTGATAAAGTTATCGATGCTGATTCTGGTATGGAATATTCAGGAAATGAACTCGCTAGCATGAATTTTTGGGTGTGTCGACCATCCATTTTTAAAGTTATCGAAAATGAGTTTCGAGAGTTTTTAGAAGATGATCATTTGATTAAGACTAGCGAACTTTATATACCAAAAACGATACAACATCTCTTACAGATTGGTGAAGCAAAAGTAAAAGTAGTACCATCAAAAGACAATTGGTTTGGCGTTACATATGCAAGTGATCGCGAAATTGCGGTAAATAGCCTACAACAAAAAACTGATAGCGGTAAGTACCCATCACCATTGTGGAAATAAATAATATGGGCGTACACTCACAAGAAGAATTGAACGAGGTTATTGATAATTTTGATCTGAAAGAAAATGTATATTCTTTTGACGGATTAAATAGTGGGTTCATAAATGACACTTATTTAGTCTCTGAAAATGATATTCCAAAATATATTCTACAACGAATCAACCATGGTGTTTTTACAAACGTAGAAGGCCTAATGGGAAATATAGGTAGTGCTCTTAAACTTTTAAAAGCTAAAGACTATACTCAAATAAAACTCATAAAGTCTAAATTAGGCAAAACCTATTTTTCTGATGCTAAAGGATTTTGGCGCATGATGACTTACATTCAAGGAAGTACAACATACGACACAACAACATCTTTTGATATCGCATTTGAAGCAGGTCGAGTAATTGGCAAATTCCATATGCTTATGGGAGAAGCTGACCTTAAAAAATATACGGATACTATTCCAAAATTTCATAATCTCGAACTCCGTAAAATGCAATTTTTGGCTTCTTTAGCGAGAGCGTCTGAAGCTAAACTTGCAGTCGCAAGCGACACTATAGAATTTGCAAAAAACACGCTTAAAATGCTAGAGGAGATGGAGAATAAAGAACTTCCTATTCGCATTTGTCACAACGACACAAAGCTTAATAATATTCTTTATTCAAAAGAAACTCAAAAAGCACTTTGTCTCATTGATTTAGACACCATAATGAAAGGTAACTTTCATTATGATTTTGGAGATGCTATTCGCACTATAGTCAATACCGCTCCAGAAGACGAGCAAGATCATACTAAAATTACCTTTGAAAAAAATCTCTTTGAAGCCTTTGTAAATGGTTTAGGACATAATGGTTCTTTTTTAACTAAAGAAGAAATTAAAGCCCTTCCTTTAGGCGTCATATTAATGCCTTTTCTCCATGGCATAAGAGCGCTGACCGATTATCTTAATAACAACGTATATTACAAAGTGGCCTACGAAAATCAAAACCTTGACAGATGCTTAAGTTTATTTGATTTTACGCAAAAGGCTTTGAATGAAGTTGATTATATGAATAATACGATTACTAAAT
>CALLIG010000180.1 GCA_938009735.1 uncultured Flavobacteriaceae bacterium
CGCTCAAGAATATGAAATCAACTATAAAATATTAAAACGCCATAACCCATGGCTGCGTGAAGCACATCTTAATAATCAATCTGGTAAAAGGTACACGATTGAGATTCCTTTAAAAGGACATTATAAAGAGACGAAGTAGTACCGTTGCCAGTATTGAGATAATACTTTGTTCAGATAATATAAAAAGCCCCTTCTAAAAATTAGAAGGGGCTTTTTTAATTTACTGTTAGTAACTGGCATTCATGTATTAGATCTTCTTCAGCTGTTGCTTCATCATTTTTATTTGATCGCCTAACATTTTATTTTTATCTAATTTTTTAGCTTCGTTTAATAAGGTAGTTGCTTCTCGCTTACGACGCTTTTGCATAGCGATACCTGCAAGACTTAGTTTAGCCATTGCAACATCATAATCCATCGTTAAACCTAACTTCAATGCTTTTTTGAAGTACTTCTCTGCTTGTGTTAGATTGGTTTGAGAGAAAATAATTCCGTGTAGGTAATTATAGTATCCTTGTTGTTTGGTAGTTAAAGCTGTTTCCGGATTGCTAATTTTGCTCAACCATTTTTGAGTGCCAATAAGATCTTGCTTACGCATCCGAAGAAAAGCTAGCAAAATCATTTCGTTTCTAAAATACAAGAAGATGAAAATTAGAGAGAGTAGAATTAAGAATATTCCGTTACCAATTTCGCCTTCAATGAATTGATAAATTGCCCAAGCAATGATAAGGCCCGCTATAATTAGTTTAAATATTTTATTGAACATTGTGTCTTATATATTATGTTGATGGCGTATATGGCAGCTTAAAGCCTTCTCAAGCACCAAATTACGCGAAGGCAAAAGTAATAAAAACCTTCTTGTGCGTTGCAGGCAATTATGTAAAAATATTTTTTCATTTGTATTTGTGAAAGCAAAAACTCTTCGTATATTTGCGCCCAGTTTTGCAGGTTGTTCTGCTTTACATACAACAACGAAAAGGATTTAACAATGCCAGGTCAAAAGAGAACATATCAGCCCTCAAAGAGGAAAAGAAAAAACAAACACGGTTTTAGAGAGCGCATGGCTTCTGTAAATGGAAGAAAAGTAATAGCTCGTAGAAGAGCTAAAGGAAGAAAAAAACTGACTGTATCCTCTGAGCCAAGACACAAGAAATAAATGATTGCATATTTTTAAAATATAGATGGTGTTACTTTTTTAAAAGTAGCACCTTTTTTTTGCGAAATAATTACATAATACATAGTATACATAACCTTTAAAGCACTATTGAGAACATGCCAAAAAGAAAAGATTTAAAGTCCGTTTTAATAATAGGTTCAGGTCCCATAGTTATCGGTCAAGCTTGTGAGTTTGATTATGCAGGGTCTCAATCTTTACGGTCTTTACATGAAGACGGAATTGAAACAATTTTAATTAATAGTAACCCAGCGACGATTATGACTGATCCGTCAATGGCTGATCATATTTATTTAAAGCCTCTTACTACAAAATCTATTGTTGAGATTTTAAAAGAACACCCTCAGATTGATGCTGTATTACCAACTATGGGAGGGCAAACCGCTTTGAATTTGTGTATCGAAGCAGATGAGAAAGGAATTTGGAAAGATTTTGATGTCGATATGATTGGTGTTGATATTGATGCCATTAATATTACAGAAGACAGAGAAAAATTTCGTGAGTTGATGTTGAAAATAGGTGTCGGCATGGCTCCTCAAGCAACAGCTACTTCTTTTTTGAAAGGAAAGGAGATTGCTCAAGAATTTGGTTTTCCATTAGTAATTAGAGCTTCGTATACTTTAGGTGGAGCTGGTGCTTCAATTGTTTATGATCCTGCAGATTTTGATGAGCTTTTGAGCCGTGGGCTTGAAATTTCACCAATTCATGAGGTCATGATAGACAAGGCCATGATGGGCTGGAAAGAATTTGAATTAGAGTTATTACGTGATAAAAATGATAACGTTGTTATTATTTGTGCGATAGAAAATATGGATCCGATGGGAATTCATACAGGAGATTCTATAACAGTAGCACCTGCAATGACACTTTCTGATAAAACCTATCAGAAAATGCGTGATTTGGCCATACACATGATGCGAAGTATTGGTGATTTTGAAGGTGGATGTAATGTGCAGTTTGCTGTGAGTCCTGATGAGAAGGAAGATATTATAGCCATTGAAATCAACCCTAGAGTTTCGCGTTCATCAGCATTAGCTTCGAAAGCTACAGGATATCCTATAGCAAAAATCGCTACAAAATTAGCTATTGGTTATACTTTAGATGAGCTAGATAATCAGATAACAAAATCGACATCTGCTTTGTTTGAGCCAACACTTGATTATGTGATTGTAAAGATTCCTAGATGGAATTTCGACAAATTCGAAGGTTCTGATAGAACTTTAGGATTACAAATGAAGTCAGTTGGAGAAGTAATGGGAATTGGTCGTTCTTTTCAAGAAGCTTTGCATAAAGCGACACAATCTCTTGAAATTAAAAGAAACGGACTAGGAGCTGATGGAAAAGGATATAAAGATTATGATCAAATCATAAGCAAGTTAACCATACCAAGTTGGGATCGTGTTTTTGTGATCTATGATGCAATTCAAATGGGAATTCCTTTGAGTCGTATACATGAGATTACTAAAATTGACATGTGGTTCTTGAAGCAATATGAAGAGCTGTTTCAATTAGAAAAAGAGATTTCTCTATATACGATTGCTAGTCTTTCTAAAGATTTATTATTAGAAGCTAAGCAAAAAGGTTTCGCAGATCGTCAGATTGCACACATGTTAGACTGTTATGAAAGTGAAGTTCACGATAAACGTATAGAGCTAAATATCAACCGTGTGTATAAGTTGGTAGATACCTGTGCCGCTGAGTTTAAAGCGATGACACCGTATTATTACTCGACGTTCGAAGCAGAAATAGAAACTGCAGATGGAGAACGATATGTTCAAAATGATAGCATTGTTTCTAATAAGAAAAAGGTTGTAGTCTTAGGCTCTGGACCTAACCGAATAGGGCAGGGGATTGAATTTGATTACTGTTGTGTACACGGTGTATTGGCAGCTGCAGAATGTGGTTATGAAACGATAATGATTAATTGTAACCCAGAAACTGTTTCTACAGATTTTGATACAGCTGATAAGTTATACTTCGAACCTGTATTCTGGGAACATATATATGATATCATCCGTCATGAAAAACCTGAAGGTGTTATTGTTCAATTAGGAGGACAAACTGCCTTGAAGCTAGCGGAGAAGCTTTCTAAATATGGAATCAAGATTATAGGCACGAGCTTTGAAGCTTTAGATTTGGCTGAAGATAGAGGTAGTTTTTCTAAAATGCTTGAGGAGAACAATATTCCTTTTCCTCAATATGGGATTGCTGAAACAGCAGATGAAGCTTTAGTATTAGCAGATACATTAGATTTTCCATTATTAGTAAGACCTTCTTACGTATTGGGTGGTCAAGGAATGAAAATCGTAATCAACAAAGAAGAATTGGAAGAACATGTTGTAGACTTACTTCATAAAATTCCGAATAATAAATTATTGCTTGATCATTATTTGGATGGAGCAATTGAAGCAGAGGCTGATGCGATTTGTGATGGTGAAGATGTTTATATCATTGGCATCATGGAGCATATTGAGCCTTGTGGAATTCACTCCGGAGATTCGAACGCAACACTTCCGCCTTTCAATTTGGGAGAATTTGTAATGCAACAAATTAAAGATCACACCAAGAAAATTGCTTTAGCATTGAATACGGTTGGATTAATAAACATTCAGTTCGCTATCAAAGATGATATGGTGTATATCATTGAAGCAAACCCTCGAGCATCTCGTACAGTACCATTTATAGCAAAGGCTTATAAAGAACCTTATGTTAACTATGCGACGAAAGTGATGTTAGGTGAGAAGAAAGTGAAAGATTTCAATTTTAACCCTCAATTAGAAGGTTTTGCAATCAAGCAACCTGTATTCTCTTTTAATAAATTTCCGAATGTAAATAAGAATCTTGGACCAGAAATGAAAAGTACTGGGGAAAGCATTTTATTTATTGATAGCTTAAAAGATGATGAGTTTTATAATCTATACGCGCGTCGAAAGATGTATTTATCGAAATAAAGCTTTTATAACTATCTAGAAAAGCATCAAATTCCTCTATGGAGTTTGATGCTTTTTATTTGTATGATTATACTAGACTTAGAAGGTAACCAAGTACTGCACTAGCAATAACAATATAGGCACTATTAACTTTTTTTAAAACGAATACGGTAAATATACTGACAATTGCAATGCATATAGTTCGCCAATCAGTAAGAGTGTCTATTCCCATTTGAATACAAACTACAACTATCAAAGCGACTGCGGCAACATTCACGGCATCCAAAATAGCACGCATGATTTTTGATTTCCGCATTTTTGGTATCAATGGATTCAATAATAACACAAATAGAAAGGAAGGAAGGAAAATCCCAAAAGTTGCAAGCAATGCTCCTGACAAGCCATTTAATTGCCAACCAATAAAAGTTGCTGTAGAAAGTACCGGCCCGGGTGTAATTTGGCCAACAGCGACTGCATCAATAAGTGTTTGTCTAGTCATCCAGCCACTTGCGACTAGTTCGTTGTCTAGAAAGGCGAAAAGTACATAACCACTTCCGTACAGAATTGCACCTATTTTTAAAAAGGTCAAGAATATTTTTAAGTTCCCCATTGAATTAATAGAAACCCCCTGAATAAAAATCATTGGTAAGAATGTGTTTAACGTTTTGTTTTTATCGGTTATGAAATGAATTAATAAACCAACCAACCCACAGCCAAACAAGACAATAATTTCGTTGATACCGAAAAGACAAACGATGATAGCAACAAT
>CALLIG010000181.1 GCA_938009735.1 uncultured Flavobacteriaceae bacterium
TATGATTGCTTTAACATCATCTAGTGTTGACTTGCCTGTACCAACATCTAAAAGGGTGCCCACAATTGCTCTCACCATATTGCGAAGAAAACGATCAGCCTGAATGGTAAATACAAATCGGTCATCTATTTTGGTCCATTCTGCTACTTTAATATCGCACAAATAAGTGTATACATCGGTATTGCTTTTTGAAAAACATTCAAAATCTTCATACGTTAACAAGAGAGCGGCTGCCGCATTCATTTGTTCTATATCTAACGGATGTTTTACATAATGAGCAGCATCAGTATAAAAAGGATTCTTCTCTTGCGTTACCCAATATTCATAGGTGCGAGCTGTTGCATCAAATCGAGCGTGCGCATTTTTTGTAACCTTAAAAATTTGTTGAACAGCTATATCATCAGGCAATAATCCATTAAGTTTATATACCAAACTAGACTCGTCGGCTATTTCTGGCAATTCAAAATGAGCATACATTTGTCTCGCATGTACGCCTGCATCAGTACGACCAGCTCCTGCTAAGGCAACTTTTTGACGCAGCAAAGTGGTCATGGACTCTTCCAAAACCTGCTGTACAGTAATTGCGTTGGGTTGGTTTTGCCAGCCATGATATGCCTTTCCGTTGTATGAAAATTGAATAAAATATCTCAATGGTATTCTCTAGCTTTGCTGCAAAGATAGATGACCTTTTTGAAATCTAAATTCCGATCTACATATTCCCAAGGAAATGAAAAAAATATTACTTCTCTCAGATACACATTCTCATATGGACGAAGCCATTCTTAAATATGTCCGCCAGGCGGATGAAGTATGGCACGCTGGTGATATTGGTCAACTAGCCGTAACAGATACCTTAGAGAAAATCAAACCCTTACGGGCCGTATATGGCAATATTGATGATCATATTATTCAAAAAACGTTTCCTGAAAACAATCGCTTTATGTGCGAAGGTGTTGATGTATTAATGACTCACATTGGGGGCTATCCTCCAAAATATAATATGAGAACCCGAAAGGAAATTAAAGAGAATCCGCCTAAACTATTTATCTGTGGCCATTCACATATTCTAAAAGTAATGTGGGATAAACCTTTGGGAGTTTTACATATGAACCCAGGCGCTTGTGGAAAACATGGTTTTCATCAAATGCGTACGATGTTACGTTTTGTTATTGATGGATCAGACATAAAAGATTTAGAAATTATCGAATTAGGAAAGCGGGGTTAATTCAAATTGAGCCAACTGTCCGAAATAAAATAATTAGAATCCTATATTTGCTTGAAGGGCGGTAAGGTATATCCATTAAAAAACCCGGGAACAACCCCGGGTTTCACGCACTAATACTACTAAGATGTTAGGTTTAACGCAAACGATCCACAGATTTTACAAGATCTTCATCCTTCTTTATAGCTCTGTTGGCCAGAACTAAAAAAACGATAGAAAATACAGGAATGAGCATCCCAATACCCTTCTCAGAAACCAAAGTCTCTCCGGATAAGTTTAGCGATCGGTAAACGAAAAATCCTAGTAAAAAAAGATTTAATATCATATTCAATCTGTTCACCACAAATTGATTTTGTCTGTTTTTGTATAAAAAAATTCCAATAAGCGCTAATGCAGCAATGGCATAAAACATTGCGGCAATCCACAATTCGTTTTGAGCAAAGAATTCAACCTTAGCTGCATCTAACCACAGGTAGGCAAAAAAAGGAGCTACTGCCCCTAATAAGGCAACAACTAATAAATAAATGCTTTGAATTCTTTGAATCATTGTCTTTTTAACAACTTAAGACTGCAAAAATACGTGTCTTTTTAAAAAAAAGAGCTGCATTGCTAAAAATAATTTGTAATATTGTTGCGTTACTAGTAAAACACTTACCTAAGAGGAATTCTTTCCTAATTAATTATCCATTAACAATCACTTCTTGTTTTAGTCACTAAAGACGTATAATTTACACCATACTTAATGTTTGAGATTTCAGATTTAAAATCAAAAAAGCTTCCTGAGCTTCAGGAAATTGCAAAAGGGTTAAACGTACCTAAGTACAAAACCCAAAAGAAACTAGATTTAGTTTACCAAATTTTAGACGTGCAAGCGGCGAATCCGAAAGCTGTTGCAGCTGTTGCTCCTGCGACCACGGTTACTCCAGAAGAAAAGCCAAAGCCTAAACCAAGACCAAGACCTCGTGCTAGAGTCGCTAAGGATGAAGCGAAAAAGGCAGCACCAGCACAGGAAGAAGCAAAAAAGGATGAAGCTAAAAAGGATGAAGTGAAAAAGGAAGCAACTCCTGAAGCTACACCTGCTAAAGTAGATACCCCTGAAAAAACTGCAGCTGTATCAAAACCTGAAGGTGAAGTAACTCCGCGACCAAGGCCACGACCGAGACCGCAGAACAATGCAAAGAGAGATCAAAAACCGAATCCTCAGCATAAGAACCAAAACAATCAAAATAAAAAACCTCAGCATACTAAGCGCGAGGATAAAAACAATTTTGATAAAGATTTAAAAAATAGATATAAAGAACCTGAATACGAATTCGATAGTATTATCGCAAGTGAAGGTGTTCTTGATATCATGCAAGACGGTTACGGATTCTTAAGATCTTCAGATTACAACTATTTGTCATCACCTGATGATATTTATGTATCACAATCGCAAATTCGTTTGTTCGGATTGAAAACCGGAGATACAGTTTTAGGAAATGTACGCCCACCAAAAGAAGGTGAGAAATATTTTCCTTTAATTAAAGTGAATAAAATCAACGGAATCGATCCACAAATTGTACGTGATCGTGTTTCTTTTGAGCATCTTACGCCTTTATTCCCAGATGAAAAATTCAAACTAGCAGAAAGACAAGCATCTATATCAACACGTATTATTGATTTGTTTTCTCCTATCGGGAAGGGACAAAGAGGTATGATTGTTTCACAACCTAAAACGGGTAAAACAATGTTGTTGAAAGATATCGCCAACGGTATCGCAGCAAATCACCCAGAAGTATATCAAATCATCTTATTAATTGATGAACGCCCTGAAGAGGTTACTGATATGCAACGTAACGTTCAAGGTGAAGTTGTTGCTTCAACTTTTGATAAAGAACCTACAGAGCACGTTCGCGTAGCGAATATTGTTTTGGAGAAAGCTAAACGTTTAGTTGAATGTGGTCATGATGTGGTTATTCTTTTAGATTCTATCACACGTTTGGCAAGAGCATATAACACGGTACAACCAGCATCTGGTAAAGTATTGAGTGGTGGTGTTGATGCTAATGCATTACACAAGCCAAAACGTTTCTTTGGTGCAGCCCGTAATATTGAAGGTGGCGGATCTTTATCAATTATTGCTACGGCATTAACTGATACCGGCTCTAAAATGGATGAAGTGATCTTTGAAGAATTCAAAGGTACTGGTAATATGGAACTGCAATTAGATCGTAAGATATCGAACCGTAGAATTTTCCCTGCGATTGATCTTACTTCTTCAAGTACACGTAGAGAAGATTTACTGCTTGATAAAGACACGATTCAACGTATGTGGATTATGCGTAAGTACTTGGCAGATATGAACCCTGTAGAAGCTATGGAGTTTATTGAGCAACGTTTCAAGCAAACCAAAAACAACGAAGAGTTTTTGATGACTATGAATCAATAGTACTTCAAAAAGACAATTCTTAATTGAAATATTCGAAAGCCCGAGACTCTATGAGTTTTGGGCTTTTTTATTGTTTTTTCTTAATGCGAAAAAATTAATTCGTCTAAATGATCTGATTACTAATATTTTAAAATATCTTTAAAGGGCAAAATAACGCCTCCCCCACTCTTTTTGCAACCTTATTAACCATTAAAAACTAACCATGAAAAAAGCACAAAAATCATTGTGGAAATTTTGCATTGTCTCAATTCTAACATTTAGCCTAACTGCTTGTGGTGATGGAAAAGAAAAACCAAGTTCTGAAAACAATGACGTGAATCCGCTTATTGTTGAGGCTCCTGCAAACATTATTGCATTAGAACAAGCAGATGACATTTATAATAATTACACAAAGCACCGTGTAGCTGTAATTGAAAATTATGAAACCCAAGAACGCTCACCATCTGACAAATTTGAAGCAGCACGTTTTGTAGACTTTGATTACCAAATGATAAAAGACTACATTGCCTTTGTTGACCAAGAAGCATCAAAAGCTGGAGTAAAAAAGGTAACTAAGCTCCGTATGTATTTCGCCAACTACCCAAATAAAGATAAATTTTCTGACGGAAAAAAAGTAGTCCATAAAAGGCAAAATTCGATCTTTCTATTACCAACAATGGCTGCAAAAAATGGGGATTATGGATTTTATATCGGTGATGATGGAAAGCCAAAGCTGATTGCTGATTGGAAAACTGAAATGCAAAAAGGTTTGGGATCAGTATTGAAACAAGAATCAACCACACAAGCAAGTTTAGTTCCTAACTTCTTTACACCAACTAGTTTGTATGTTGGTCAAAGCTTAACATTAAATTTCGGTCATGGTGGGCCACCGCCAAAGACTGATTTCTAAGAACATGTCTGAAGATTTCATTAATATTTTAAAAGATAATTACTTCGTATTAATTTATGGCATCACCCTTTTAGTGTCTTTAATTAAGTATAGTGGATATTTTGATACGGTGTTGAAATATTTTCCTATACTTATCGCTTATACTTTTTTGAACGAACTACTGGGTTACTTAGTGAAGAATAATCCAAATTTTTCATTCTTTAAAAACGCAAACGATAGTTCGATAAATGAAATAATCTATAACATATATGCTATAGTTTTCTTTGTCTTTTTCTATTATGTATATTGGAATATAATCTCAAAAAAAGAGTACAGGAAAAAGATTTTAATAGCTGCAATTATCTCCTTCTTATCATTTCTTATAAGTAGCTTTTTTCAGAATCCAAATGAAACTAATTTGTTTTATGCTACCGCTATTAGTTCTTGGATATTAGTTTTTTGTGTTATACTCTATTTTAAAAACAAAAAAATAAACAATGAAAAAATAATACAACCCAAAAATTTAATGTTTTGGGTGAGCATTTCTCTTTTAGTCTTTTACTCCGTATTTCCTATTTTATACCTTATTGGTTATTTAAACTATGAGATATGGGATAAATACCATTTGCTTACTGTATTAAGAATACTCATCATAGCTATGTATTCCATTTTAACAATAGGGTTTCTCAAAAGTGCAAGACGCGCATTTGGATAATTAAAACACACATCTCCCCAGCTATTCATGATAGAATTAATTTTTGAGTATTTAACTGACAATTATTACATGGCATTCTATTGCATTGCCTTGTTTATGTCTTTAAAAAAATACCATCTCTATTATACTTCTATTTTGAGGTATATACCCATACTTATCACCTACACGATATTAACCGAATTACTTGGTTACTTAGTTGTTGAATTTGATAGTTTTCAAATTGTTTCAGACGAAGCGTATTCTTATGCAAATAATGTGATTTACAATATTTACGATATTGTTTGCTTTCTTTATTTCTTCTTTGTGTTCTTTAACGTATTAAAAATAAAAAAACATAAGACATTCATTATTAGCGGAGTAGTGCTATACTTACTGACATGTTTAGTTAATCCATTTTTTGAAGATTTTGCAATTTTCCCTCAAATCTTCGCTTCAGGTGTTGGTTCCTTATTTTTGATAATCTGTATTTTCGCTTACTTTTACGAACTTAAAAAAGGCAGCCAGACTCCGAATATATTATTAGTCTGGATAAGTATTGGCTTGCTTATTTTCAATCTTTTTATTCCGTTTATTTTATATCTAGGTATTTACAATTTCCCGGTTTACAAAGAACTTAATTTACGACAAATACACTATTTACTAATTGTTGCACTATACACCTGTTGGACAATAGGATTTATTAATACTAAACAAACCTCATTACATAACAGTCAACTAAGCGCATAAAAAATGCCCTTACGATAACCGTAAGGGCATTTATATATGATGAATTAACGAACTTATAATGCAGCTACGTGCTTCGCTAATTTGCTTTTAAGATTGGCAGCTTTGTTATCATGAATGATATTACGCTTCGCTAAACGATCAATCATACCAACAACACTTGGCAATAAAGCTTCAGCATCTTTTTTCTTCTCTTCAGAACGCAACTTTTTCAATGCATTACGCATTGTTTTATGCTGGTACTTGTTACGAACACGTACTGCTTCGTTTCTTCTGATTCTCTTTAATGCTGACTTGTGATTTGCCATCTTTATTTTTCTAAATTAAATTTTTCAAATTCCTACTTCGCCATTCCCTCTCGAACTTTGTAGCCCGTAGGGGAATCGAACCCCTGTTACATGGATGAAAACCATGCGTCCTAACCCCTAGACGAACGGGCCAAATTCTAAGTTCGAAGTACAAAATACGAAGTGAGAAACTGATTTCTCTTTTTTCACTACTAATTTTGTACTTCTAACTATTCGTAGTCCGTAGGGGAATCGAACCCCTGTTACATGGATGAAAACCATGCGTCCTAACCCCTAGACGAACGGACCATAATTGCGCAATTGCGGATGCAAAAATACAATTATTTTTTACTATCACAACACCTACATATTATTTTTTTAATGAAAATTGAATTTTATAATCTTGTCGCATCAAAAGTTATATAATTGAAACTCAAATTATCTTCATTAAAAAAGGGTTTTGACTACCATTTTATAGCCTAATACCTAATATGCTTTTGCAAAAAGAACTCTATGCGAAGAAGGTTTTCCTGTAACCATACAACTTCCTTCTTCCTCTAACACATCAATAGGAATACATCGTATTGTTGCTTTAGTTTCTTCTTTTATTTTATCTTCTGTGGCTATAGTGCCATCCCAATGTGCTGAAATAAATCCACCTTTTCCTTCTAATACTTCTTTGAACTCATCATATGATTCTACAGTTGTGACGTGATTCTTTCTGTAATCAAATGCTTTTTGGTAAATATTCTTTTGAATATCTTCCATTAAGAATTCAATTTTAGCAACCACATCATCCGCAGCAACCGTTTCTTTTTCTAAAGTATCTCTACGAGCAACTTCATAAGTGCCATTAGCTAAATCGCGCTGACCTATTGCTATTCGCACAGGAACCCCTTTCAATTCATATTCATTGAATTTAAAACCTGGTTTGTGCGTATCACGGTTATCGAATTTCACCGAAATATCTTTTGATCTTAATTCTTTAATTAATGGTTTAATTTTTTCTGAAATAACATCAAGCTGCTCTAATCCTTTATAAATAGGAACAATAACTACTTGTATTGGCGCCAACTTTGGAGGAAGAACGAGTCCGTTATCATCACTATGTGTCATAACCAAAGCACCCATCAATCGCGTTGAAACCCCCCATGATGTAGCCCATACAAATTCTTTCTTTCCTTCTTTATTAGCAAACTTAACATCAAATGCTTTTGCGAAATTCTGCCCTAAGAAGTGAGAAGTACCTGCTTGCAATGCTTTTCCATCTTGCATTAAAGCTTCAATACAATAAGTTTCAAGTGCACCAGCAAATCTTTCACTTTCTGTTTTTAATCCTTTAATTACAGGCATAGCCATATGATTCTCTGCGAACTCCGCATATATATTCATCATTAGCTCTGCCTCTTCAACAGCTTCTTTTTCTGTAGCATGGGCCGTATGACCTTCTTGCCACAAGAATTCTGCGGTACGTAAAAAGAGTCTTGTACGCATTTCCCATCGAACAACATTTGCCCATTGATTTATCAAAAGAGGTAAGTCTCTATAAGATTGAATCCATCTTCTATAGGTATCCCAAATAATAGTTTCAGAAGTTGGTCTTACGATTAACTCTTCTTCTAACTTGGCGTCAGGATCTACAATTATACCACTTCCATCTTCTGCATTTTTAAGCCTGTAATGCGTAACTACAGCACACTCTTTAGCAAAGCCAGCCACGTGACTAGCCTCTTTACTTAAGTAAGATTTAGGTATAAATAGAGGGAAATAGGCATTCTCATGACCTGTTTCCTTGAACATTTTATCTAAAGCAGCTTGCATTTTTTCCCAAATTGCATATCCGTATGGTTTGATGACCATACAGCCTCTTACTCCTGAATTTTCTGCTAAATCGGCCTTTACAACGAGTTCGTTATACCATTTAGAATAATCTTCGCTTCTCTTCGTTAAATTTTTACCCATTTCTATAGTTTGGCACAAATCTTGTGTTAATAATTTCGTAATAGTTGGTAAAACTAACTATTTTTATAATGTTCAACAATTTAAATTACGACCGATGATACAATCGATACCCCTTCAAAAATTTAGAACAGCTGCTTTGTTCGCCTTAGTAGGTTTACTTGCGGTTTCTTGTGGCTCATACCAATCAGCTTCGTATTACGACAATGACGGTATTTATGGCAGCAACGAAAGACCTGTAGCTGTAGATAGAGCGCCAAGACAAGCTCAGAAAAAAGGAGATAACACCCATGCCGATTATTTCGGAGAAAAAGCAGATCAGTATTCTGATATTCTTGAAAGCGAAATCTTTACTGATGTAGATTCTTATTCTAGTGGTGTTGTCAATGATAGCATCGATGATATTAATTTAACTGATTACTACTCTTCAGATAACGACTATGCAGGTAATGCGGGATGGGGAGAAAACCCAACTAGCGTTAATATAAATGTTTACGAAAGCGGATTTAACAACTGGGGCTGGGGTGGCATCGGAGGTTTTGGATGGAACAACTGGGGCTACGGCGGCGGTTGGAACAACTGGGGTTACGGTCGCGGCTGGGGCTGGAATAGATGGAACAATTGGGGTTACGGCGGAGGCTGGGGCTGGAACAACTGGGGTTATGGTGGTTTTGGATACGCAAATGTATGGTGCCCACCTTACGG
>CALLIG010000182.1 GCA_938009735.1 uncultured Flavobacteriaceae bacterium
GTTTTAAATTGCTTGAGGAAATCTTCGTTTAATAAATCTTCTTTTTTCATTACTGTGTTTTATTTAAAATTAAAAAAAAATAGCTTGGGTCATGACCCAAGCTATTTTTTAAAACTTACACAGTTAATGAGATACTGCCAAAACAGACACTAAGAAAAACATACAAAAACAAAAAACCCTCTGAATTTCAGAGGGTTTGCTTAGTAGCGGGAACTGGACTCGAACCAGTGACCTTCGGGTTATGAGACCGATTCGATATTTTTTAAAAACATAAAAATCAAGTGCTTAATAAATATCTAGTTAAACAAATCACTTCATTTATGTAACTTTTGGGACGTTCAAACAGGACGTCAAGAAAATTTAGATGCTTCAAACAAAAGATTATTATTCTCATAGAGATTAGCTAAAAAATAATGAATTATAAATTTAGTTCCACCAAGAAAAATTACTATTTACACAGCCTAATAGCAACTTGCATAATGCGATTTATTTCTAAAGATATATTGAATAATCTAATATGTTCACTATATTTGAATGTTCATTGTCACTGAACATGGTAAAATAATGAACACACACTCTTATGTATCGCAATAATGATTTCATATATGAAGCTACTTCTAAGCTAGAACAGCTTATCAATATACCTATTGAAATAGATAGTAGTAGGCAGAATTATGATGCACTCTTAAATATCAGGAATGAGCAATTTATCGTAGAAGCAAAATCAGCAGTAAGAACATCTAACCAAGGTTTAGTAATGTCTCAATTAGAAGAGATGAAACAGAATAGTAAAAGACCTATTATTTTAATTGCTGAGTACATTTCAAAAAAAGCTACAGAAGAACTTAAGCAACGTAGTTTTAACTATATAGATATCGCTGGAAACGCTTTTATCAAGTATAAAGATCTTATTGTATTTATAGAAGGTCAAAAGAAAGCGAAGAAAGAAAAAATAAATCAATCTCGTGCTTTTCAGGAGGCTGGTTTAAAAATTTTATTCCATTTATTATATAAACCTGAGCATTTACAAGATTCTTATAGAAAAATAGCAGAAAAAGCAGATGTTTCTATAGGCTCTGTAAGTAATGTGATGACTGAATTGGAAGAACTTAATTTTCTGCTAAAAACAAATAATAAACGTGTTTTAAAAAATACAAATAAGTTATTAGAGCGTTGGATTGTTGAATTTAATGCAGTACTACGACCTCGTATCGTAAGAAAGCGAATGCGCTTTCTTGATCGAGATTTTCAAAATCAATGGAGAAATATTAATACTCATATTAATGACGGCAATATATTGTGGGGAGGCGAACCAGGGGGTGCAATCTTAACAGAAAACCTTAGACCCGAAAACTTTACTCTTTTTACAGATTTGGATTTATCAGAAGTAGCAAGATCATTAAAACTTGTCCCTAGTGAAGATGGTGAAGTTGAAATTCTACAAAAATTCTGGAAAAATGATTTAGGTAACGATAAAGTAGCACCGGCAATTTTAATATATGCAGATTTAATTAACAGCGGTTTTGGTAGAAATATAGAAACAGCGAAACAAATATTAGATAATGAGCTTAGATATATCTAGTAACAAGTTTACACATCCATTATTGAAGCCTATTTTCATTGAGCTTACAGCATACTTTAAGCAGGCAGGTATTTCCTTTTTTGTAATTGGTGCCACTGCAAGAGATATAGTTATGGAATTGCATAACGAGAAGTCAGGTCGATTAACACACGATCTAGATATTGCCATTACTGTTAATGATTGGGAACAATGGCAAAAAGTTGAGGAAGAGATTGTAAAGCTTGATAACTTCACTAAAGATCAAAATCAAAAACAACGATTTATTTATAAAGGTAAATTTCAATTAGACATTGTGCCTTTTGGTGATATAATGAAACAGGATAGTAACATATTTTGGCCACCAGACGAAAGTTTTGCAATGTCTGTATTAGGTTTTGATGCAGCAGAGGAAGCGTCATTAAAAGTACGTGTAGATCAAGAAATAGAAATACAAATAGCTTCTTTAAGTGGAATATTTCTCCTGAAAATTACGGCTTGGAAAGACCGCAATCACAAAAGCAATAAGGATGCTGATGATATAGGATTCATTCTTGAAAATTATTTGAATATAAATGCTCAGCGAGCAGCTGAAAATTACTATAATCAAGTGTATAACGATGACCAGACAATTGTATCGGGAGGATCAACTCTATTGGGTATTGACGTTTCTGAAATCCTCAAAGAATATCCTAAGGATTTGAAAACGATTAAACAGATATTGATAGACACCTTAGATAAGAAAGAACAAAGCATACTCATCAATCAAATCATAGAAACACACAAAACGCTCTCTTACGAAGAAGTTTTATGTAGCATACAAAACATAGTAAACCAACTCAACTAAACGAACCATTTTATAAAATGTCCACAGATATAAAAAGTAAAGAAGAAATAGTACTAGAAGATAACGAGCTGGTATGTATTCTCTCAGGGGAAGTCAAGAAGATAAAAGCTCAGGAAGCCAATTTACAGTCGGTCATATTAATGCTTAACGAAGAGTACGGCTTTGATTTAGATGATATGGAGCGTGACTTTACCGTGGAGTATGAAGATCCTGAAACAGGTAGGGTGAAAAAACAAAAAGTAAACTTGGTCATCTTTGAAAAAGGGAAACCTCACAGTCAAGATTTTATTATTAGAATCGCTATTGTTCAAGATGATAAAGTAAAAGAAAACGATAAAAAGAAAGGTCTTGCAGCTACGCTAGAAAATGCAATGGGTGCAGTAGAAAATTGTGAATTTGGTCTATGGGCAAATGGATCAAGCTATAACTTCTTACAAAAGGAAGAAGACGCTATTGGTTTTGATTATGACTTTACAGACTTATCAGACTTTCCAGGAGAAGGAGAAACGTTAGAAGATTTAGACAGAGCAGACCGCTCGCACACGCGTACGCCTGCAAATGATTCTTTAATAAAAGTTTTTAAGCGCTCACACGATTATATCTACGGTAATGAAGGTCGTAAAAAAGATGCGTTCTGGCAGTTACTGAATTTAATATTCTGTAAGCTGTATGATGAGAAACGTCGCTTTATGGAATTGCCTAATGGCGAAAGTTACCGTCGTAAATTTTGGGTTGGCGTAAAAGAACAGAATTCTGAAGAAGGTAGAAAAGCAGTAGCAAAAAGAATTAAAGGCCTTTTTACAGAACTTAAAAACGATAACCTGTTTTCTGAAGTATTTCAAGGAAATGAAAGTATCGATTTAACAGATAAAGGACTGGCATTTATTGCAGGAGAGATAGCAAAATACTCCTTCTTAGATGCCTCAGTAGATGTTAAAGGACTGGCTTACGAAACTATTGTAAGTAATACTTTGAAACAAGAGGCAGGTCAATTTTTTACGCCTCGCAACATTGTAAAATGTATGGTAGAAATGCTTGATCCTAAAGAGCATCACCGTGTACTCGATCCTGCTTGCGGTTCTGGAGGATTTTTAGTAATGGTTTTAGATCACGTTCGTCAGCAAATAACTAAGGGAATGTATCCAGAACTAGAAGGCCCACTTCTTGAAGAAAAATACAACTCCGTGGAAGTAAATGAACGCGTCCGTATTTATGCAGAACGTAGCATTTTTGGTTTCGATTTTGATCCAGACCTTAAAAAAGCTGCGCGTATGAATATGGTAATGGGTGGTGATGGTCACGCAAATATTTTTCACGTCAACTCGTTAGCTTATCCATTATGGGATCATCCTACTGAAATTGAAAAAATCAATAATGCTATTGACAAAAGTTTACGAGAAATGCAAGATATCGAGAATGCGATAGGCACCGATGCTCGAGGTAAGTTCGATATGGTATTTACAAACCCTCCTTTTGGTGCAAAAGTAAAAGTAGAAACTGAGATTGCTTCTCGCTATTATTTAAGTCAATATAGTGTAGCACCAGAAGTATTGTTTATAGAAGCTTGTTACGATTTTCTTAAAGAAGGAGGGAAAATGGCTGTAGTTCTTCCAGATGGAATTTTAGGTAATCCAAATATGCTCTCTGTAAGAGAATGGATTTTAAATAGATTTAATATAATAGCCTCAATAGATTTAGCTGTAGAAGCCTTTTTGCCACAAGTTGGTGTTCAAGCTTCTCTTTTATTTTTAGAAAAGAAAACAGAAGAACAAAGACAATTGGCTCAGGAAAGATTAGATGATTATGATGTATTTATGGCAATTGCAGATAAATTAGGAAAAGACAGGAGGGGAAATCCAATTTATCTTAGGGATGATGATGGTGCGGAATTGCTTTTTAATGTTGAAACTAAATATCTTTCAAGAAAGAGCGACGGTCGTTCTATCCAGAAAATACGTCGAGAAAAACTAAAACAATTGGATGATGATTTGCCAAATATTACAAGAGCTTTTCATTTATTCCTAAATAAATAGTTGATAATGAAAAGTAGAACTATTTCAATTAAAAAAGTACATCTCAATCAGAAACTAAAATCTTCTTTCTTCCTTTCGGATGGAGTGATATCAGAAGAAATAATTAGGTCTATGCCTCACGAGAATTTAATAGACACTGTTTCTTATTGCTCAAACATAGGAGGAGTAAATAAAAGAGCGTATGTCGATCCTTTCAAAGGAATGCCTCTAATATCAATGTCCGATATGTTAATGCATTCTCCTTATGATTCTTGTAAATATGTTTCGCGAACAATCGGTAACAACACAGCTAAACATACTTTGCGAGATGGTATGATTCTTTCATCAGTAGTTGGCACAATTGGTCAAGTTGCAATCGTGAATAAACATTCTGAGGGTTGCGTGACAGGAAATAATATTATTAAACTATTCTCTGAAAGAAAAAATTATAATGGTTTTCTGTATGCATACTTAAAAAGTAAATATGGCAATTCAATAATCAAAACGTTAGGAGGAGGGTCGGTTCAATCTTACATAGATCCAGAGTTATTTAAGAAAATTCCAGTTCCTATTTTTTCTAATGAAAAGACTAAAGAAATTCACTTTTTAATTACGAAATATAATGAAGAGATCGAAAATTCTATTGAGTTTAGAGAAAAATATATTGATATAATCGAAAAATCATTAGATATCAGTATTAAAAAACAAAATGATCATCCCAGAAGCTTTAACCTTAATATTAATAAGATTAACAATAATACATTTTGTTCTTGGAGCTACTCTCCATTTTATGAAACTATAAAATCTAAAATTAAACAAAAAGAATTTCGACCATTAAAGGATGTTACTATAGCTAAAGGAGTGTTTTTGGGTAAAATGTTTAAACGAATCCCCTCAAGTGAAACTAAAGGAGTTGAGTTAATAAGTCAACGTGATTTGGTAAACCTTAGATCGGATGGGAGATATATTTCAAAAAAATCTGTTGATGATATAGATGATTATTTTGTGCAGAATGGAACAACTCTAATTGCAGCTGTTGGAGCTACTGATCCCTCTTATAGTTTTGGAGTTGGACATTATGTTCATAATAATTTCTTAGATAAATTTATTAATCCAGACACACTAAGAATCGTTCCAGACCAGAATAAAATTCAAGCAGGGTTTTTATTTGCATTTCTTGATTCTAAAATTGGAAAAATGTTGTTTCATAGTACAGTCTATGGTACCAAACTAATAAGGTTCATTCCTAAATTGTTAAAAGAAATTCCAATTTGGTATCCTGAAAACAATATTAGAGAGGAAATAAACGAGCTTGTGATTAAGAGATATGACTGCGTAAATAGAGCTATAAAATATGAAGACAAAGCGATAAGCCTTATTGAAAAAGAAATAGAAAAATGGCAAAAATAATAAAACCACCTTATTTTGATTCAGTTGTAAATGCTGGAGAAAAACGTTTGCTCGATTTCTTACAAATCAAGCTTCCAGATAATTATTTTTTAATTCCTAATGTAGAGATAGCATCTACTAACCCTCGTAACAATCGTACGCAGTTTTGGGAATATGATTTAGTAGTCGTTGCACCTCACGCAATATATAATATTGAGAATAAGGACTGGAAAGGGCAAATTGAAGGTGCAGATGATTACTGGTATATTAATGATAGACAGAAACCTAATCCATTAAAAACAAACCGCCAAAAGACGGCGATTCTCGCTTCAAAATTGAAAGAAGCAAATAGAGATTGGGGAAAAGCCTGGATACAGAATATGGTAAGCTTATCTTACCCAAACTCTTTTGAACCACTACTATGGCAAGAAGCTGCAAAATTATCATTCACACTTACAGATAAACTGGTAAAGTATATCACAGACCCAGAACAAATAGGTAAATCGGATGACGCTATTGTTGATATTCAAAGTGACATTGTTCAATTCTTAATTGGTGAGCAAAATAAGAAGTCTCCAGACCAGAAAAAGGAAGTGCAAGGCTATGAGATCGTTGAGATTTTAAAGCAAGAATCTGACAATTATGTAGAGTACTTGGTAAAGCCTAAAAATGTAACCTCAAACATACGTAAGCGTGTTAAGGAATACGCCTTACAAGTAGTTGGTTTATCTCCAGAAGAATTAAGATTACGAGAAGAAAGTATCAAAAATCAATTTAATGCGCTTCAAAAAATAAGATCTAATCCGTTTATATTACCTGTAGAGTTTAAAGTCGATGAAGAAAACCATCTATTTTATGAGATTACAGATTTAATGGAAGAAGACTCCTTAAGATCTGCTGCAAGAAATAAAACCTTTACGTTTGACGAAAAGATAAATGTTCTTAAAAATATAATGAGTGCTTTAAAAGCGGCGCATAAAGAGAATATTTTCCATAGAGATATTAACCCAGAGAATATTTTTTTAAATAATGGATATGCCTATTTGGGTAATTTTGGGAAGTCATATTTTACAGATCATAATGAGAATGGTTATACCGTAATGCATACTATAAGCGAGTCTAACGCTTCTCCATACCATCCATTAGAACTTATAGCAAAAGATGCATCTAGAGCTTCAGACATATATTCTTTAGGTGTGCTAATTTCCTGGTTATTTTCTGGAAAAGAACCTATTAAAAGCCCTTTTGAATTAGATAAACTAGGCGGCAGTCTTCCTAAAGACCGTTTACCATCTGCAGAGAATGGCTCGCTACCACAATGGCTTGATGAAATTTGTCTTAAAACAATTCTAACAGATAGCGATAAACGTATAGATAGTATAGAAGAATTAGAGGCGTTTATTAATGATGCTTTAAAAATAGAACTTTCTACTAAGGAGGAAACAAAAAACACAACGTCTACTACTTCTCAAGTTACAGATACATATGAGGTTAAAGAAGGAGATAAAGTTGGAGATTATATTATTCACAAAATTTTAGGTCGTGGAGGTTACTCCAGAGTATTTAAAGCAAAACACGATTTACAAGGTCGTGATTATGCACTTAAACTTTTTCACGAAAGTGTAAACATAAGTTCTGTTTTAGATGAATATAATGCATTAATTAAGCTGGACCATCCTAATATTGTAAAGTTTAGTTGGAACGGTACAACACCACAAAATCAGTTTTATACAACTACTGAGTTTCTTGATGGAGATAACTTGAGTATGTATATAAAAACAGATGCAAACCTGTCTATCGCCACAGTATATAAACTAGCTGCAGAAATACTTTCTGCTTTGGATTATCTGCAAACACTAGAAACACCAATATTACATAGAGATGTAAAACCTCAAAATATTATTTGGGATAACAAAGGTCGCTTTGTACTTATTGATTTTAATGTGGCTTCGCTTATACAAAATGATAAATCCTATGTAGGTACTAATCCATATTTAGCACCAGATTTATTGGATGGGCATAACATTAATTGGGATTTCTCTGCGGATACTTTTGCGCTAGGAATTACCTTATATGAATTAGTAACCAAACACTATCCTTGGCCACAATTTAGAATTCCAAGTATTAGTAAAGACCCAACGAACCCAAAAGAGCTTAATACTAGAATCTCTAATGATTTCTCAGAATTTTTACTAAAGGCTATTGGGACTAAACGAGATACACGTTTTTCAAATGCTAAAGAAATGCTTGAGAGCCTAGAGAAAATAGGTCAAGACAATCTTCTTGCTGAAAATAAGAATAAAGATGAAGGTGTTCAAGATGGAAAATTATATCGTACCGAAGTCTTTATACGTCAAGGCAGCACGAGTATTAAACTATTGAATGAAATGTCAACGTATAGTGATATTCGTAAGACCGTCCACTCTTCATTAGGTAAGTTTAAAGATACTATTAATCGTTATAAAACTTCAATTTCATTTGGCGATAAACTTAAAATCGTAATTAAAGTAGATAATGAGATTTTAATAAACGAAACCTTTTGGCAAGGTGGTGCTCGTAATTTTAATGATGGTAATATCACTCGTGTTTACAACGCATTAAAAAAATCTTTTGAAGAGAATACCAGTAGACTAAAAGAGCATAAAATTGATGTAGAAGGAATAGATGTAGTAGATTACATAAACTCACTTTACAGTCAGTCTAAATCTGGAAATTGGGGAACACGTGTAAATGATCGTGGCTCTAATTATGACCAGCTTACCTACTCTCCGTCAAAACTAGACAGAAAATTAATACCGGATATTCTAGATGCTCGTTTTAAACTCATCATCATTACAGGAAACGCAGGAGATGGTAAAACTGCTTTTATTAGAAAAATAGAAGATGATCCTAGTGTGAAAAACCTAAAACGTTTTGGACATAAAAACGGTGCCAAATTTGACGTTAATGGTACACCATATGAGAGTAATTATGATGGCTCGCAAGATGAAGATGGCAAAATAAATAATGAAGTTCTTGAATCATTTTTTAACCCTTTTGAAGGGTTAAAAAATTATAATAATGCTAGTGAAGGAAGAGTAATTGCGATTAACGAAGGTCGTCTGGTTGAATTTTTAAAGACCTCAGAAAAATATAAGTCACTTCACGATACCATAGATCAATATTTTTATAAAGAAGGGCACTTTGAGTTGCCACAAGGATTAATGATTATTAACCTTAATCTTAGGTCTGTTACGGCTGTAGATGATGAAGAACCGAGTTTATTTAGACAACAAGTAAAAGCGCTTACAAAAAAGAGCCTCTGGAATAAGTGTGAAGGATGTTCTGTTGCAAATAAGTGTTTTATAAAATACAATGTAGAATCGCTTAATGATCCTGCTTCTGGAGACGAAGTAATTACCAGAATGGAGTGGCTACTGCGCACAGTTGGTTTAAAAAGAGAGCTTCATATTACAATGCGAGATTTAAGGTCTTACATCGCGTTTATGATTTCAAGAGATCATAGCTGTGAAGAAGTAGAAGGTGTTTACACAGAACTTCAACACAAACCAGAAGAATACTGGCAGCTGTATTATTTTAATCTTACTAACTCAGATTATGAAGATTCTGGAGATAACGATAGGTTAATTAAACTTTTAAGAGAGACAGACATTGGTAATGTAGCCATACCTAATCTGGACAGAGATTTGTTCTTTGGTCAGCACATTAATAGACACTACTTAGAGTTTTCTGATAGGCCATTTGACTTAATAAACGATTTTAATAACAATAAGATCTGGGCTCCAGCTCACGAGCAGACAGAAGAGTTACTAGATAAAATTAAGACCATCCAAAAAACCTATATAAGATATCAGTATTTTGAAGGTCGCATTAGTAATTATCAAAAGCGTTTGCCTTACCAATCTTTGTTGAGTTTTTATAAAGCACTTAATGTAGATAAAGAAAATAGTGTTTCAGATGTTGAGTTGGATTATGTGACTAATAATGATGAGGCTAAAAAAGCAAATTTATCATTCGTTAATGAAGATTTTGTTGATACTTCCGCTTTCGCGAAAGCGTGTTTAGAACAAATCAAAGAAATAATTCAAGAAGAGTCTACTGGAGTAAAACAAATCAGTATTCAAAATACTGGAACAGACTTTTATGAGATAACACCTTTAGTTGAATACAAAGCTACAAGTTGGACAGATTTTAAGTCTACAACCAATATTGATGCTCTTAAAAAATTACTCCCGGAGTTATTTGAACAACTATCTGAAGATTCACTACTTAAATTAAAGATGTCTATTTCTCAAGCTATTTCAATGAATGAAGGTTGTGAGAATGAAGTCATCTGGCAAAAGCATTTGGTTTTAAGTTCTTCTGAAATAAATGATCCGTTTAGTAAATCATTTAGATTATTTGATCTTAACGATTTTGAACTTTTTGTAAGTCGCACAGATCATCTTGTTAAATATTTAGAATACGAACCAGATAGTCTCGTATTTAGACATAAAAAGGACCAACACATAGAATTAGTGATTTCTTTAGACCTTTTTGAAATGCTTTATTTCATTCAAAAAGGATACAGTCCATCTTTAAATGATATAAGAGGAAAGTTTGTTGAATTAACCATATTCAAAAATCTTTTAGAAAACCTTACGTATAACAAAGTTGTAGTGACTAAGGACAACATAGAGTTTTATGAAATCAGCAAGGATGCTAATAATCATCTAAGCATAGCAACAATGGAATTATAGTTATGGCAATAAAATTAAACAAAGAAGAAAGTGTCTTAAGAAACGAACTTATCTATGCTGGAGATGCCAAAGCTGTAAAAATTGATAATGTTTTTGTAAACTTATTTATGTTGTTGAAACATAATGGCATGCGACCTAGGCAAAGAGCCAGAAGTAACTCATTTATAGATTTGAAGACACTACAGCGTGTATTTTCAAAGCTTGAAGAAGATGGGGATGTCAAAGGCTTTAGTGAAAACAAAGAAGCTGCTGAGCTATGGATGCGCAGTAACTTAGTAAATATGGTTTTTAGAGGAAATCTTGATAAAGAAAAGATATCTTCCTTGAGACCTATACATCTTGAGAGCTACCGTGTACGAAATGCAGCCCACAACAGAGACTATAATACAGCAGATCAAGTTTACCTTATGTTAGGTGCTAACCCTAAAGTAAAGGAAGACTTAAAAAGCTTTTTAATGGAAGGCTGGGATAACACTACTAATCAGATTAATATTAAGGATGGTTTAGATGTTGATAGTCTGGGATTATTGCATATTATAAAAAATATCAAGCCAGGTTTTTTAGACACAAATAGTTCATTAAATCAAATTAGACCTTTACTTGACAAACAAGCAAAACTATATTGTGATGATGTAAGGCGCTTACTTGTTTACAAGAGAAAAATCCCAAGAAATGTAGTGGTCGATTATTTAAAAACAATCACCTCTTTTCATCTTTCAATTTATATTCAAAAGCTAGTATATCTACTGCCAGAAATGGTAGAAAAAGGATCTATTGAGCACAAGGATAATTGGAGTATTGTAATAGATGCTACAGACAACAATGAAAGTAAGATTTCAAAACTGGCGAGTGCAGATGCAGAAAATCTAACAAATAGTGTTTACGATTATGTTAAAGCGACTTTTCAAGTAAATGCTGCTTTGCGAAGACTAAAATTAGAAAAAAATGACTCGTCTAACTTAGAAAAGGCACTTACCGCATTAGAAAAAAAACCAGATGGATTTGAAATTTATTTTGAAACCCAATGGGATAACCTTTATAATTCTCTTGAAGATGATGACCGAGAACTTATAAAAGACATGGTAAAATATGAAGATACCTATTTTGATAAATACATAGAACTTATTGTTAAGGCTCGTGGAACTTACCAGTACCGTTACCACATTCAACTTATTGACAATCTATCTCAAAAAAACTCTGAGCGAGGATTTCTGTCTCAAGGAAGAAGTAAAAAGCATCCAAGACGCTATGTTTTAGGAACTAGATTATTAGAGACACTAGTGCAAATACTTGTTCTTGATGTGAAGGATGATCAGTTTAAAACCAAAACGTTATCTATAGAAGAACTTATAGAAAATATAAGAGATAGATACGGTTTAATTATAAATGGACTCTCTGAAGAACGTTTTGAAGATGCCGATTTAAATACTCACTTAGCTTTTAAAGAAAATGTAGAAGCATTTAAAATGAAGTTACGTCAAATAGGTTTTTATAATGATTTGAGTGACGCATATATTTTACAAAGAATACGTCCACGTTACGAATTAAACGATTAAATAAGAATGGATCCAATTACCATAAACATATATTACCAGAAGATAATTAATCTTATTCTAGAACTTCACAGAGCTGATTTTGAAAACGCTTCTGCGGGACATTGTATGAAAATTACTGGACTGGGCGCTTTAGAATTAGAATATTTGTGGGATTTAATTAGAAAAGAACATTTGCACTTAGATTTGCACATCGTTTCAGAAAATGAAAAATCAGATGCAAGATATATTTCTGCCACAAAGCTTATTGAATTAAGAAATAAACAGGATAAGCCTCTATTAATTTTAATTCCATCTAACAGTAGAACAGCCGCTGAAGATTCTTACGGTAATGCCACATTTAAAGAGATCTCTCTAGAAGGAATAGAAAATGAGTTAGTAGATACACTTATAGATGAAATACCTGATGATATGTATGAGGTTATATCTACAGATATCATAGATTACTTAGACCCATCTAATTCAGAAATAATAGATTATCTAATTGCAGTCTCAGAAGACAAGTATACTGCCGAGTCTATTGGTAATAATCTATTTCATTTATCTCTGATTCCTGATGAAATATTACTAGATCAAAAGGAAAAAATAAGGTCTAGACTTAATTTTAACAGAGAAAGTGTAGAGCTTTTATCTGCATTTAATAAACCGCTCTATGACCGTATAGCTGATTTAAGGTTAGAAAATGATTCTATCCAGAAGGATATTGTTGATTTTTTAAAGAAAGAAAAAGATGCTAAAAATGCTCAAGATATTTGTGAGTCAATAAATGAAAGTTACAGTAACTTAAATTTTAGTAACTGGCCAATACCTGATTTGGATTTTACTCATATCAAATTAATCACTGAAGAAATAAAGTCAACAGATTTAAAAATTGAGGAAGGTACTAATGTCTTATATGCAAAAGAAGGCAAAATCGCCAAGTTAAAAGTTCGTTTCCTTACCAACCCTAATCCTAAAGACATCAAAGACTTAAAGTTCTTTAGAATTATTTTGATGGCTGTAAATGGTAGTAATGGAGAAGAAATTACTGTTTTAAGAAAGGTAAAAAACTCAAATTCAAACAGGCCATATAGAGATGTTACTTTGGAGCTCAATCCAAATATTATAGAAGAAGGATCTTACTTTCTAAAAGTCCTTGCTGAGGATGAACACGCAAATATGCTTAATGCTGATGATGAATTTAGAGATTCCAAAATTCAAAGAGCTTGGGAAGAAGCAAAAAAGACTGACCCAGATGCTAATAAAAACGCTTTTCCTTATAAATTAACTTGTGATTCTGACGATTTTGATTATGTCATAGAGGATGTCATCGACCGTGATGAAAACCAGAGAAAAGATAAACTTAATAATGTACTACAAGCTTTCTTAAAGTACCGCATTGAAACACTTAAGAACGATGAAGAATATCATATACCTGAACCATCAGAAACTTCAAATGTTTGGATTAACGATGGAAAGGAAAAACATTCTTCTACATTTCATATTAATTATTCTGATAAGCATAATTATCAAATCAATATTTCAACGAAGCTTAGACAAATAGAAAATAAGTTTCTTTTAAATGCAGAAAGTCTAGGATATGTAAAATGTCAACTTAAAAGTAATAAACTAGCCATAGGCTTTGAAAACATAGAGTTTGTAAAAAGCGAATTAAATGAAATTGTACCTAAGTCATTACTAAAACTTAGAAAGGAAGTTTTTGAAGCTATTGTTAATTCAAATGATAGTGAGGATGGAATATTTGAAACTACTAATTTGTTTATCCATAAGGAAGAAATAAAGAAGTATGTTGAGAGTTATTCAAAATGGACTAGTAAATTAAAAACACAATTAGAATCTGATAATATTGAATTAGAGGAGAAAACTAAACTAAAGGAGTTTTTAATAGAGCTTCAAATGATTGACGTTTCTCGCATTAAGAGTAAATTACCTGATGGTAGTAAAGTTGAAGCATTGTTAGTTTCTCCATTACATCCACTTAGACTTGCTTGGACAATTCAGTTAATAGGAGTATTTGAGGACTGGGAAAGAAAAACAAGAGAGTTCTCTGGACATAAAGAAGCTTGGTCTAAACATTTAGAAGACTTGTTTATTGGTAATCTATCTCCAGAGAACAATCAATTGGTACTTATTGAACCAAGTTCGCAAAAGACCTACAACTATAGTGGTGAGCTATCTTTTGGCTGGGGATTGTATTTGAGTACGATTTCTCAGGAATCAAAAAATGGAATGACGTCTATATCTAGACAGTTACAGCATTATTTAAGATTGCTATTTAATATTACGAAGGATAATTATGTTGAGACAGATTTAAGTTTAAAGCTTGTTATTCGCCACATAAAGAATTATTTAGCGCAACACCCTTATATAGATAAACTGGTTGTTAATTTATTTAATGCAGGTGATGCAGAAGTGTTTTCTAATGCCTTAGTTGAATTAGAAAAGGAAAAGGTCTTTGAAAACATCAATTATGAGGTACGAATATTTAAAGGCAATGATAAAATTATAGAGCACGGAGAATCTTTAAAAACACTTATCAACCCAGAATCAAATATTTCAGAAGAGGCAGAAGCATTCTCTCAGACTTCAAGAAATAGATTGTTTCCTAAACTTCGTTTCTCAATAAATAACATTACCGACTTTCTTAAAGACCCATCAAACTATACGTCTCATCTTAGTTTTTTAATTAGCCCATTCCCGATCTCTATAGAGCTAATAAAACCTTCGATAGAAGATCGTAATTTCTATCTAAATGGATTAATTACAGATTCTTCTGTTGTTGTTGATGAAAATGGATCTCAAATAAAATGGAACAGGTTTATTCAAGCTAATAAATTACCTGTAAAATATGGTAGCACAGGAACTAACGGTATTAAGCTATTTGAAAATATCCAGAGCTTTGTTAGTAGCGCTTTAGTATCAAAATTCACCACCTCAATACCTTCGACACAACTGAGGTTAAATGATCGGGATAAAGTGCTACTAACGCACTTACACGACTATTCAGATTGGGTAATTACGTTTGATAAGAACCTTGGTCCTCAAATTTTTGATCAACCGTCAAAAGATGGTAAGATTCCATTTTTATTAGATTACGTTCCTGGTGAAGAAATACTTGGTATTTCCTCTTTTTTAACCACTCGACCTACATCAGAAGTACTCGGTTTATTGGGACCACACTTTGAAGAATTTAACCTTGATATACATAACGAGGAGGATGAACATAAAATTAAAATATTATTAGAAGATCTTAGAGCTGTGAGTAGTTCTTTAGTATTACAACTAAACTCAACGAAAAACAAAGCTTTTGAAGTTATAGGTTCTGCATTTACAAAACGTGTTTTAGAGAAAAAAGAAATGCTTCAAGATGCTTTCCTAATTCCAATTGATCTTCATCAGAATCTATTTGAAAACCTTCCTTCAGGAAGTAAATCTAGAGCAGATAACCTTTTAGTTTCGATAAATCCTTCTAAAAAGGAAATATCTATTTCTGTAATTGAAATAAAATGTAGAAAATCATTAGGCGAGACAGAAAAGGATGCACTGCGATTAAAAATGTTAGATCAAATAGAGAACACTATTGAGGCTCTTCGCAACCATTTTGATCCAGAATATAATAATTCATTTGACCGCTTAGATCGTGAGATTAAGAACAAAGAGTTAAAATCGTTACTTACCTTCTATTTAGAAAGAGCCAATAGATATGAATACCTATCTAACAATGCTTACAATCAATATCTTGCATTTATGCAAAAGCTAGATGCAGGCTTTACACTAAGGTTTAAAAGACTAGGTTTGATCTTTGATTTTGCGGCAAAAGAAAGACATAAGAAAACGGTATTAGATAATGACTCGACCTTCTTCACTTTTGGAGGTAAGTTGATTGATGACATATTAGACCCTGATTCTGATCTCAATACAAAAAGGCTGGAAGAAAGTGACTTTGATAAGGATTTGAACAAAGCCTTTGGGAATAAGAATGAGTTGAAGCCATTTATGCAAAAATTCAAGTCAAAGTTTGAAAGCGAGATTGGGACAGATACAGAAGATTTAGATACAGATGAAACAAGTGAAGAAAATGTTGCTATTGTTGACGATACTCCTATTGAAGATAAAAGTCCTTATCCAGCACAAACCGAAGAGCATAGTATAGCTGTGGAGGAGAAAACATCAATGACTAAAGAGTCGTCTAAAGAGCACATTGTACCAGAATACGATATCCTAATAGGAAAAACATCGCCTAGTAATCAGTTTGGTATACTTGGGGAAAGTATCCTTCAAAAGAAAATAGCAATAGACTTAAGCGAAACCAATACGATAAGTCTATTTGGTGTTCAAGGAGGCGGAAAAAGTTATACGATAGGTGCGATTTCAGAAATGGTATTGAAACAGTTTAGTAATATAAATCAATTACCATCACCTTTAGCAGGAGTGATTTTTCATTACAGTGAGAGTATGGACTATGAACCTGAGTTTACGTCTATGATTCTACCAAATGATAAAGAAAATGAACTAACTAAATTAAAAGCCAGATATGGAGCTGAACCAGACAATATTGAAGATGTTATTATATTGACTCCAAAAGATAAAATTGAAGAAAGAAAGGCTGAGTATCCCTCTATAAAGGTATTACCTATAGCTTTTAATTCTAAAGAGCTTAACGTACAAGATTGGATGTTCATATTAGGAGCGATTGGTAACGACTCGACTTACATAAGGCAACTTAAAGCTATTATGAAAGAACATAGGTCAAATATTACCATTGAAGCGCTAGCTGAAAGTGTAGAGGCTTCCGAGCTTTTAAGTAACTCTCAAAAAGCCTTAGCTAGACAAAAGCTAAGTTTTGCCCGTGAATATGTAGATGACGGTTTTATGATGAGAGATGTTTTAAAGCCTGGCAGATTAATTGTTGTTGACCTTAGAGATGAATTTATTGTTAAGGATGAAGCACTAGGTCTTTTTGTTATTATGCTTAATATTTTCTCGGCAGTAAAAAATCTAAATGGCCTTCACTTTAATAAGTTTATAGTTTTTGATGAAGCTCATAAGTATATGGACAATAAAGATTTGACAGGAAATATTGTAACTGCAATACGAGAGATGAGGCACAAAGGCGTAAGTATAATGATAGCAAGTCAAGACCCACCTAGCCTGCCGAATGAAATAATTGAATTGAGTTCAGTTGTATTGCTTCATAAATTTAATAGCCCTCAATGGCTTAAACATATTCAAAAATCAATTACTCAGCTTTCAACATTGACACCAGCAGATATGAGTGCATTAACACCCGGAGAAGGATTTTTATGGGCTACTAAAGCAACTGAGAAAAGTATTTCTGCAAAACCAGTAAAAGTTTCAACTAGACCAAGAGTAACAAAACACGGAGGTGGCACTATACAAGCTACAGGTAATTAATGAAGTCAACTACATTAACACATAAAGGAAAAAGGAAAGTCAATCAAGATGTTATCTTAACAAGAAACATAAATCCTGATACGTATTTATATCTCGTTGCAGATGGTATGGGAGGTTATGACAATGGTGAAGTAGCAGCACAAATAGCAACTGAAAGCATACTAACTTTTCTATCAAATGTCGATGAGATAACTAAGGAAACTATTCAAAAAGCAATTAATAAAGCAAATCTTGCAATAAGACAATACCAAGAACAACATCATTCAAAGATGGGTACAACTCTTGGGGCTATTGTACTATCAAAAGGTGTAGCTAAATGCTTTTGGGTAGGGGATATTAAGATTTTGCATTATTCAGATAGTAAGTTGCAATTCGAAAGTAAATCTCATAATTTAACAAATGAACTTTCAAATAATGAACCTTTAAATGAAAATTTCAAATCATCTAAATATTCTCATATAGTTACTCGCTCTATACAAGGAGATATTAAGAAATCTATGATTTCCTATCAAGAGTTTATAACTAAAGAAAAAGATGAGCTTATAATATGTTCTGATGGAGTTCATAGTATCATTGATAGTCAGACGCTTTTATTTTTAATGAATGATAATAAAGCTCCTAAGTCTTTTATAGATACATTAAATCATAGGCTTCAAAACGAAGCTATTGATAATGCGAGTTTAATATACATTACCGAATTTAGATGATAGTATTAAATTATTTATTTTAAAATGAAAACACTGTCTATTTACGAATCAATCAAAAATATCACAATGAACATATTAGAATTTTGCTCAATAATAATCGCTCTTTCTGCCCTTGTAAAATTATATAAGGACAGAAAAGAAATACCAAAAATTTTATGCTTAGCATACAATTCAATTCCTCTTGTAATGGCTATATGTATGATAATTATAGGATTGATTTGTATACCACTCTCTACTTTAGCATTTAATGAAGATATCTGTATTAAGGGTAATACCTTAACTCATGCTTTTGGTATATTCTCAATTTTTATTACTCTGGCTTTAATTTCTCTTCCGCTAGCCAAGATTTTTTATAATGAATACAAAGACCCTAAAACTAATTGGATTATCAGTTGATCCATACTGATAGCTTGCGCCACGAATAGCTGCTTTTTGTGGTATCGATAGAAACGTTACCACCTATGTATTAAGACACTCATTTGCCACAGGATTAAAACGCTCAGGCATAAACGAAAGCTTCATATCCGAAGCTCTAGGACACGATTCTGTAGAAACCACTAGAATTTACCTTGACAGCTTTGACAGCAAAGAAAATGATGAAGTAACTAGTACTATAGCTATTTAATTTCTAAATAAAAACATAGTAATAGGCATATTTATACATTTCAAAGACCTTAATTTGTTTTAAATACACAGTTGTCAGACTCTGTCAGC
>CALLIG010000183.1 GCA_938009735.1 uncultured Flavobacteriaceae bacterium
TAGTAATTGCGACTGGCTAATTACAAACTTGGTATCTGTTCGCTTCATTAAAGCAACGCTATTCATTTCTTTCAAAGAAATAGCGGTAAACCTATCTATGCTGTTTTTAATGTGTTGTTGCATTTAATACAATTAGGGTTAGCTTTTATTTCGCCTTTGTCTATTAGAATTTGGGCTTGTACTACATCTACTATGAAGTGTACACTATCGTCATAGCAATGCTCATTTAAATGTTTCTAATGCACCATGTACTGCCTTTTATTGAAAACGTTTAAAAGGACCTACTCTTAAAAAACAGCAACATGTTTACAGTCAATACTGCTATTTATTACAAAGTATAATTGTAGGATTATGAGCGTTTAGATGCGCATACTTTTATAAACTTGTGCAGACCTATGTTAAAAAAAGCACAAAAAAAAGACCCTAATTAAATTAGGGTCTTTTTGAAATTTTATGATAAGCTTAAAATCCAACGGGTGGTCTATTATCCTTATCGCCTCCACCAGGAGGAGGTCCACCAGGAGGTCCACCACGACCAGGAGGGCCTTTTCTACCCGGAGGTCCTGCTTGGTGATGCAAGGCATCTTTTATAATAGATTCAAAGCGTACTTTTTGATCTTCATTGCATAAGTCTCTGATAGATTGAAAGAAATAAAAGGCCTGTTTATCGTTTGCAGCTTGATGGTTTGCAATAATTGTTGCCAAGGAATCAATAGTTGGTTTAGCTACCTTATTATCAGATAACTTATCAAACAATTCGTCTTTGGCATCTTTAATATCCTCGAGAATAGCTTCCATTTTCATTCGATGTGCTGCATCTAACTTTTCAAAAGCTATGGTTTGCTCGTCGTTAAATTTTAGTTGATTGGCAATAAATATTCTAGGCCCTTTTCTTGGAGCATCCTGTGTATCAGAATCAGAAAAATGCTTGAACAAGAAAAATCCGTTCATCACAATTAAGAAAGCCAATAAAATATATAAGAGTAAATTATTCTTCATCGTCTCTAATTTTGATATAAATAAGTATCAGAATCCGTTTCTGAAAGTCCGTATACTTCAGCAAAACTGCTTACATTATCTGTATAGCTCTCTGATGAATACGTAAGTAGCGCTGCGGCATTCATAAAAATAAAGCAGATCAAAGCAGCTGCCTGGTACTTTGGTGTGAACCAAGTCAAATAGGCAACACCTTCTGTTGGCGCTGTTTCTTGTTCTGCTAGGCGTCGCATCAATTTCTCTTTGAAAAATGGCGATGTTTGAACGCTATCTATTTTAGAAACACTTTCTAATGTTTCTTCTACTTGCTGATCTATATTTCCTTTTGTATTCATACTCCTACTCTTTATGTCCTTACTTTAAGATGCCTTTAACAAAAAAAACTTGCGCTAGTTTCCTTCTTTTTTATAATAATCATACAATAGCTCCTTTAAATTCTTCTTTGCACGAAACAATAAAGACTCTATTGAAGATATACTTTTCTCAGTAATATCACTCACCTCTTGATAACTCAAGTCATCAACTTTATTCAAGGTATATACGATGCGTTGTGCTTCGGGAAGCCTGTTTATCGCTGCAAACAAGATTTCACTTTTCTCTTTATTTTCTAATTGAATGCCTGGGTGATTGAATTCTGTAAAATAAGAGCTCTTATCAATAGGCGTATCATTGCCCATTAGTGATTGCATAAAACCAAAACGCTTTTTAGTATTTTTCTTTCGAATGAACTCTAAACATTTATTGGTAGTTATGCGATAGATCCAGGTTGATAATTTAGAATCTCCTTTAAATTTAGCAATAGAATTAAAAACTTCTATAAATACCTCTTGGGCTATATCTTCAGCATCTTCTTGGTTGGGCACAAATGAAATACAGGTGCCAAAAACCTTCTGTTGGTATTCATCAAGCAACTGACCAAAAGCTTGGTTTGTTCCTTCTTTTAAAAGTATGATGAATTGCTGTTCGTTCAAGTGGAAAATTTGTGGTGCAAATTACACAAATAATACGATTACAAAACCATACCTTTGCCACCTTAATTTTCTGAAACACAGTTGGCATGAAACTTCATAGAAATTTAGTATTTGCAGTTATCGACGGACTCGATTTGATCTTCAATGAGGGCGAGTATGCTGACAAAGTAGTTCAGAAGGTTTTAAGAATTGATAAACGTTGGGGTAAACGTGACCGTGGCTTTATCGCTGAAACCATTTATGAAATGGTACGTTACAAAAGATTGTACTCTGAAATTGCAGATGTAAAAGCACCGTATCGCAGAGCTGATTTATTCAGAATGTGGGCAGTATGGGCTGTTTTAAAAGGAATAGCACTACCCGATTGGAAACAAATTGAAGTAACTCCTGAACGTAAAATCAAAGGAAAGTTTGATGAACTTTCAAAAATTAGAAAGTTTAGAGAATCTGTGCCAGATTGGATAGATGAAATCTGTGTGAAAGCTTTAGGTGAAAAATTATGGACGGCAGAATTGGCTGCGCTTAATGTAAAAGCGGAAGTTATTCTAAGAACCAATACTATAAAAACAGATAAAGAAAGACTACGCAAAGCACTTTTAGAAGAAGGTATAGTTGTAGAGCCTATCAAAGGTTATGCTTCAGCATTACGTTTGCCTGAGCGTGCCAATGTCTTTCAAACCGAGAGTTTCAAAAAAGGATATTTCGAAGTACAAGATGCTTCTTCACAGTTAGTAGCTGAAATGCTAGATGTAAAACCAGGTCAGCGTGTAGTTGATACTTGCGCAGGTGCCGGTGGAAAATCATTGCACTTGGCTGCTCTTATGGAAAACAAAGGGCAATTGATTGCTATGGATATCTATGGTAGCAAATTGAAAGAATTGAAACGCCGTGCGAGAAGAAACGGAGCTCATAATATAGAACCAAGAGAAATTACCTCTACCAAAGTCTTCAAAAAACTTTACGGAAGCGCTGATCGCGTTCTTATTGATGCACCTTGTACAGGTTTAGGTGTTTTAAGAAGAAACCCAGATAGCAAATGGAAAATGCAACCGGAGTTCTTAGAAAAAATCAAAAAGGTGCAGCATGAAATTATACGCTCGTATAGTAAGATTGTAAAACCTGGTGGCAAAATGGTATACGCTACCTGTTCTATTCTGCCCCAAGAAAATCATGATCAAGTAAAATCATTCTTAGCTTCAGAAGAAGGTACAGACTTTACACTTGTTCAAGAAAAGAAGATTTATGCTTCAAGAGGTGGTTATGACGGCTTTTACATGGCATTGCTAGAGAAGAAGATTTAAGCAATAACAATGTACCCAATAGCTTCCTAACTATGAAGAGTTGACACAGCGAAAGCTGCGGATGAGATGAAACTTGGTAGCACATGGAGAAATTCAATACTTAAAATCGTGTCTATTGCCTTGCAAAAACACCTCCCTTAATCCCTCCTTTAAGAGGGAAACTCGAATGCACATTAACCGTAACAGTTTCCCCTCTACGACGCTGCGAGAGCAAGGGGGAGCGATTTAGCGTAGACGGGATAATGGGTGTGTTAGTGTATTTCGAATTGTTTATATTTATTCGAATCCACTAACCATGAAAATCCATTATAATCCCAAGTTAAAAGAATTCGCAAGACAGCTTCGCAACAACTCAACAAAATCTGAAATACGATTGTGGCAGAAATTAAAGCGAGGTCAATTTGGTTATGATTTTCATCGTCAAAAACCTATTGATGAATATATAGTAGATTTCTTTTGCAACAAATTACAACTAGCCATTGAATGTGATGGCTACTCTCATGAAATAATTGAAGTTTGGCAAAAGGACGTAAAAAAGACGAAGCGACTAAATCAATTAGGTGTTCGAGTGCTTCGTTTTTCTGACCATCAAATTATGAATGACATTGAAAATGTACTTCGGCATATTGAGGATTATATTTTGACTTTTGAAGCAAATGATTTTACTCCGCCGCCTATTGAGGAATTGGAATAGTATTTCAACGCTATGATTCCAAGTGAGTGTTCCCCTCTATCAAGAGGGGCTAGGGGTGTGTGAAACTCGTGTCTTTAAATCAACCCCAAAAACACAATCGAAAAACACCTCCCTTAATCCCTCCTTATTAGGAGGGAAACTTAAAAGTAACAGTTTCCCCTCTATCAAGAGGGGCTAGGGGTGTGTAAAACTCGTGCCTATAAATCAATCTCATAACCACAATCGAAAAACACCTTCTTCAGTCCCTCCTTTTTAGGAGAGAAGGCGCTACTCCTTCTCCTTCAACGTAGGGTATTCTACCCCCAACTGTTCTAAATACGAATCAAATTTGGTTTCGTCGTAATAGAATTTTTCCAATTCAGGGCGAAACTTGCCTTGTTTATCAGCATTCAAATAAATAGGAGGCATATCACTTTCAGATATCATAGGTTCAAACTTACCAGCTTTGGCTTGTTCGTTATTAAAGTAATCCCAAGCGCCTTTTAGAAGTTCTGGTTTTAATAGAAAATCTAGAATCGTCATTGCTTCTGCCTTTGCCCCTGCGGTTACTCCTTTATGTGCTATTGGTGTTGCCATGGCAATCGCATTGCTCCAATGGTGCCCTTGTAGGTTTGGAATATTAGAAGGGTAGCCCATGGTTACCGTTGGGGTCTTCCAAGAAATATCACCAATATCATCAGAACCCCCACTTACGGGTTCAATTTGTGGCAAGCCTAAAGGTGCAAGTTTAGTAGCAAGCCCAGAAACTTCTTTAGAGTTCACTTCGGTCTGAACGGCTTTTGCCAAAATTTGATCAGCTTCTGACCATTCCGGCAAACCTACTTTCTTAATATTTTCATACATAGTTTCTGCAATCACCTTGTTATAGTGTCTTGGCCATGCAGCTCCTAGAATTTTTGAAGTCATGGTCGTACCCGTCATTAAAGCAGCTCCTTTCGCCATATCATTTGCCTCGGCGTACATTTCCATAATGCCTTTGTATTCAATATCTCTTAAGTAAAACCAGATCGATGCTTTTGAAGGCACTACATTCGGTTGATCGCCTGCATCCGTAAATATAGAATGTGAACGTCGTAAAGGGTGCAAGTGTTCGCGCTTATAATTCCAGCCAATATTCATTAATTCAGCTGCATCTAATGCACTCTTACCGCGCCACGGTGCGCCCGCGGAATGTGCTGCTTCACCTTCAAACGAATATTCAACAGATATCAAACCGGTACCTCGAGTGGGGCCGTACGATACTTTTAGGTTGTTACTCACATGCGTAAATATGCACATGTCAATTTTATCAAAAAGACCATCACGTACATACCAAGCCTTGGCACCTAGTAACTCCTCTGCAATACCGGGCCATACCAAAAGCGTACCGCCAATATTTTCTTTCTCCATGATTTTTTTTACGGCGAGTGCTGCTGTAATATTCATGGGAATACCTGAATTATGCCCTTCACCATGCCCCGGTGCACCATCTACAATAGGCTTATGATACGCCACACCCGGATATTGCGATGCTTTCGGAATACAATCTACATCACTACCTAAAGCAATAACAGGACCTTCACCATTGCTCCATTTTGCAAACCAAGCGGTAGGAATACCAGAAATGGAATTTTCAATTGCAAACCCATTTTCTTCTAAAATACTGGTTAGGTATTTCGAAGATTCTACTTCTTGAAAACCCAACTCGGCAAAACTGAAGATTTTGTCCACCATTACCTGAGACTGCTTTTTATCGGCATCTACCAGCGCAGCGGCTTCAGTCTTTAATTTTTCAATTTGTTTTTTAGAATATTTTTTTTGTGCTTGTACTGCTGTGACCAAAAAAAGCATACAGCTTATCATCACTAAAATTCTCGAAGTTTTCATAGGGTTGGTATTTTTTGAATTAGTCATCTCCTAAAATAAGAAAACAAAAGCATATTTGATTTAGACGACCCGTTTTAGAACTGACTTTTATTGACTTGACATAAAGGCCCTTGAAAAATGTCGATATGGCATTATTGCGTTTAAAATTAAACACTCGTAGAAAACGGCCAAAACCTCAGGCATCGATATTTGCTATATTTGTGAAGCTTTTAAAGACAATTAATAAGTAGTAG
>CALLIG010000184.1 GCA_938009735.1 uncultured Flavobacteriaceae bacterium
CCAGCTTGTGCCTTTCTCTTAGCATCAAATGTTGGTCTCTCCTGTTCCGTTTATAAGCCTGATTAAAGTTCCTGCCATCTCCATACCGTACACCTTGTAGCCAGTAAATAGTTCTCCTGCTACAATTATCCTAGAAAACACCACTCTTTCTAGTTTTGATATAGTCGTTGCTTTTCGATACATCGTCAATGGTTCATTTGCATTCAGCTCCTTTAATCTTACCTGAGTAGTCTTGCCTACCCTTTTCCTTTTCGCTCAATACCTCGACTTCACAATCGAAGCACCAAAAGGTGGTTTGCAGGCGGCTACTACCAGCAGCCTGCGGAGGGTCGATTCCTCCATCTTAATAACAGCATGGTCTTGCAACCTTCAGGACACACGTAGTGCGAGCGACAGCGTTTGTGCTTTTTGTTATTTCCTTTTTTTTGAGGTGTTGCGAGCGGGCGGCTATAAAAATGTTGAATGCGTCTCTATCTTCTTTAAGTTATGAAGAAGTATTGATAACGTTTACTAAACCTTGAAGGTTTAGTAAACGTCTATTACTTACTACCAAAGTAGGCTGACTAGATAAATGAACAGGTATCGGATACCTACTCCAGCGCAACAACCCTTATAAATAGGTGATTTTCTCTAAAAAGTAGCTTTATTTCTTTTTGCTATGCTTTAAACCAATTTGCTATGCCGTAAAACAAATTACTTTGTCTTAAAGTAAATTGGTTTGCGACAAAGTAATTTACTTTGCTTTATTGCAATTTGTTTTATCACAAAACAATTTAGTTTGTCGCATCGCAATTTAGTTGAAGGCATTTCTTTTTAAAATATCGTGCTAAAAAATAAAAAAAGTGTTAAATTTTATGAGTTACCTATTGCTCTTGAATCCCCAACACCTCCCGAATCTGCGCCTTCGTCTCCGATGGAAAATCAGCTCCCAATACCCAATTACAATAGGACTTAGTTTCCGAAACCAACTGGTCCATATGCTTCCCAAATCGCCAATAAACTTGGCCCTCTTTCCTATATAATTTTCCTGCAAAATCCACTCGTTCAAATTCACCTTGACAGTAAGCTTCAAGGTCCGCCGCCGCACTTGGAAGCACTTCGTTTTGTTTAAGTTGCTGATGGAAGATTTTGATCGTAGCGTATATGTCAATCAAAGCATCGTGCGCACCTTCCAGTTCTTCGCCAGTATATCGCTGGTACGTTTCCCCCAACTTATGGCTGTTGACTTTTCGCTCGATCTTAAGCACATCTATAAACTTAGTTTCTTTATCTGGAAAGGAAACTCCTACTCTAGTGAATTCTTCAATCAGCATCGGCACATCAAAGTTGTCGGAATTATATCCCGCCAAATCACAACCTGACAACCAACCAGCAAAACTTTTGGCGATCTGTCTAAAGAGTGGTTTGTCCTTGACATCTTCATCTGAGATACCATGTATCTCAGATGCTCCTATAGGAATCGAAATAGTCGGATTGACAAGTACGTTTTTAATTTCTTCGGTACCGTCAGGGTTAACTTTGATCGCACCAATTTGGACGATCCGATCTTGAGTAATACTAACGCCGGTGGTTTCTAAGTCGAAAAATACAATAGGTTTAGGTAATGACATGGCGCAAATATATTGTTATTTTGAATATTATTTCTTTTTTTACTGCTCGTTTTCATTAAAAAGAATACCACTCTACTTTATCGAATACCTACATTTATTTATACTTTTTGCTTTCTAAAGTTTGTCTCTCAAAATAAAGAAAGCGGATGAAGAAACCCCCTCGCTGTCCGCTACAACTTTTATTAAGTAGTTAGACAAAAGAAAAGCTGTTCGTGTAGACTATAATAGTCTAGACGAACAGCTTGATTTTTAATTGGAAGTTTGGTGGGTATTGGACAGCGGGGTTTAAGCAACCCCAGCTTTTATTTTACAAAACCAATCCATTGATAAATGTTTGTTTTTCAGAACCTCTCAAGGTCACTTCTTCTAAAATTAACTTCTGAGGTCGTTGATCCACAAGTAACTCTTTTGCTTTGGGAAATTTTAATCCAGTAATTGCTTCTAAGAGTTTTACTTTTACTTGGTAAGTATCTGCTTCACCAAATCCCATAAAATTGTCTTCCGTTTGACCACGAGATGTCGAGGGCGCTTTTACTATTTTTTTACGTCTTAATATTCCTTCCTGCCCTGCAAGAAATCCAACCTGATGTAACTTTCCTTTTTTAATATAATAAACCACCTTCCAATAAAGAGCAGGAATTTGAACGGATTGGTTTCTCACTTCATTGACAAAAAAAGGATCATTAGCTTTTAGAACGGGTCCAGTAAAAACACTTACTTTTAGTCCCTCATCAATCGTTTCTTTGTGTAAAATATAATCTTCAATTCTACGCCATAGCGCTTGATTGAGATTTTTATGTTGTGGTGCAGCGTTGGTATAATAGAAAGTTTCTTTAGCGGCTAATTTAGCTCTTTCAGTAATGCGGCTCCATTGTACATCTTCCCGTTTGGTCAAATGTCCTTTGTCAAAATCACTCATAGGAGCAGCGTACAATTCTTTTCCCCATTGATGATCCAATGAAATTCTTCGATCTTTTTTCCAAGAACCTTTCACCTCTTTTCGAGTAATTGACTTGAATAGTTTACCATTAATATTAGCTGCTGAATAGATGGGGAATTTCCGACTCGCACTTTGTACGACGCTGTAATTTGGGTAACGTAAAATGTTGTCTGTTGTCTCATTGACCGGAGCAACCGTTTTGGCTAATTCTTTATTAAGCTTAGGAAGAGGAACTAACAATTCTTTCCCTAAAAATTTTGCTTGGTATCCTTTGTATTTTTTCATAATTTGGTATTAAGGGTTATCTATTTTCCAAAGATAGTAATTCTCTTCTTGATTTTGAGTCTAAAAAATTCTCCGCTAGCGCTAGTGACGATTTGGTTATTTGTTATAAAGGTAACGACAGCGAGAAAGAAGATACCGCTTAATGTTTTTTAGACGCTGACTTATTCAGAAAGAATATTTCTATCCCCGTTTTTCTTGTACATGTTCTTAGGCATAATCGCTCCGTTCGCAGTTGAACGATAGTGTTTACTATTGGGGTTCAGCATATAATCGAGTTGGTATTCAATCAATTTCTCAAATGGTATAAGGAAATTCTTCGTATCACATTGCTCTAAGTCACCTTCCTTCAACAAATTTAAGACCGTATAGACAGACTCAATCGTACTCAAACAAAGAGAGGCTGGCTGTTGCTTGATAATGAATTTTGATTCTATTTTATTATCAAAACTCATTCTCTTTAGTGCTTGCAAATTCTTACTTGACTTAAGCATTTTGCGGGCGCAAGGCCAGGTACCATCGAGCAAAAAGATATGTGGATTATCTCCCAAAACCGAATTTATTTCTGCACTTTTTCTGATCGATAAGTTAAAACTATCGTTTCCCGGATAAAGTAAAAAAGAACTACAGTTCTCTTTAGCCAGTATTTCATTGACCCGATCATTATCGGTAAAATCTACACCAACTATAATTTCTGAATTCTCCAACTGAAGCTGAGTCATCCGTCCCGTTCCGATTTTTTCTCGGTTATACTCTTTCGGATGCATCAAAATAATAAAACGAGTCTTAGTCTGCAATGGACTTATGTGTTGACAAATACATGTGCTAGAAGGCCTCATGCATTGGTAACATTTGATTCTTGTATCTTTTATTTTTATTGGCAAAGTGAATATCTCTTTATTTTTCTAAATGGCTATAACGTCAGTTTATAAAACAACTGCCGATGCAAAGTTATATCTATTTAAACAGACTTCAAAAGTTTAAGAACTCCATCCTCCTCAACGTTAATTTTCAGAAAATGTAAAAGTATTGTTATTAGTGAATTAAAAAGATGGGTTGTGTTGGATAAACATCTGCCTACGATTGAAATACTGTTGCTCGCTGTCGCCAAGGTCTGCCTATTTTGTATAGCATTTTGCTTGGCTCTGCCAACTGTTGAGATACTACTGTTTAGCTTTAGATTAAATGCAATACCCCAATCATGTAGGGGCAATCCCTTGTGGTTGCCCTACACCTTGGGGACTTCTATTATATGATGATCCCATGGGGTTGGGCAACCATAAGTTGGGTCACCACAAGTTGGGCAACCACAAGGGATTGCCCCTACGTTTTGCCTAAAGCATTTGATGTCATTGAGGAATCCAATGATAGCAATATTAGACACCATCAATACAGCTATTTATTTTAAATTTTCTGATATTTATACTGAAAGGTATAGCCACTTTGATCTACATATTTTAACCACAAAAAATCTTCGGTCAATTCCACTATTTCTGCTTCAAAGGAATAATCCCTATCTCCACTTTTATCAAGAAAAGTAAGCTTTGAGTCCTCCAACAACAGCGACCTTTCTGGCAGCGTATTGATTATTTCATTTCCTCTAATTTGAAGGTGATAAAATTTATTCGTTTCAATTTTTAATCCATTAGAGCTTCCATATACTCTGGCTAAATGAATACCTGGGAAACCATCTTGGTTACTTTCTGGATAATCCTCTTTAACCCAAAAAGTAATATTGTCCCCATCTTTGTATTTTGCCCATTCTACTGCTTCCCAATTTCCATTTAATAAATCGGTATTGAATTGGGTTGTTTGTTTGGAACAACTAAACGATAGCCCGACCAATGATAGCCCAACTAATAATTGCATTAACTTTTTCATATATTTTTATTGGTGGATGGCTTCTTTTTATAATAGAGGGTATATAGTCATGATAAGGTTGGGTAGCAACAGCAATAAAAATAAGGTACCCGCTCGCACCCGCTGCTCAATACAAAGCAGAATAATCAACTAAAAGGAAAGCTGCTTTGTATCGAACAGAAGGGTGCCAGCAGGTTATTACGAATTCACTATTTCTAAGATTTTTTTGCTTTTCCTTTCGAGTTCTTTTCCTTCTTGGCTTCTTTCTTTTTACTCTTTCTAGCTGCTTTCTTTTTTGCTTTTTTCTTCGCTTTCTTTTTTAAAGCGTTCTTGTTCTTTTTCCTTTTTGCGATTGCTTTCAATTTTGCTTTTTTCTTCTCGTCTTTCTTCTTGTCTTTTTTCATGATTGAATTATTTATGATTGATATTAAATTATTTTTTACTCCCTAAAAAAAGATTATTCAGAAGCCTCTGATTCAGGTTCCGTTTTTCCTTTTTCTTAGCATCTTTCTGCGCTGTGTAGCATCCCTCAAACCTATGGTTTCTATTCCCTAAAACCAAATGCTACTTTTCAATTGCAACCAGTAGGTTGGCATAATGCTGCACAGCGGGGAACCAAAAGTAAGATACTTGTTTGTATTTTTAATTTTTTAAAAAGCAAAACCAACTTTGATTCCAGATTTCATTGCTCCACTTAGTCCCGACTTAAACTTATAAAGCCCTCGATGGAACTCACCAAAATACGACGATGGATTGTCGACTATTTCGGGACGGTTATCATAACCCATTCCGACTCCAATATAAAGATCAAAACTAATTTTGTTTCCTATAAATCCTTGATAACCAAAATTAGCTAATAACCCTTGGTAGTACACCGTCTCTTTTCGTGTTGTAGTAGATATTTGAGATAAGTATCGACCCAAAATCAAATCAGGCTGGAGATAGAAACCTTTTAGTGGTTTTGATTTCTTATTTGTATTTAAAAGACTGTAAAACCGATAGCCAGCATTGATAAAAAAACCATTGGTAACTTTTCGTACGGTTTCAGAACCGCTTAATGAACTGGTATAGACCGTTTCCTGAACCAACCCGACACCTATGATTCCGAGTTTGAGTTCTAAACTTCTTTTCGGTTTGATTAATTTTTCATAAGACAATTCGACGTATTCCATAAGTGGAGCACTTAAGCTAATTTTTAGCATATTTTCTTTTTGTGATTGCACGGTGTTTTGCCCCAATAAGAAAATCGCAATAATGAAGACAGAGATAAGATATGAGTTTTTCATATTTATTTATTTCAAAAGTAAGAAAGAAGGAAGATTATTTTGAATTAAATCTTCCTTCTTAAATATAAGTACCAAGACTCAATAGTTAAAATTGACCCCGCTGTCGCCAAAGCTCTGCCTGGTGTCTATCATTCAGCTTGGGTAAAACCAGCGGCGAGCGAAGAAATATAAAATGGCTCTCCAATAAATAATAGGCAACCTTTCTTTGATGTCGAGCATATTATACTTAGAGTTAGAATGTTTTTATATAATTATAAAGTTACTACTCACATCATTAATATCTTTCTAAAAAAATCGCCTTTGCCTATGTATAAATATTTTCTATTTCTTTTCATTACCTGTCTGTTATCCACTAAAACCTCTGCTCAAACAATATATGGTAATGCTGATAACAATGATCTAATTAGATTGGATCTTAGCAATTGTTCTTATGAGGTTGTCGTAAATTTTGCAGGAACATATACAACTGATATTGCTTTTCACCCCAATGGAAAACTCTATGGCATTTCAGATGCAGGCCAAATGTTTGAAATAGATACTTTAAGCGGAGGCGTTCTTCTCATTAATAATTTTCCTTTTGACTACATTACTTTTACTGACCCCATATATAATTCACTCACTATTGCTGCTGATGGTCTTTTATACACGGCAAGAGACAATGGTGAATTATGGACTTATAATTTCATGACTAGTACTGAAACTTTACTAGGAAATATTGGCGCTTCACCAGCAGGAGACTTAACCTTCTATGAAGGTAACCTCTATATGACTACGCTAGGTGATGATATAGTTCAAATTGATATTAATGATCCATCAAATAGTACCATCGCCATCAATTCAAATATCAACGGTGCATTATTTGGAATCGTTTCTTTTGCAGAAGATTGTAATGATGTATCTACCTATGCCTTTGCTGCGACGGGTGGAACTTTTCCTGACGAAACTGATTTGTATAGCGTTAATTTTAACAATAACACCATAACCTTTTTGTGCAATTTAGATATTGTCCTTTTAGGAGGGGCGAGTATTTTTGAATCTGTCGCGTCCACTAATATCGAAATTAATGATTTAACTATTCAAGATGTAACCTGTGGAAATGATAACGGTTCCATTTCTGTAACCGCAAGTGGAGGAATAGGAGAATTAGAATATTCCTTAGACGCAACCAATTTTCAATTTTCCAATACTTTCGAAAACTTACTGGCAGGGGAATATACTCTCTATGTTCAAGATGAAAATGGTTGTACCTCGATGAGTGATGTTACCATAATAAACACAGAAGAAATATCGATTCTTGCAATTGAAACCTCCCCTTCTACTTGTGATGGCAGCAACGGATTTATTGAACTAATTTTAGAGAACGATTCTGTTCTTTTGAGTTTTGATGAAGGAGAATTTATGGAGGGAAATATTTTTGAAAATTTAAATGCAGGAACATATGAAATCGTAATTCAGGATGAATATGGCTGCGAAATTGACACGCTAATTCAAATAAGTAATCAAATCTCAGACTGCTCCATAGTCATCCCAAATGCTTTTACTCCAGATGGTGATAACCTTAATGATCTTTTTAATGTGGTTCCAGCATCAGCATCCCAAGTTCTAGTTAACTCTTTAAAAATATTTAATAGATGGGGAGAAATAGTCTTTGATAAGAAAAATGTTGCCGTCAACGCCGAAGGTTGGGATGGAACAAAAGACGGTACTCCACTTCCTTCAGATGTTTATGTTTATATTTTTGAAATAGAATATGCTTCTAATAATGTAGAAATCATTTCAGGAGATATTACGCTAATAAGATAAAGGATACTTACCCAGAAGATTGGGTAGCAACGAAGTAGATACTCTCTTTCGCTGGTGCTTGGAGCGTCCGTGTTTTTTAATTTATCTCTATTTTTGGAAAAATAATTAAGAAACTCCTTGGAAATCTTTATGATGAATTAATCTTATTTTCTTGTTATCCTGAACAATAGTGACTCCTAATCTTGAACAACCAGATACAAATAGATAGGGTCTTTCCAAGTCAAATTCCTGGTAATTCATTTTTACAAAATAGTCATATTCCGTTTCGCCATTAGCTGCCATACCTCTAATTCGATAGGACGTGTTTTTATCCATTATTGGGGTAAGTGTCAACCAAGTACCTTCTCCCTGTCCTCCTAACCATTGTGCTTCGACAGGTATTCTTGGATCTCGAACAGGAGGGAGTAAGTGACTTAACGCTTTGACTTCAAGGTTTTTGCGGGTAACATTGATTACTGTGGCTCGAAAGGTATACTTTACTACTGCCCATTGACTGAGTCTTTTTTTTGCAATGATCTCATGATCATTGACAATGTAGTTTTCAGGCATCGGGATTGCTTCTATGTTTCCTATTGGAGTAGGCAGGAGAAGCGTTAAAGGCAACCGAAGGTGAAACTTGGTCTTTTTACATTTTATGCCTTTGAGTAATACTTTTTGTACAAAGTTAGCGCAGTTGATTTTATTGAAATTAATTGATCCATAATCCTGACTGCCTGCATCCTGCAGACTTTCAGCGAACAGCTTACCCTGTCGAAAGTTGTAATTCTTACAAACAGCAATATGCATCTCTTCTTCTCCATGCATTTCGTATTGCTTGGACTTGATAGACCACAAGAGCTCCTTTAAGTTTTCCAAATCACCTTTTGCATCCAATTTGGCAAGAACATCAATACCCAATTTAGGGTCACTTCGACGCGAACGTACTCTACCTTGGTATTCTCCAGTACTATATCTTCCAAAATCAAAATATTCAACCTGACCAGAAGTTCCGTTAATCAAAAGGATGCCAGTATGCCCCAGTTGAAAATAATCACTCTTGAAAAAGCCTACCTTTTTCAATTTTCCAAATAAAGATTCTGGAGCTTTTGCCCAGCATTTAGGCCAAGCAATTACTAAAGCCAAATCTTTTCCTAGTTCCATCATCTATCGAATTTAAAATTGAATTCTATATAATAAATCTGGGAAAAGACCCAGTTGATATATTGTAATAACCTTTTGACTTTCTGAATCATACCGTTGTGAAAATACATTCTTGTGGTTGGTGATATTGGTAAGCTCCAGGTAAAATTGTTGAGAAATTTTCTTAGTAGGACTATTGTGTTGATAGCCGATTCGGAGATTCAAGTTGAGATAGGGATTATATCTTTCGCTATAAGCCGAATCATACTTTCTTATTTCCGTATTAAATATTTTGGATTGCTCCAAATCAATGGGCGTGTAATAACGTCCCCCTGTGAAGGCAAATTTCAAATCAAGGGTTATGGCATTTCTTCTCTTATCCCCTATGCGAAATTCTTTACCAACTAAGAGGTTAGTAATATATTGATTATTGAAAGCTGTATTTCTTTGTACTCCATCGCTTCCAATGTACTTGGATTGAAAAAAAGAACCCGTCAATAGACCATAGTAATCATTAGAAAAAAACTTTTCTAAGGTATATTCAATACCATAATTCTTACCGTTTCCCTCATTAATCAAGGCTTCCGTTTCTGGGAATTGGTAAGTAGAGCCCAGATTAAGTGCAGAAAAACTACTAGGATATATATCGACTGGTATCTGCGACATATCCTGATAATACATTTCCAATTTTAACCGCCAGTCAGTCCCCAAGCTTTGGTCATAGCTCACTACAAATTGAGTACTTCTGGAAAAATTAATATCCTTATTAATTAATACTTGCTGACCGTTGATGGATTGTGTTTGCAGATAAACCGGCAATGGTAGCATCTGTTCATGAACTCCAAATCCGAAATTGATACTCTTATTCGGAGCAATTTGCCAGGTTAAAGCCATTCTTGGTTCTACCGAATAATCACCATTAAAAGTGAGTACCTGGCTGTGAAGACCAAGGTTAAAAATTAAGTCTTTCGTAATTTTATATTTCGACTGTGCAAAGAATTGGATGAGATTCATTTCACCATTAAAGGAGCGAAAGGTCTGCCAAAGTCCATTATCCATCATGCGGCCAGTATTATTTAGTTGAAAGAATTCATTTATAATACCGATGCGGAGTCTATGCCTAGCGTTGAACTTTTTGTTGAACAAAGTTGAAAGGGTATAGCGGGTGACCTGATCATCTATTTCTTGATCTCTGATATTACTCTGATTATTGATGACCTCTTCAATAAATTCATTTTGAGTAGTTGATACTGCCAAAGTAGTTTTTAAGTGTGCATTGTTATCGAAGAATTTGAGATGTTTTAAACCTAAAATTCCGATACGGGAAGTAGCATAACTATTCCGATCGCTGCTAGCGAAAAGATCACCAGGATTTGTTTCCTCTGCCAGAAAAGCGACTTTGCTATTGGCACCGATTCCGAAAAAGGATAACCGACCCAGTTTGGTTTCCCCCAATACAACTTTAAAACTCAGATCCTGATAGGTAGGAGTAGCAGTAGTCCCAACGTCAAAACCGGTTTTTTGCACCAATTCCATAAAAGATCGGCGGTATGATGCCAAAAAAGATCCTTGCTTCTTTTTGCTTAGTGGGCCTTCCGCCATGAATTCTATTCCATTGAATGCTGCCAATTGTGCCGTGAACTCAAACTTATCTTTATTTCCATTTCTAAAATTGACATCGAATACTCCTGCATTGGCATTGCCATACTCAGCTGGAAAGGCTCCAGTTAAAAAATCAGAATTACTCAGCAGATTAGTGTTCAAGGCACTTACTGGCCCACCAGTAGCACCTAAAGTAGAGAAATGGTTAGGACTAGGAATCGCAACACCTTCTAATCTCCAGAGCACTCCAACTGGACTATTTCCACGGATGACCAGATCATTCCTAGAGTCACTATTAGTAGTTACTCCAGCAAAGTTTGCCAGCATTCGCGAAACATCGTTTCTTGCTCCGGAATAACGGGTCACCTCTTCCAAAGAAAAGGAACGGGCACTAACCGCTGCCATGGCATTAATCGGTTTATCCTTTTGAAGTTTTGCCGTCACCGTCACTAAGGCCATATTATAGAATGACTCTTCAATGGCAGCATCCAAGTAAAATTCTTTTCCAGCAGTAATCAGAATTTCTGGAATTTCTAAAGGAGTGTAACCCAAATAATTAATTAGAATGGAATGCCTACCAACTTTAGCATTTGGAATAACAAAGTAACCGGTTGAATCAGTTATTGTACCAATTGTATCGGTTCTGCTAAGTAATATTACCGTAGCACCTATGATAGGAAACTCAGAGTCTTTATCAATAACGTTGCCTTTGATCGTCTGAGTAGCGATTTGTGAAAATAGCGGTAAAGTGAAAATTAGGCTGATTATGGTTAGCAATAGTAATCTAAAAATAGATCGGACTCCTTTTATAAGTCCGATATCATTTCTTTTTATCAAAAAATTAGAGCGCCTATTTATGTACAACTCGCAATGGAGATGTTCGTTCGTAGAATGTGAGAGCATGGACTTGTTTTCAATTTGGTTAGAGCAAGTTTATTTAATAAAACATTAAGTTTACAAGATAGAACAAATTTGGGTAGTGCTATAAATGTGCATCAATTTGATGGAAAAGGACAACAAGTCTTTCTTTGATAAATGTGTTCAAGCAAAAAACAAAGATGTCCTTTTTATCTTGGAACAAATCTACAACCAAAAGGTTGAAGTCGCAAAAAGCATATCACTTCAGGAGGAAAAAATTGATTTATAAGTTCTCGCTAGCGCTGGAACTCTGGGCCGTGTTTACTTTTTAGTAACTGATGTTACGCAAAATTGCCAACGGCGCAGCGCGCCATTCCCCTTGGTAGCAATTATCAAGATGAGAAGAGGGCGGCACAGCGTGATGCTTCCATTGGTTCAATTTAATAGGTGCGTCACGCTGTGCCGCCAATTATTTTATCATATCTGTAAACTACCAAGGGGAATGGCGCGCTGCGCCGTTAGCAATTTTGCGTAACATCAGTTAGTAATTATATTGTAACCGTTTAAGAGTAAACACGGTCCAGCGCTAGCGACGATTTGTTTATTGGCCACGGTGTACGGCTAGCCTCGATTCTCTTATTTGTTCCCCAACTTCCATACGGACACGTAAAAGTTGGGGCTATGAAACGCTTGCTTCTTTTGCACACGACACAAGCATCGGGGAATTCTTTTGATTAAAAAAAAAAATCGCTAGTTGGCGGCTTCGGTTTTTTTTGTCGGTGTGGTTGGTCGGATGCTTACGATGTACTTCATTTAATCAAATGAAGAGATGATAAAAAGGCTTAGCTTGACAAAATAGTATACTAAAACAATTACGTTGTTTACTAATGGCTTCTTTTTACATATTGCCTTTCAATAAGCTTAGCTTTTCTTTATTAAAAATTTGACTTTCTGAATATATTAACCACTATTAATACTATATTAACTCGTTTTAATTATTAAAAACATAATAAAGTTAATATAAGACTAACAATGGACAATTCTAAAGTAGTTCCATCTCCCCAAGCCTCCTATCTTTGTATTATAAAATATGAAAAACAACTGTGTATTGTTAATATTTATTTAAATCAAAAACACATTTAATTATGAAAAAAATTACAGAGAACATCAATACCATTTTATTTGCAATTACATTGTTATTAACGACTTCCAATGTTTTTGCCAACGAAATCAAACCTACCATTAAAGTATTAAATGCAAAAAATAAAGTATTTGCATTAATCATTGATGATTCAAAATTAACGGATGTTACCATCAAAATTATGGACCAAGAAGGTTTGGTTTTACTTAATGAAAAAGCTTCAATTAGCGATAAGGCTTCTAAGTCTTATAACCTGTCTAATCTTCCATCTGGAATTTATGAGATTGAAATAGAAGACAACAATTCATTTCGTAAGCAGATTATAAAGTTGACATATAATAAGTTGGAAGTATTAAAAGAAAAGCAAAGAAAAATTTATAAACCAACTATCCAAAAAGAAGGTGATTATATTTTATTGAATGCTTTAGTTTTGGATGGAGGGGAAGTTGAAGTAGCGATTTTTGACAAAGAAGGCGTTGAACTTTTTTCTGAAAAATTTGAAAATACTCAAACTATTCACAGACAATATAATATCGCTGAACTTAAATCTACTAATTGTTCGGTTAGAGTAATTATAGGTGAAAAAGAATTCAGAACTTATATCAAATAATAGTCGACAGTTGATTTTTAGTTTCTATATAGTTTTGTTTAAAATGGAGATGAGTGTGAACTTGTCTCTATTTTTTTGTTCCTTAATAGCGGTGTACGAATTAAGGTAGCGGACTTTGTCCGACAGTCTGCAAGTATAGCAAGGGAAGCAGTCAAAAAAATATTTTTCCAAAAAAAAAGGTATCGAACTCCCCGCTGTCGATTTGTTTATTGGACAGCAGGGGTTCCACCATTAACTATTACTTTTTTGCTTACAATTCAATTCAACTTGTATCCTTTCCGGTAACACAAAAGCTTCAATTTTCAATGTATCAATTTCATTGCATGATTTTAATACTCCAGTAATTTGATGTCCATAAATTTCTTCAATCACTCTAAAACTTGGAAAATTATCTGTTTTATTATTGAGGATTACATCAGATTGAGCAGCTTCGAGTTGATTTTTATTTTTGACATCTAAACCAATTTCATATTTCCCATAAGCATTGGTAGTAACAATGCTGTTACCTAAATTTCCATAGTTCTTAATGGTGGTTGATTAAACGATTTTTGGAGATATAAAATATTTTTCTTTCGATTCTTTTTCTATTAAATATACATTGTTTAGTTCGAGTGTTCTCTTTACATTTTCTCCAATTCTTTCAGTCGATTTTTTGACTTCAGAGCTTACTTCATAATCAAATCTTCCAGGAATTATATCACCATTATAATCTGTCCAACATTGGACTTGTTTTCCAATCATAGGTTTTATAAAATGATAATTATGACTATAAAAGTTTAAGGTATCTTCTTTTTGAACATAGATAATTTCTTCTTTAGCTAAAACTGATTTGTCATTCCGATTTGTGAAACTAATTGATTTGTATCCAATATTAGTTGGAATAATTACCTCACCGAATAGGCTATTAAAAGGGTTTTTTGATTCATTGAAATTCACTTCAACTATTTCGTCATCTAGTTTTATCTCTATGGAATCTTTTTGTAAATGATCTAGTCTAAATTTTATTGTTTTGTTTTACAATCTTGATTTATCCAGATAGAATTTTCTGTAAAAATAATTTTACCGCTTGGTATGATTTTTACTTCATCGGAATTTTGACAAGATGAAAGGATAATGATTAAGACTAATGTTTTTAAGAAATAATTTTTCATTGCTTTAGTTTTTCTTTTTCTAAAAAATTAGGTACTCACTACTTAATTGCTGTAAGTTCATAAATCCTCTCTAATAATAAAGAATTTAAAAAGTTATTTTTTGCTTAAAATTTTTTCTGCTATCGATAGCAGGGCAACGATTTGGTTATTGGTCATAGAAGCGGTGCCTTCAACGAGTCAATCAAAAAAAAAGAAAACGGTCATCTTTTCTATACAGAAAAAATAACCGCTTCAATGTTATAAATAAATGTTCTCTTATTTTACAAAACAAAAACTTCCACCGCATCACTCTCATCACTCTTCCGTTGGAACGTCCCAAGGAAATATCCCGACACCTGAACGCGCTGTTCCGTAATCCCCAAATCCAAAGTGAATCGTTTTCCAGAAGTACTCGTCCCATTCGTTTTAGTCAATCCCTTGTCTGTCGAATGCAACAAACTAAACTCTCTTACCCCCTTCGGAAAGTCCGTCAACTCTCCTACTACCGTTCCAGATTTTATTCCACGACGAATATATTTGATAACTGGTTTTGGCAAAGGCTCATTACTCCGTTGTGGTTTCGCCTGCAAATTAAAGCCTGCACCAAGCGGGTAAGATTCGTCCCCTTTGGCATTCAGCTTAGTCAACAACACTAAGTCTTGGAGGTCTTGAAACATCGCCAATTTCATTTGCTTCTGTATCAATACCAACGTCTTGCCGCCATCACTAGCAGCATCTACCGCTTTGATATATGCCTCATATGACAATTTGACAACATCTACTTGTCCTTGCAAATCTACGTACTTCGCTACCCCATCCGTTTTGGAAATGAGTTGTAAGACAAAAG
>CALLIG010000185.1 GCA_938009735.1 uncultured Flavobacteriaceae bacterium
ATTTCAATCTCAGAAACAATACTTTGCTGCATTTTCTCAGACAACATTCGCAGTTTGTTTATCTTATGTAGCTCTTCACGAAAATCAACCTCACTCTCTTTTTTATAATATGAAAGAACTTTTTCTATCGAACCTATTTGCTGAACTAAAGACTGAACCTGACGATCACTAGTAAGGTTTACTTCATCATCAGAAACAAGAATACTATCTTGAACCGCTTGATGAGCATACAAACGATCTTCCATAAGTTTGCCTAAAAGTCCACATCGAGTAATATCTTCGGTAGATGCTCCTTGACTTTTTAGATCAATTAATGTTTTGTCGATATCGGAATCTAATATCACATAGTCTCCAATTACCGCTGCGATACCGTCAAGTTTTACTCGCTTAAAGTTATTCGTAGAATCTTTTTTGATGTCTGTATTCTCTACAATCATCTCCGGCGGCTCCAGATTAGTGTCTGGTATTGCAATCGAATCTGTTTGCTGTGAAAAACCTATACTGCTTACGCCTAATACGGATAGAAAAAATAATACTTTATTCATCTTTTGTAAATACTTCAAATTCGTTTTCTTTAATTGCTTCGTCAATAATCTCTGTTTCTAATCGTCTTATGTAATCCAATTTACGACGATTTAAAAGCACCTGTTTAATTGTAGATTCGATGTATGGCAAAGGGGCAATATCATTGATTTTACGCACATCTACTACCTTTGCCAAATATACCCCTAATGCATCCTTCAATTCAAAGAATTGGGAATTTTTTAAGTATTTATCTTGGTTTTCAATGGTAATGGGAGGTATTTCTTCCATCACTCTTGACGCAGTAACCCAAATCGAATCATTAAAGTTTAGCTTCTTAAACTGAACCCCAATAGAGTCTAAATAAGTAACATCTTTAGCATTGAAACGTTTTAATTTTTCCACTACCGATTTCTTATTCAAAAACTGCTGTGGCAGGTGCACAAAACGAATTCTCACCAAACGCTCTTTCAATCGAAAATTATCTTTTTCATTTTGATAAAAGCTACGCATCTCTGACTTTGTAACCGTTGAATCACCAGCCTGACCTACCAAAGCATCTTTATAAGCTCTTGTATATAAATCAGTTTTATATTCAGCTACCAGCGCATTAAACTCTGATAATTTTTCTTCAGGTAAATTTATCTTTGCTTTTGAAAGTAGCAATTGTTTTGAAGCCCAGTTATTAATGTAGTTTGTAACAACGGACGCACTATCTTGTTTGGTGATTCCATCATATAAAAGTGGAAGCACGTCATTCTTGTAAAGGTAGTTTTCGCCTACTCTTGCTAAAGGTGCATCATTTTGCTTGTCATTGATTATAGAATTACAAGAAGCAAAAAATAGGAGTGCTACAAGACCTGTGATCGTAAAAATTATTTGATTTTTGTTTTTCAAAAACATCCCGCAAAAGTAACAATTATCAATTGTCTCACAAGTAGTTACTGCAATCATTAACAGATTTTTAATGACCTTTTAAGAATTTGCTACTTTAGTATAACTTTGCAAACAAAAGAACTAAAGTAGATTTCTATGCATCGAAAAATAAAACTTATTTGGGATTTTAGAGGCCCTGCTGCTGCTAAAACAGCTGAACATCATGAAAAACATCTCAAAGAATATATTGCGATTGAAGCCTTAGCCCTGAATATTACAGGCTACCATGAGGTAAATGATATGCATAGTTTTGCATTTATGGTTACAGAAGAATCAAATATGATAAAACTTCGTGATGCTTTAAAACCTCATAGAGGAGAGGTTTATGAAGAACCTAAAGAAGGAGTTTCATAATAAAAGTAACAAAACATTAAGGTAGCATGAAAAATGTTTGTAAAATATCCATTCACATTGTTAAATACCTTCTTACTCTTTTTCTTTGTTGGAGTTTTATATCATGCCAATCTGAAATCAAACCAGATAAGCCTTTAGAAATTGCTCTTCAATCTGAAAACATAAATATCAAACGCGTTATGGATAGTCTTGCTAACTATCCTCTGCAAATTAAGTTCTCACGAGTTGAACGAAAAAACGGAGCAGTATCCTTTAAAGATTATGACTTTAAGGTTGACGCTACAAGATATTTTTATCCGGCAAGTACGGTTAAATTTCCTATTGCAATATTGGCCTTATCCAAATTAAACACCCTAGACCATATGGATAGGAATACCCCCTTATATATAGAGGGTGACACCTTAGAAACCACTATCAAAAAAGAAATAGAAAAGATCTTTGCAGTTAGTGATAATGCTGCAAATAATAGACTTTTTGAATTTTTAGGTCAAGATTACATTAACGGAGAACTAGAAAAAATACTTGATGGACCTGTGCGCATATCACATCGCTTATCTACTCCAGATTCTGATGAGATAACTTCCAAACCGCTCATTATCTATTTGAATGATTCTACTACTACGCTGTTAAAAGGAAGTATTAATACCTCTGCTACGCCATTGGTATTGAAAGATATCGAAAAGGGATTGGGTTATATCGAAGACGACTCCTTGATGCATGGTGGGTTTGATTTTAGTCTTAAAAACTACTACCCTATTGAAACGCAGCATGAATTTTTGAAAAAGGTAATGTTTCCTGATTTATTTGTAACCTCTGAAAAACTAAACCTCAGCAAAGAACAAATTGCTTTTGTTCAACATGCAATGAGTACCCTACCTAAAAAATTAGGCTATAACTCAGAAGTCTTTTATGATGGTTACTGTAAATTCTTCATGTACGGCGATACCAAAGAAGATATTCCAGAGCATATTAAAATATATAACAAGGTAGGTGATGCCTACGGCACACTTACCGATTGCGCATATATTCATGATACAAAGAATGATATCGAATTTTTATTGACCGCGACCATACTCGTAAACAAAAATGAAATCTTTAACGACAACATTTATGAGTACGATGAGATAGGTTTACCATTTTTAGCTGAATTAGGTCGTGAGCTTTACCAATATGAACTAAATCGAAAAAGATAATACGCTAGATATGCAGTAAAAATGTGATCTAAAGTCAATAAAAAAAGGTCTTTGTCGTTAATTAATTGATCTCCCTTGAACTATGGGCGGTTCCTAACCAGAACATATGTCAGACCAACAAAACAATATCGATTTACTGCATAAAAAGCTAAATGCGCTTTTATCCAAACAAAAAGGTTTTGCTCAAGAGATTCAATCGCTTTCACAAGAAATTCAGCGAATAAAAAATTCAGCGATTTCTGAAGACGCTTTTGAAGAAAAAAAGATTGTAGCGTCTGAAGAAGAAAAACAAATATCAACCTCACAAGAAACCATTTCTGAAAAAGCTCAAACGAGTGAAGTTCAAAAACCAAAGCAGCGTACAAATGCTACAAAAACTAACCAGGTAAGAGCTAAATTACCTACAAGAAAATCTAATTTAGAGAAGTTTATTGGTGAAAATCTCATCAATAAAATCGGGATTGCAATTCTAGTTATTGGGGTTGCAATTGGCGCAAAATATTCAATTGAAAATAATCTAATTAGTCCGTTAACGCGAATCATTTTAGGTTATTTAACAGGTTTGGGCCTAATAGGTTTTGGTATAAAACTCAAAGCTAAATATGAAAATTATAGCGCCGTTTTAGTAAGTGGGGCAATAGCAATATTGTACTTTATCACCTTTGCAGCTTATAGTTTCTATGACCTTTTTCCGCAGTCGATGACTTTTGGACTCATGCTACTGTTCACAGTCTTTGGTGTAGTTGCAGCATTAAATTACAACAAACAAGTAATTGCGCATATAGGTCTAGTTGGCGCTTATGCTATTCCTTTTTTATTGAGTAATGACTCCGGTAACGTGTTGGTTCTTTTGAGCTATATGGCCATTATCAATGTTGGTATATTGGTAATCAGTTTTAAAAAAGATTGGAAACCATTATACTATTCCGCATTTATATTCACTTGGTTGATATATGCTGGGTTTGCTGGTTTCAGTTATCAAAGAGATGAACATTTTCAAATAGCACTTACATTTTTATGTATTTTCTTTTCACAATTCTATGCTATTTTTCTTGCCTATAAACTAATTGCAAATGAAAAATTCAAGAAATCAGATGTTGTTTTCTTGATGATAAACTCTTTTATTTTCTTTGGTTTAGGGTATAGCATTTTGAGTCGAAATGAAATAGGCCAAGAATTATTAGGTGTATTCACACTTATTAATGCTCTAATACATTTCATTGTTTGTTCGATATTATTCAAAAAGAAATTAGCTGACCGAAATTTGTTTTATTTGGTTGCCGGCATGGTGCTAATATTTATTACAATTGCCGTACCTGTTCAATTAGATGGTAATTGGGTAACGCTATTATGGTCACTAGAAGCAGCTTTACTATTTTGGATTGGTCGCACTAAGAACGTTCCAGTTTATGAGCGACTATCATATCCATTAATGATTTTAGCGTTTTTTAGTTTACTCCAAGATTGGAGTGAAAGTTATCAGGCTTATTCAGATGAACATTTAAGTTCTTTTATGAATATTACATTTCTAACTTCGCTCATTTTTATTGCTGCTTTTGGCTTTATCAATTGGATTAACAGAAAAGAATATGCTAGCGCAGATGCTTCAAATAAACATTGGATGCAGAAATTTATGGCATTCGGCATACCAATTATTTTCTTGATAGCAATCTTTGGTGCGTTCTATACTGAAATTCAATATTATTGGGACAAACAATATTGGTTATCTGCAATAGAATCTTCACCTACAGAAGAATATCCATATAGAACCTATAATTCTGATTTAAGAAGTTTTGGCAATATTTGGTCATTAAATTTCACCCTATTTTTTGTTAGTGCCCTTGCTTTTGTAAATATCAAAATACTCAAGAATCGAATTTTAGGCATTGTAACATTAGGCCTATGTCTTTTGGTCACTATACTTTTCTTGACTACAGGTTTATATATTATTAGTGAGCTTCGTGAGAGCTTTATATATGAAGATGCTGCCAGTTCTTTCGGCACTAGTAATTTCAATATCGGAATTCGCTATGTTGCCATTGGCTTCTTTGCTCTATTAATGTTTGGTATTCACAAGCTATCAAAGGCCGCTTTCATGAGAATGAATGCAAACTTGGTTTTTGTTGCCATTTTACATATATCAATATTATGGATACTAAGTAGCGAACTCTTGCAATGGCTTGATCTCGCAGGTTCAAATCAAACCTACAAACTAGGTCTGAGTATTTTATGGGGAGTTTACTCACTATTCTTAATCGCATACGGAATTTATAAAAACAATAAATACTTAAGAATTGGAGCAATTGCTTTATTCGCGGTTACATTAATAAAACTCTTCTTTTATGACATTGCATCTATGAACACTATTACAAAGACTATTGTTTTTGTTTCATTGGGAATACTGCTATTAATCATTTCATTCTTATACAATAAGTACAAACACAAAATTGCTGATGAACCAGATCAAGAATAAAATAGCACTCCTTTTAGGATGCTTCTGTAGCCTTTGTGCCTTTGCACAATTAGACACTTATGATTATAAAATGCAGCTATCAGCTGTAGATAGTTTGTGGCATTCTATCGAATTACCAGATGCTGTATTTGGCGAAGTTGCTCAAGACATAATGGATATTCGCGTTTATGGAGTTAAAGAAAATGACACTTTAGAAGCTCCATATTTAATGAAAGTCGGATCTGGATATTTTGACCGAAAGGCAGTTGATTTTAAATTACTAAATACTGCTTCAAATTCAAAAGGGTATTATTTCACCTACGAAGTAACTACCGAAGAAACTATCAATCGTATTCATCTAGACTTCGAAAACAAAAATTTTGATTGGAAAGTTGTTTTAGAAGGAAGTCAGAATCAAAACGAATGGTTTACCATTCTAGACGATTACAGAGTTTTATCCATTCAAAATGAGCATACAGATTATAGGTTTAGCAATTTAGAATTTCCGGATGCAAAGTATCGCTTTTATAGAGTTCTAGTTAAAACACAAGAAAAGCCAGAATTAAAGTCTGCTAAAATTAGTGTTACTGTAAAGTCAATAAATAAGCTCAAACAATATACTGTTGCTAGTTTAAATATAAATCAGGAAGGAAAAACGACCATTTTAGATCTTGATTTAAAAAAACGACTACCTATAAGTTATCTTAAAATCAATGTTCCAGAGGAAATTGATTACTACAGAAACTTCAGAATTGAAGCTCTACTTGATAGTGTTGAAACGGAGAAAGGCTGGCGCTACAGCTATAGCGAAATATACTACGGAACCCTGAATCGAATCGAAAAGAATGAATTCACTTTCCCCACAACCTTAGCTCAAAAATTTCGTGTCAGTATTCAGAACAACGACAATCAACCATTAACTATAGCCGGCGTTTCAGCAAAAGGTTACGTTCATGAGCTACATGCTCGTTTCTCAAAACCAGCAACGTATTATTTAGCCTACGGAAAAGCAAACGATAGAAAACCTCAGTATGATATTGCCAAGGCAGGTGTGAAAATTCCAAAAGAGATTTCGAGCTTGACTTTAGGTAAGGTTCAAAAAATTCCTAAAAAAACAATCGCCGTTGTTGCTCCTCTTTTCGAAAACGAACTATGGCTATGGTTGGTAATGGCACTTGTCATTCTTGTCATTGGTGGCTTTACCATAAAAATGATGCAGAAGAAATGATAGTTGTTAATATAATTGCAGCGGTCGTAAAATGGATTTTAATAATTCTTTTCTTCCCGCTATCACTTGTTGTTGTTGGATATTACAAAAAGAGAAAAGCTAGGGAAACCTATTGGGATAACCCTGAAAACTAGAAAACCACTTACCAAATGACAGAGCAAACCAACCCAACAAAAAACGTTACATTTTACTCTCAAAAAGCCATTGGTATTGCTACTTTTATTGGAGGGCCTTTGGCTGCCGGATACTTGATTAGAGAAAACTACTTCGCTCTTAATAAACCTGACAATGGAAATAAGGCCTTTCTAATTAGCATTATTGCGACTTTTATACTGTTCGGCGGAATATTCATTATTCCAGATAATATTATAGAAAAGATCCCTAATCAAATTTTGCCTTTAGCTTATACCGGAATCATATATCTCATTGTTGAGAAAATTCATGGGACAATATTAAAGGATCACGAAAAGAAGGAGAACAAGTTTTTTTCTGCCTGGAAGGCTGCTGGAATAGGATTTATATCATTGATGATTCTTGCAACCATTGCTCTTAGTTACATATTTTTATCTCCAGTATCCATAGAACAAAAATTATATAATGCAAATCTTGAAGTATTTACAGAAAATGAGACTGAATCTTTAAAATTTTACGACAACTTGAACATAAAATCGAATATAGATTTAGTTACCGAACTAAATGAACTAGTAATTCCTAAATGGCAAGAAAACGTAAAAATCATTGAAAGTGCCAATCAAATGGAGAGCTTATCTAATGAACTAATCGAACAGAATGAAATACTACTGAATTATTCTAAATTAAGACTTGAAGCGTTTGAGTTATATAAAAAAGCCCTATTAATAGGTACGGATATATATAACAACGACTTAGAGGAAATACATATTAAGATTGACGAACAACTCTCTAAACTTAATTGATCTTAGCCTTGATAATATAAAACCTTAAATTAGCATAATCAGACATGTGCATATTTAAGAATGAAGAAAAACCAACCCCTACCTACCCAAACCTACGATTGGCTAACTGACCCATCAATATTCAATATTGGTCAAGAAAATCCAAGTTCATTTAGACATCAAAATCTTGATAGTGATCATATAATTTCTTTAAATGAGGAATGGAATTTTAT
>CALLIG010000186.1 GCA_938009735.1 uncultured Flavobacteriaceae bacterium
GTAATGAACTCAAAGCATATAGGTGCAGATATGAATTACGCGTGGCCAGGAGCTGAGATTGCTGTAATGGGAGCGAAAGGAGCAAGTGAAATCATCTTTAGAAAAGAGATTGGCGCTGCAGATGATCCTGAAGCGAAACTGGCTGAAAAGGAAGCAGAATATGCTGAGAAGTTTGCGAACCCATATAGTGCTGCTGAACGTGGATTTATCGATGAAGTAATTCTTCCGAAGAACACAAGAAGAAAATTGATAAAAGCCTATACTGCGCTTCAAAACAAAGTGGCTACCTTGCCAAAGAAAAAGCATGGTAATATTCCGCTATAGTAATTAAAGTTACAACGGAAATATCAATTTGAATATCTATGAATTTAAATCAGATAACGGTTCCGTCTATTGATTTGACAAAATCGATTCCTTTTTATGAAAAGTTGGGGTTGAAATTGATTGTTAAGGCTTTGCCGCATTATGCAAGATTTGAGTGCCCTGACGGTAATGCTACATTTTCAATACATCAAGTAGACGATTTACCTAAAGGAGCTGGAATTTATGTTTATTTTGAATGTGAAGATCTTGACGAATATGTTTTTGAACTTAAGGAAAAGGGAATAAAATTTGACCAAGAACCAACGGATGAAAAATGGTTGTGGCGAGAAGCAAGGTTAAAAGATGTTGATAATAATCAACTTATATTATTTTATGGTGGTGAGAACAGGTTAAATCCACCATGGCGAATTGATAATGAGACGGTTTAAATAAATTAAGAATGAGTAAAAATCGTTTGTTTGATGAGTTCTCTCCTGTTTCCTCCAAGCAATGGAAACAGAAAATTCAGTATGACCTAAAGGGTGCTGATTATAACGATGCTTTGGTTTGGGAATCTCCTGAAGGAATCAAAGTAAAACCGTTTTATCATGCTGATGATCTTATAGCTTTACCAAGTAATTCAGTTGCTAATTCGAACTGGAAAATAGGACAATCGATATACGCAGGAAACGCAGCACTTGCGAATGAAAAAGCATTAAAGGAACTACAAAGAGGCGCAGAGAGTTTATGCTTAAGAATTCCATCAGAAGAAATAAAAATTGAAGCACTTTTAAAAGGTATTGATCTTTGTAAGGTGTCGGTTTATTTTGAACTGGAGTTTTTGTCTAAAAGCTATATTCAATCTATCGAAGATTTTGCAGGAGATTCCATGGAAAAGGTTTTTCTAAACATCGACCCAATTGGAAACTTGGCGAGAACAGGAAACTGGTTTCAAAACTGGAAAAAAGACTTTGCAATTCTTGAACATATTCTCAAGGGTGGAGCTAAAAATGTTCTAAACGTTGACCTGTCGCTATATCAAAATGCGGGAGCTGATATGGCGCAACAATTGGCTTATAGTCTGGCGCATGCAAATGAATATTTGAATGCTTTTGGTGATGAGAAAGTAGAAGCTATAGCTTTTAAAGTTTCTGTGGGTAACAACTATTTTTTTGAAATTGCAAAATTGCGAGCATTACGTCAGTTATGGCAGACGCTTTCTGCTGAATATGGAATACATTCTGATTGTCATATTGTGGCTGTTCCAACGAAAAGAAACAAAACACTTTACGATTATAATACCAATATGCTTCGCACTACAACTGAATGTATGTCGTCAGTTTTAGGAGGGGCTAATATGATTGCAAATTTATCGTACGATTCCATTTATCATAAGAGTAATGAGTTTGGGGAACGCATTGCATTAAATCAATTGCTGTTATTGAAAAACGAAAGTTATTTTGATAAAGTTGATAATGCTGCTGATGGATCATATTATATCGAAAGTATCACAACACAATTAGCGGAAAAAGCATTGGTGTTATTTAAATCGATAGAAAAAAGCGGTGGATTTTTAAAGCAATTGAAAGAGCATACGATACAGCGTAAAATACAGTATAGTGCTTCAAAAGAACTCGAACTCTTTAATAATGGTGATGAGGTTTTGATAGGTACAAATCGATATCAGAACGAAAATGACAAAATGAAAGATACGATTGAGTTGTATCCTTTTCTGAAAATGAATGCTCGCAAAACACTAATTCAACCGATTTTAGAAAAACGTTTGGCAGAAGAAGTTGAACAAAAAAGATTGGATGATGAGTAGGAAAGATGTTCAGCATATTGTTTTGAAGAAATCAACTGTCAATTCGAGTGGAGTCGAGAACTCGCAGGTAGAAAAGGGAGTAAAGACCTATGAAACTGCTGAAAAAATTACTTTAAAGCCTAGCTATTCCAAAGAAGATGTTAAAGAAGCAGAACACCTCGATTTCGCAGCGGGACTTCCACCATACTTACGCGGTCCATATTCAACAATGTATGTGCGTAGACCTTGGACGATTCGGCAATACGCAGGGTTTTCAACTGCCGAAAAAAGTAATGCATTTTACAGACGTAATTTAAAAGGCGGCCAAAAAGGATTATCCGTTGCATTTGATTTACCTACACATAGAGGTTATGATAGTGATCATGAACGTGTTATTGGTGATGTTGGAAAAGCAGGTGTTGCTATAGATTCTGTGGAAGACATGAAGATTTTGTTTGACGGAATTCCGTTGGATAAGATGTCAGTATCTATGACGATGAATGGTGCTGTGCTTCCTATTATGGCATTTTATATTGTTGCAGCGGAAGAACAAGGAGTTTCATTAGATCAATTAGCAGGTACGATTCAAAACGATATTCTAAAGGAATTTATGGTGCGGAATACCTATATCTATCCGCCGAAACCTTCCATGCAATTAGTGGCTGATATTTTTGAATATGCAAGTCAGTTTATGCCCAAATTTAATAGCATCAGTATCTCAGGATATCATATGCATGAAGCAGGTGCATCCGCTGATATCGAATTGGCATATACTTTAGCAGATGGATTAGAATATTTAAAAACAGGACTAAAGGCTGGAATGAAAATTGATGATTTTGCTCCTCGTTTGTCCTTTTTCTGGGGAATTGGAATGAACCATTTTATGGAGATTGCCAAAATGCGCGCAGCAAGAATGTTGTGGGCAAAATTGGTAAAGCAATTTAATCCTGAGAATCAGAAATCATTGATGTTGCGCACCCATAGCCAGACAAGTGGTTGGAGTTTGACAGAGCAAGATCCTTTTAATAATGTAGCTCGAACTGCGATTGAAGCAACAGCTGCAATCTTAGGAGGAACACAAAGTTTACATACCAATGCACTAGATGAAGCTATTGCATTACCAACAGATTTCTCAGCACGAATAGCTCGAGAGACGCAAATATTTTTACAAGAAGAAACGAAAATCACGAAAACGGTTGACCCATGGGCGGGTAGTTATTATGTGGAATATCTGACAGATCAAATAGCTCATAAAGCTTGGGAGTTGATGCAAGAAGTGGAAGAGCTAGGAGGAATGACCAAAGCTATTGAAGCCGGAATTCCGAAAATGCGTATTGAACAAGCAGCTGCAAGAAAACAAGCAAGAATTGACAGCAATCAAGATGTTCTTGTAGGTGTAAACAAGTTTCAATTAGAAGAGGAAGATGAACTTCAAATTCTAGAAGTTGACAATCAAGAAGTAAGAAGACAACAGTTAGAGCGCTTGGGGTCAATCAAAGCATCTAGAGATGAAGCTGCTATTGAATTGGCTTTAAAACAATTAACTACAGCCGCGAAATTGAAAATGAAATCAGGAGATGAAAACTTGCCTGCAGATAAAAATTTACTAGCTTTAGCTGTAAACGCGGCTCGACTTAGAGCAACTTTAGGTGAAATTAGTTCTGCCTTAGAAGTTGTTTTCGGAAGGCATAAAGCAATCATAAATTCATTTTCAGGCGTGTATTCAAAGGAGATTAAAGACGATAAGAGTTTTGAAAAGGCAAAAGCTATGACCGATCAGTTTGCTGAGCAAGATGGTCGTCGTCCGCGTATAATGATTGCTAAAATGGGTCAAGATGGTCATGATCGAGGAGCCAAAGTAGTGGCAACTGGTTATGCTGATTTAGGCTTTGATGTTGATATAGGGCCGTTATTTCAAACTCCAGAAGAAGCTGCAAAACAAGCCATTGAAAATGATGTGCATATACTGGGAGTATCTTCTTTAGCTGCAGGGCATAAAACTTTAGTGCCAGCTGTAATTGAGGAGTTAAAAAACTACGGCCGTGATGATATTATGGTGATTGTTGGAGGGGTAATTCCTAAACAAGATTATCAATTCTTATTTGATGCGGGTGCAGTTGCTGTTTTTGGTCCGGGGACTAAAATTAGTGAGGCTGCTATTGAGTTATTAGAGATTTTATTGGAGGAATAATTATAACAATATAAATCATTACCTATGATCAGTTCGATTATAAAATCGGATCATAGTAACCGCCCAAATAATTACAGCGGACACCACTATTAGTGAAAACCAAAGAACAATTTCATCTCCTCTCATTTTGCACCTGATTTATAAGAATTAATACTCCAAGTAAGGTTGGAACCCATAGTCCTATAAATATACCATGAAGTTTGTCTCCAGAGAGAAATACATACTCTGAAACTGCTATGATTATAGCGCATAGCGCTAACATAAGCGAATTACCTGTGCCAAGTTTTTTGATAAAATTCATGTAAGCTGTTTTTTATAAAATTAGCAAATATTAGATAAGATTGACCTATAAGATTTGCTTTTTGTTAAAGCGGCTATTACTTTAAAAGTATAATTTCTGAATACTTAAAAATCAAAGTATTCTTTAGCGTTGTTGTAGCAGATATCTTGAACTAATTTACCAATCCATTCCATATCATTAGGAAGCTCTCCGTTTTGTATGTCTTTGCCAAAAAGGTTACATAGAATACGTCTAAAATATTCATGTCTTGGAAAAGACAGAAAGCTTCTTGAATCAGTAAGCATTCCTATAAAGGTACTTATGAGTCCGATATTAGAAAGCGCATTCATTTGATCGATCATGCCTTCTTTTTGATCCATGAACCACCAGCCAGAACCGAATTGCACTTTGCCTTTTACACTTCCATCGTTGAAATTTCCTATCATTGCCGCCATCATATTATTGTCGACGGGGTTGTTGTTGTAGATAATGGTTTTGGTCAATTTATTCTTGCCATCCATTGTATTCAAAAACTTAGATAGACTACTTGCTTGTTTAAAATCTCCAATAGAATCCCAACCGGTATCAGGGCCAAGTTTGTCTAACATTCTACTGTTATTATTTCTCAATGCACCTAAATGAAACTGTTGTACCCATCCGAATTCATGATACAATTCAGAAAGATATTGGAGTAGGGCACTTTGAAATTTTAAAATTTCCTCTTTAGTTAAATGAAGTCCTTCATGCTTCTTATTAAATATGGCTTT
>CALLIG010000187.1 GCA_938009735.1 uncultured Flavobacteriaceae bacterium
TAGATAAACGCTTCTTTCAACTTTTTTTTAGACAAAGCGTCAATAGCTTCTTGAATAGCGGTACTATTTAATAGAAAATAATCGCCGTTTGCCGTTTCAGAGAGTTTATTTGTTAAAATGAGGGGCAACTCATTGACAAAAACTTTATACATTTGCGTCATGATTTTAAACAAAGACACCGCAAAAAAATCTGCAGAGCTTCTACTACAAATTAATGCAATTAAGTTGGAACCTGAAAATCCTTTTACATGGGCTTCAGGTTGGAAATCTCCAATCTATTGCGATAATAGAATCATTCTTTCATACCCAATAATTCGCAACTACATTCGTGAAGAAATGGGTAAGCAAGTTGAGAATCTTTACGGAAAACCTGATGTTATTGCAGGGGTAGCTACTGGTGCCATTGGCATAGGTATGTTGGTAGCGGAATATCTAGGCTTACCATTTATATACGTTAGACCTGAAGCAAAAGCTCATGGAAGACAAAATCAGATTGAAGGGCGCTTAGAAGCAAATCAAACCGTTGTAGTTATTGAAGATTTAATAAGTACTGGAAAAAGCAGCCTGAATGCTGTAAAGGCTCTTGAAGCGCATGGAGCAAACATCAAAGGTATGTTAGCAATTTTTACTTATGGTTTTGATATTGCAAACGAAAATTTTGCAAGTAAAAACATAGAGCTACACACCTTAAGTAATTACGACTATCTAGCTGAAAGAGCTATCGAAACAGGTCACATCAAAGAAGAACAAATGAATACACTTATGGAATGGAAAAAAAATCCATCTGTATGGAAACCATAACAAACTATGTTCATAGAAAGTCCTAAAAGTATAATTTCAAAAAATAACAAAGCAGTTTTTGAGTTTTTAACTGATCTCAAAAATTTCAAAGTGCTAATGCCCGAAAACATTGATAAGTTCGAAATCATCAATGATGACAGATTTCTATTCTCATTAAAGGGTATGCCAGAAATTGTTTTGGAGCGTAAAACTCAAACTGAATTTAGTCAACTTGTATTAGGAGCAGCAAGTGAAAAACTTCCCTTTACATTAACGGCAGACTTGGTGACTTTAAAAGAAAATGAAACTGAAGTGACATTAAGTTTTACCGGAGATTTCAACGCCATGATGGCAATGATGATAAAATCACCAATTACTAATTTCATAACTACATTGTCTGAAAATTTAAAAAACATATAGCTGTTTGTAATCAATCTTACTGATAATTTCTAAACAGGAAAAATTTAATTAATACAGTAATTTTATTTCTTTCAAATCAAACTCTTTTAAAACTGCATCTTCTAATTCAACAACAAGTTTACCCTGTGTTGATACTTTTCTTATAAAACCCATAAATAGTTGACCCGTTTTATTTGAAAAAGTTGATGGTTTATCTTTTCTAAATAGATTTTCTTCGTAGGTATTCCACAAAACATTTTTACCCTCGTTTTCAAGATCTAAAAACTTAACTTTTAAACCCTCTAAAATGCTTTTTAGTAGTTCTTCTAAATTAAATGTCTGCCCTGACAACAATTTTAATGAAGACACGTTTGTAAGGTTATTGAACGACAATTGATTTACATTTAGTCCGATACCAATAACAGAAGCTTGAATTTGGTTTCCAATAAGAGTATTTTCAATTAGAATACCACAGATTTTTGTAGTGCCTGACAGAATGTCGTTAGGCCATTTAACACTTAAATCAGGTATTGAAAGACGACGTAAAACATCAAGAATTGCCAAAGAAACACCGACATTCAATAAAAATTGATGTTCAATATTAAAGTTGTCGTGTTTTTTTAAAACGCTAAAAGTCAGATTTTTACCTGGTTTTGAGACCCATTTAGCACCCATCTGGCCTTTGCCATTTTGCTGCTCATGCGCCCAAACTGCAGTAAAATCTTCAAGAGCTTTTGACAACAACAGTTCTTTTAAATACTTGTTCGTTGAGTCAATGGCATTAAGTTTGAGTATGTGCATATATAAGCCTAATAAGTTTGTAGAATCTATTATTGAAAACAAGGCTTAAAAGAACAAAAAAATAATAACTTTGTATAAATTAATAATTTTGAATGCAGAATAGAAAAGCTAGCGCAGATGAATTGATTGCGTTAATTTTACAAGGTATCGAAGATGTAAAAGGGCATGATACAATTCTTCTTGATTTAAGGGAAATTGAAAATACAGTTTGCGACTACTTTATCATTTGTAATGGTACTTCCAATACTCAAGTTAATGCCATCGTAGGATCAATCCAAAAAATTGTAAGCAAAGCTATTCACGACAAGCCTTGGCATATTGAAGGTCAAGACAATGGCGAATGGGTTCTTATGGACTATGTAAATGTAGTGGTTCATGTCTTTCAGAAACATATTAGAGACTTTTATGATATAGAAGGACTCTGGGGAGATGCAAAGTTTACAACAATAGAAAGTAGCATAAATCAGTAAAATAAAATAATGGCTAAAGATAATAATAGTACAAACCCGAAGAAACCTAAGTTTAGCTCATGGTGGATTTATGGTTTAATAGCAGTAGTGCTGATTGGATTTAATTTTATTGGAAACAGTAGTTTCAATACTACTTCTGAGACTACAAATTCCGAACTCCATGAATTTTTAAGAAAGGGAGATATTGAAAAGATACTAGTTATCAATAATATGCGTCAGGCAAAAATTTTCTTAACACAAGAAGCGCTTGGCAAAGAAGTACATAAAGAGGTATCTGGCAAACCAGCTTTTTTAGGCGCAGAAAACCCACAGTACATTGTTAAATTTGGTGATCCTCAGAATTTTGAAGATGATATTAATGCAATAAAAACTGAAAACAGTTTAGCAACTATCATAAAATTTGATTCCGAGAGTAATATCGTATCCGACCTTTTGATGACAGTACTTCCTTTTGTTCTTATAATTGGTATATGGATTTACCTTATGAGAAGAATGTCAGGCGGCGGAGGTGGAGGCGCTGGAGGCCAGATTTTCAATATTGGAAAATCTAAAGCAAAACTCTTTGATGAAAAGACAGATACAAGAACTTCATTTAAAGACGTTGCAGGCCTTGAAGGTGCAAAAGAAGAAGTTGAAGAAATAGTTGAATTTTTAAGAAACCCAGACAAATATACTTCCCTAGGTGGTAAAATTCCTAAAGGAGCCTTGCTAGTAGGACCTCCAGGAACAGGTAAAACATTATTAGCAAAAGCAGTTGCAGGAGAAGCAAAAGTGCCATTCTTTTCACTTTCAGGTTCTGATTTTGTTGAGATGTTTGTTGGTGTTGGTGCTTCTAGAGTTCGTGATCTTTTCAAACAAGCGAAAGATAAATCACCAGCTATTATCTTCATTGATGAAATTGATGCTATTGGTCGTGCCAGAGGAAAAAATAATTTCACAGGTTCTAATGATGAACGTGAAAATACCTTAAACCAACTCTTAACAGAAATGGATGGTTTTGGCACTAATACAAATGTTATTGTATTAGCAGCTACAAACCGAGCAGATGTATTAGATAAAGCCTTAATGCGTGCTGGTCGATTTGACAGACAGATATATGTTGACCTTCCAGACATTAGAGAACGAAAAGAAATTTTCGAAGTGCATTTAAGACCTATCAAAACAGCAGAAACCTTAGATTTAGATTTCCTAGCTAGACAGACACCTGGTTTCTCTGGTGCTGATATTGCTAACGTTTGTAATGAAGCAGCACTTATTGCTGCTCGTAAAGAAAAGAAAGCAGTTACGAAACAAGACTTCTTAGATGCTGTCGATCGTATTGTTGGTGGACTTGAAAAGAAAAATAAAATTATTACTCCAGGCGAGAAGAAAACTATCGCATATCATGAAGCTGGCCATGCAACTACAAGCTGGATGTTAGAACATGCTGCTCCATTAGTAAAGGTTACAATTGTACCTAGAGGGCAATCATTGGGTGCTGCTTGGTATCTTCCTGAAGAACGTCTTATTGTTCGACCAGAACAAATGCTTGATGAAATGTGTGCAACCTTAGGTGGTAGAGCTGCTGAAAAAGTAATTTTCAACAAAATATCTACCGGTGCCTTAAGTGATTTAGAAAAAGTGACCAAACAAGCAAGAGCTATGGTTACGGTTTATGGCCTTAATGATGAAATAGGAAATCTTACCTATTACGATTCTGCAGGACAAGATTCTTATGGATTTTCTAAACCTTATAGCGAGAAGACTGCTCAAAAAATTGACGAAGAAATATCTAAGATAATTGAAGCGCAATACAAAAGAGCTATTGAGGTTTTGACTGAACATAAAGACAAGCTGACTACTTTAGCTGAAAGACTTTTAGAAAAAGAGGTTATCTTTAAAGAAGATTTAGAAAAAATATTCGGAAAAAGACCTTTTGAAGGTGAACCTAAAGATGAAGGTTTAACTGAAAGAACAGCAGAAGATAGAGACGAAGATATTCTTTCTGAGTAAAAAATATTTTAAGTTTAAAAAGATACTTGAAGTTAATAGTATAAATGGGGCTATTTGACAAATTATTTGGGGGTGGCAAAAAAAAAGTGTCCAAAGAGACTGCGGAAACTCGAGGCCTTCATATGCCAGATCTTAACATCCCTATAGACGAAAAATTCACCATTCATTTTAGAAAAAATGGCGGTAAGTTTTTATACTGTGATTCTTTTTTAGAAATTTCTGATGCCCTTAATAACATTGTTGAAGAAAATAGTTGGCAAAATCACCCTTTCTTCATAATGAACCCATCACTTGAAGAAAAATTTTCTAAAGAGGGTCTTACATTTACAAAAAAAACCAAAGATAGCGAGGTATTCTTTACAACCTGTGAGCATTTAATCGCGCAAAATGGTTCTATTCTGGTATGTTCTAATCAGCTTAATGAGAAAAAACTTAACGAACTTCCTGACAATGTAATTGTATTTTCTACTACTAGTCAACTTGTAGAGTCCATAGGTGAAGGCCTTAAAAAGATTAAGAAAAAATATGGCCATAGTATCCCCGCCAACATAACTACCCTAAAACACTTTCAGGCAAACGAAGAAAATTCAGATGATTTTCTAACCTATGGAAGTAGCTCCAAAAATCTGTATCTTTTACTTTTGGAGGATTTATAATATGAAGCAAGTTTTAAGAAGAGCATTAACCGGTGTTGTATATATTGTTCTACTGCTTTCCGCTGTTTTTCTAGACTCAGATGCTTTTGATTTCCTATTTATGACTTTTGGTCTCGCTTGTTTATATGAATACAAGAGACTTGTTGAACTGAAGGGTTATCATATTTTCATTGCGTATCTAGCACTTTGGTGGATCTTTATATATCTCATACCTGATCAAGTCTTTTTAAATGATAAGATTCTCATTAACTCACTAATGTTTATTACACTAGTAGTCGATTTTGCCCTTCTTGCATATCTTTTTTCTAAAAAGGATAGGCCTTTTAATACTTTTCAAAAATTTTTTATAGGTCTTTTTTACGTTGGCGGAGGCTGCATTTTTCTAACCATGATTCCCTACAAAGACAACGACTTTGCAAAATTACTAATAATGGGTATTTTTATACTTATCTGGGTTAATGACACCTTTGCCTATTTAGTAGGCTCAGTCATTGGGAAAACAAAATTGTATCCTAGTGTTTCGCCTAAAAAAACAATAGAGGGCGCCATAGGTGGTTTTGTCTTTGCCATAATTGCAGCTTATATTATGGGGCAATATGAACCAATTATCAACCCTAATCAATGGATGATTCTAGCTGTTGTAATTGTTGTTGCTGGTAGTCTAGGTGATTTAGTAGAATCAAAATTTAAAAGAGTCGCAGGCGTAAAAGATAGTGGTGCAATTTTACCTGGT
>CALLIG010000188.1 GCA_938009735.1 uncultured Flavobacteriaceae bacterium
TTAAGACTTGGAGTTCACCATAATATTTTTGAATATTTGATGCTTTAATCATAGCTGAAATTTTAAAGGATGAAAGTAAACATTAGGGTGGACATGGCAAAATAACAAGTAACCATAGCTTCTATAAAATTCAGATAGGAAATTATATTTGCGCGACTAAGTATTTTTAGAATATGTGTATTATCTTTCTTATGATAATAATGCAAGAAATGATTTAAAGAGCATAATTTTTACTAAATTTGTTTAGCTATAATCGAAAAAGAATAAACAAAATAAATAAATGAGTCAGTATAAGAACTTAGAAGAGTACAATTTAGAAATTACAGATGAAGTAAGAGGGCGTTATTCTTCAATAATTGATGAGATTGGTGAAGATGTAACCCGAGAAGGACTTTTGAAAACTCCGGAGCGTGCCGCAAAAGCTATGTTGTTTTTGACGCAAGGGTATCAACAAGATGCTGCTGAAATTTTAAGAGGTGCAATGTTCAAGGAAGATTATGATGACATGGTCATTGTAAAAGGTATTGAACTGTATTCTTTGTGTGAGCATCATATGCTTCCATTTTTTGGAAAAGCACATATCGCTTACATACCTAATGGTCATATTGTTGGACTAAGTAAGATTCCACGTATTGTTGATGTTTTTGCTAGACGCTTACAAGTACAAGAACGTTTAACACATGATATTCTAGAATGTATTAATGACACTTTAAAACCTAAAGGAGTTGCCGTAGTTATTGAAGCTTCACACATGTGTATGATGATGCGAGGGGTTCAAAAGCAGAATTCTGTAACAACTACTTCTGGATTTCGTGGTCAGTTTGAGAAAATTGAAACGCGTAACGAGTTTTTAAAATTGATTAGTTCAGATTTATCTTAAAATGGTAAATCTGGCTAGTTAGCCTATAGAACTTTTGTAATCCTTAATCTTTGGCATCTTTATTGTTTTCTTTAGTTTATATATTTAATTTTCAATATGTCAAAAACTAAAGACTCCAAATACAAAAACCTTTTTTTAGGATTACTCTTCGATGCCATCGGTATGCTTTCATTCGCAATACCGATTGTTGGTGAATTTTCAGATATGATTTGGGCACCAATAGCTGCATGGCTAATGACTAGAATGTATAAAGGTCGTGTAGGTCAAGCTGCGGGTGCCGTGACCTTTGTAGAAGAAATCATTCCTGGTTTAGATGTGATACCAACATTCACCATTATGTGGTTATATACGCATGTATTTAAATCATCAAGAAAGGAAAAAATAATCGATATCGACTAGCTATTTTTACTTCTTCACTTTGCAGGTATTCAGTCCAACTAATGCATATAATGGACAAAAGCTTACAAAACTAGTCAAAGCAAAAATGCCTCCTACTGCTAGTAATACATATGCCAAAGTACCTTGAATGATATTCATATAAAAAAGCACGCCTATTACAGCTGCTACAATTATTCTGATAATGCGGTCAATACCGCCCATGTTTGTTTTCATAATTAGTTGTTTAAGTATTCAATTGTCAAAACAATAAATGTTACGGTTGCCATACAAATGATACAAACCAAAAACAGTTTAAAGACCTTTGACTTCATATATCAAAAGTAAAAATTGTATTTTTCATACATTGTAACTTAGGTTACTTAACAACGAAGTATTTAAAATTACTTTTATTTCTTCAGAAATAGTTTTGTACATGAAAAGACGTTTTTTTATTGAAAAGACCACATTGGCTGCAATGACAACAGTTGTTGGAGCTGAGCTTGTTTTTGGTGCTAAAATACCCATAGGTTATACGCCTTTGGCATTACAAGATCCTGATCCTTTTAAATTATTTTCTAAAGATAATCGCATGTCTGTTTTGAATTCCAAACCTTGGAATATAGAAGCAAAAGCTCATTTGTTAGATGATAAGATCACACCCAATAAATTTATGTTCATCCGTAATAACGGACTTATACCGGAAAATATAGATGCATCATCTTGGACTTTAACAATAGATGGGGAATCAGTAAAGGAGAAAAAAACATATACACTAGCAGATTTAAAAGCGAAATTTCGAGTACATACCTATCAACTCACTTTAGAATGTGGAGGAAATGGCAGAAGCGAATTTGATCCGCCAGCAAAAGGAAACCAATGGACTATAGGTGCTGTTTCTTGTGCTAAATGGACTGGAGTTAGATTACGTGATGTTTTAGAAGATGCTGGAATAAAGGATGATGCCGTTTACATAGGTTACCATGCTGCTGATATTCATTTGAGTAGAAACCCCGAAAAAGAACCTATATCTCGCGGTGCGCCGATGGCAAAGGTGATGCAAGAAGAAACACTTTTAGCTTTTCAAATGAATGGAAAAGATATTCCACTTGCTCATGGTTATCCGTTGCGCTTAGTTGCTGGAGGTTGGCCAGCATCTGTTTCTGGTAAATGGATAAATCGAATAAGTATTAGAAATAAAGAACACGACGGGGCGAAAATGACAGGAACCGCATATCGTGTTCCCTGTAAACCAGTTGCTCCAGGTGAAAAGGTTGCAGATGAAGATATGTGCATCATTGAGTCTATGCCGGTAAAGTCGCTGATTACCTATCCAATGTCGGGCGCTATTTTGAAGAAAGGACAAAAACTAAATATTAGAGGACATGCCTGGGCAGGAGAATTGGAAGTTGCAAAAATGGAATATTCTATTGATTTTGGTTCCACATGGATTAGTTGTTCTTTAGATAAACCAGCAAATAGGTTGGCATGGCAGCACTTTTCAGCCTCTGTAGATTTTCCTAAAGAAGGATATTATGAAGTTTGGTCAAGAGCAACAGACAGTCAAGGTAAAGCGCAACCTATGTTGGTGCCCGGATGGAACCCGAAAGGTTATCTTAATAATGCTTGTCATAGAATCGCAGTAAAAATTAGTTAAATAGATATGAGAGCAGAAACAGACCTAGATAAATTAATAAAGGGAATGACACCGAAATTAAATGATGGTGCCTACGTTTTTGTAACCCTAAAAGATGTTAGTCAAATAGATAGAAATGATACTATTTGCGAATTTAAAGAGGAGGAAGGGATCACGGTTATTATAGAAAAAAACAAAGCAGATTTGTTGAAGCTAGATTACGAATTTGTTTTATCATGGATCACTCTGATGATTCACTCATCTCTTGAAGCTGTTGGTTTGACAGCAGCTATATCCACAGCATTGACAAATCATAATATCAGTTGCAATGTTATTGCCGGTTATTATCACGATCACCTTTTTGTGTCAAAACAAGATTCAGAAAAAGCGGTGCAAGTGTTAATTGATTTGTCAAAATCTACCTCTGATTAATGAAAGACGAAAATCTAAATAAAGGTATTCGAGGCACCTACCGTGTGCTCATTGTCATATGTGCTTTACTTGTTGTTATAGCTATAGGAAGTGTTTATTTTTTTGAGAAAACAGATGCCGACTTAGTAGAAATTGACAACAGTATTATTGATCCAGAAAAAATAGAAAACGGGGTTCATTTGCGAACAGGTTTTATTGATGCAATTGGTATGCAGGAAACCATTACTAATTGCACAAGTTGTCATTCAGCACAATTAGTTATTCAAAACAGGATGAATAAAGAACGCTGGCAAACTACTATTAAATGGATGCAAGAAACCCAAAACCTTTGGGAGTTAGGTGATAATGAAGATATTATAATCGACTATCTGGTAAAAAATTACCCTCCAAGTAGTAAGGGCAGAAGAGAAGCCTTGACTAACGTTGAGTGGTATGAGTTGAAAGATTAGCAAAACCCTTTATGGAAAGATATCTTGAAGCATTTATAAATTCTTTTTTAGGAACATTGAATTGGACTTGGAAATCTATCATTTTTGATGTGCCTTGGTATATCAATTATTTCTGGGGATTAATTGTATTGTCATTTATAGTATGGGGATTGGAGATTCTATTTCCTTGGCGTAAAAACCAAGCTATTTTCAGAAAAGATTTTTGGTTAGATGCATTTTACATGTTTTTTAACTTCTTCATTTTTGCCATTATAATTAGTGGTGTCTATAAACTTTTAGGGTTGTTTTTTACAGATATTGGAGTTTCTTCAAAATCTTTAGCAATTATTGATTTAACCTCATTACCAGCATGGGCACAATTACTAGCTTTCTTTGTTGTACTAGACTTTGTACAATGGTTTACACATACACTTTTACATCGTTTTGAATTTCTTTGGAAATTCCATAAAGTGCATCATTCTGTAAAAGAAATGGGCTTTGCGGCGCATTTGCGATATCATTGGATGGAGAACATTTTATATAAACCACTAAAGACCTTTGGGGTAATGATTTTGGGTGGTTTTGAGCCCGAACAGGCTTATATAGTGCATTTTATTGCAATCGCTATCGGACATTTAAATCACGCAAATATCAAAATAACCTGGGGTGTATTTAAGTATATTCTAAATAACCCGGTAATGCATTTGTACCATCATGCATATGCACTTCCAAAAGAACGGAGTAGGGGAGTCAACTTTGCAATTAGTCTCAGCCTTTGGGATTATCTATTCAAAACCAATTATATACCAGAAGATAGCGGTACTATAGCAATAGGTTTTGAGGGTGATGAAGAAATGCCAAGTAGTTTTTTAAAACAAATATCCTTCGGTTTTAGAAAAACAAAACCGAAGGATTTATAATCAATTATTGTACAACAAGGCTAAAACTTTGTGCAATATCAGTTTCTCCAGCTGCATCTGTTAAAGTGCCATCATTTGGTTTTTTAGGCTCATGGCGTAAGGTAACTTGTAAAGTACCTGCTCCTGAATCACCCGTATTTAATGTGAATTCAATTCCTACCGGATTTCCGTTTCCATCTTGATCGTCATAAGTTACTTCACTAATAGCTCCTCCAGCCGAAAAGAAAAATTGATGCTCTTCATCTTCTGCTGCAACTTCTTCTGTAATATTTTCTGCAGGAGTTTCTGTTTCATTTAAGAGTTCGATTGATCCTGAATAGCTTGTATTTGCTGCTAAATCATCTGAAATCGTAATTACTGGCGCATTTGGCCCATCACCATCTAAGTCTTGTGATTGGATGGTTATTGAACTTCCTGACGCTGTAAGGGTAATGTTCATCGTAGTGATGACTTCTTCTTCATCAACGGCTTGAGGGTTTTCATCATCATCAGAGCATGATATAGCAAAAAAGCTAATCATTAGCACAGCAAGAGTCCATTTAAGTGGGCTTTTTTTCTTTAATTCAGCAATTGTGTTCATAGGTATTTAAATTTAGATTAATAATTATAGATTAAGCGTAGACTAATATTTCTTCCAAGATCATCAACAAAATAACGTTGACGATTCAAGTATTCTCTAAATGCGGTATTTAACAAGTTTGTAGCACGAATACCAATTTTAAAATCGTCGGTCTTTCGTATAGTAAATGTAGCTTCTGCATCTAAAGCAATTAAATGGTAGGCAGCTGGCGGGGTGTTTATTGGTAATTCTACTTCTTTTTGTTGCTGAGGAGAATAAACCATTATGTTTGGCAAATGTCTTTGTTGTTCAAAAACGTACTGGCTCTCTATATCTATATTAAGATTATTCCATTTCGGATTGTTATAACTAAAAGTATTTATAATATTAGTTGCGGGAATATTTATTAACGGAGAATTATTCATTGATATATCATCTCCTTGTACCCAAGAAAATTTATGGTAAGTTGTAATGTTTGTATTCCAATTATTATAGATTGAGGCATCAACACCAAGTAGCCTAGCATTCGTCTGCCGATATACCCAAACAGGAAAAGCACCACGAATAGTAAATTCAACTCCATTAGGTTCTAATACAATAAAATCGTTTAATACATTTAGATAGGGTGCTATTGTATAACCCCAGTTTGAGCTATTTTTTTCTAATGAAACAGATAATTTTGATGACGATTCACTTTTTATTCTTAAGTCACCGAGTTCTATTGCAGCTGCTGAATGATGCAATCCATCGCTAAATAATTCAGAAGGATTTGGAGCTCTTTGCGCAAATGAATAGTTAAAACGTAATCTGTTGTCTTGACCAAATTCATATTGAAATCCTGCGGTAGCAGAAATATTATGATAGTCAAAGACGGGGTTTGTCAATAATTGCGTTCCTAAATCTTCAATGACGATTTCATTAAAGTCATTGTTATAACCTCGTTCTTCCCATCTAGAGGTACGATAAAACTTTTTGGAATCCATTCGAGAAAAATCATATCGAATTCCTCCGTCTAAAACAATGGCGTCATTTAATTGATATTCAGCAACTGTAAATATTCCAAAATCATATCTATCATAATCTGGAATTAGTCGTCGCACTCCTGTATCGGGGTTAGCAAAATTGTTTTGATATCTGCCTAAAAAACCAACTTTAATATCTAACCCTTCTTTAGCATCTAACTGCAAATTAGACAATACGGAATGTGTAGTAAGTTTTAGGTCTAAAGAAGCTTTATCGGCGTCATCACCAACTCGTATATCATACTCAAACCGTCGATTATTTTGAAAGTCATATTGAATGTTCCATTTGCCTAAACCTTCAAACCTTCGATAATAATTGATCTTACCTAGGTGATGTGCTACTTCTTGGTTAGGCTTATGAATAGCATAACTAAAATCATTAATCACTTGAGGTTCTGGTAGCTCAGAGGCTTGTATCAAGTCATCTATATTTCCAGTATGCGAAGCTCTTAATATTCCTATATCAGAACTGAAAAAGGAATAATATCCTTCCCAACCTTGAATGAAATCACGTTTACCAATGGTTAATGTTATCCCTTTTTCTATGATGCCTGTATTCGTTAGTAGGTAATTAGGAGTTTCTAAATCACCTAATTGTTTATATGAACCTTGTCCCTTTATATAAATTCCAGAGGCCCAAGATTTGGTTAATGTAGATGTAATATTACCTCCTCTACCATTTGAAAAAGCATTCAATTGAGTTTGTCCAAAAAGGGAATCGACTCTGACAATAGGTAAAGGGTTCATTATGATAACTCCACCAATAGCATCACCTCCATATTCTAAAGCAGCTGCTCCTTTAATGACACTAATATCTTGATTGGAATTGATATCTACATTTGGCGCATGTTCTTGACCCCATTCCATATCTTGCATGCGAACATTGTTGTTAAGAATTAATACCCGGCTACCATTCAAACCTTGTATAACGGGCTTTACAATATTTGCACCTGTATTTAAAGAAGAGACACCAGTCAGGTTTTTCAAAGCATCACCTAGACTATTGCCGCTATATTTTTGAATATCATTCTGAGATAATCTTTCTTCTTGTGTAGAATTAGTATGGTTCGGTTTGTCACCAATTACTTTTACTTCATCTAGCTCTTCTAGATGATGTTCCAACCTAATTTTCTTGTAGGTATCACCAGTTATTTCAATGGTTATGAATTGCGATTTGCAATCAGGGTGCGAGACCTCTAATTCAATTACC
>CALLIG010000189.1 GCA_938009735.1 uncultured Flavobacteriaceae bacterium
CAACTGTGAATGGAAGTAAAGTATATATAAGTAATTGATAATAATCGATAATTGCAATTCCTCTCTCATTTCGATTTCTAAACCACCTTCATCGAAAAAATAGCCATTTTTAACCCATAATTTATATATTTAGATTTTAAATAAGTGAAATACCAATCATTTGTCTATTAATCAATCTAAAACAAACTAACTATGGAAAATCCAGCTATTAAGAATGGTGTATTTATGGGCGTAGCCTCTATTTTATTTACAATGCTTTTTTATTTTATTGATGCATCTATGGCAGTTGGGCTCTTAAATTCTTTACTCGTTGCAAGTATAGTTTCTATCGCATTCATGTATTTAGCCGCAGTTGGAGAAAGAGCAAATAATGGTGGCTTTATGAGTTTTGGTGAAGGACTTAAAGCGTCGTTTCTTGCGGCAATAATCGGTGGTCTAATTTCCCAACTTTTTTTCTATTTATTTATAAATTTTGTAGACCCATCTCTCGTCGACGCAATCCGAGAAAATGCATTGGCATGGTTCGACTGGATCGCATCTTTTGCTGGTGAGGGTGACGAAGCATTAGAGGAAGCGAGAGAATTAATTGAAGAACAAAATTATACACCAACTTTTTCTGCTACCCTTATAAACTATCTAGTGAGCTTGATATTTCCTTCATTTATATTTGCACTTATAATTGCTGCTATAACTAAAAAAGAAGATAAATCTTTTGCTTAATCACTTGATTAGGTCCAAAATCTAAGATAAAAAGAGCCAACGACTCCATCGTTGGCTTTTTTTATAACCAATCATTACCTATTCCAAATATGTAGAGTTAAATTTGTAAAAAATTACACTTTGGATATATCAGTTGTCATACCACTACTTAACGAAGAAGAATCATTGCCAGAATTGAGTCAATGGATCGAAAGAGTCATGGTTGAGCATAAGTATTCTTACGAAATCTTGTTTATTGATGACGGTAGTACTGATAATTCTTGGAATACTATTATTGATCTTCAAACTAAGAACAGTAATATTAAAGGCATCAAGTTCCGTAGAAACTACGGAAAGAGTGCGGCACTCAATGTAGGATTCGAAGCAACTAAAGGAGATGTAATCATAACAATGGATGCTGATCTTCAGGATAGTCCTGATGAGATCCCTGGACTTTATAATATGATCAAAGGTGATGGATTCGACATCGTATCTGGTTGGAAGAAAAAGAGATTTGATCCATTATCTAAAACAATACCTACCAAACTATACAATGGCGTCACTAGATGGATGAGCGGAGTGAAACTTCATGATATGAACTGTGGTCTCAAATCGTACAGAAGTGAGGTAATAAAAAATATCGAAGTCTATGGCGAAATGCATAGATACATTCCAGTGATAGCAAAGTGGGCTGGGTTTAATAAGGTAGGAGAAAAAGTTGTACAGCACCAAGCAAGAAAATATGGTGTCACCAAATTTGGTATGTCAAGATTTATATATGGACCGCTTGATCTTTTTTCGATCATGTTTGTCGGTAAATTTGGCAAAAGGCCCATGCACTTCTTCGGTGTAATTGGACTATTATTTTCATTTTTAGGAACCTGTCTGTTGGGCTATCTAAGTATATCGAAATTATTTTTCGATGTAGATCAAATCGCAAATAGACCCGCTTTCTTTTTAGGCATGCTGCTTATTATCGTAGGAATACAACTATTTATCGCTGGATTCTTGGCAGAACTTATAAGTAGGAGCTCCCATAGTAGGAATAAATATAAAATTGAAAGCCGGTCAGGACTCTAATCTCCAATCTGAATATTTGGATAGCTATTTTTAAAACTTTGAAGACTGCTTCTCTTTGCCATGAATGGTATTTTACTTCCGAACAACCCTTTCTTATGAAGGTGCATTCTGGCAATTCTAGTAATTCCCAAATTCATCACAGATATCTTCTTGATATTATCAATTGAAAACCTTACTGTTTTGAAATAATTCGTAGTGTATATAAAACCGTCAGAAGTTTCTACTCTCTTCAGTTGAAATATTGTAAAATAGATCAATGTCAAGAACACTGCAAAACAACAAACATAAGTCATACGAAACATATTCGATGTAAGAAAAGGCTCATCCGTTGGGTCTATAAGAAAGATTACCAATCCAAAAAAACCAAAAAAGGAAACCCAAGATACAGGTAGAAATATCTTGAAAAACAATGTAAGATTAGACGAAAGTCTTTGCATAATTAATTTTTAGCTGTTGAGTTCTTTTTCTCTTTTTCTTGTTACACGTCTTGCTATGAATATACTTATTTCATATAATCCATATAACGGCACTCCTATTAAAAACATAGTCATAGGATCTGGAGGAGTAATCAATGCTGCCAATACAAATATGACAACTAATGAATGCTTTCTGTAAGTCCTCATAAATTGATCTGTCAATAAACCTACTTTAGCCAAGAAATACACTAACAGTGGCATTTGAAATATGATCCCAGTCGGAATGGTAAAGTTGGTCAAATACCCAACATATGATTTTAGACTTGTACTATTTTCTACCGCTAGACCTACACTATAGCCTGACAAAAATTTAATTGCAAATGGGGCTAATATTATAAATCCAAAAGCTACTCCTATTGCAAATAAAAACGAGCATACAAAGACTACACCTCTTGCTGCCTTTGCCTCATCCACATATAATCCAGGTTTGATAAAGCTCCAAAATTGATAAAAAACGTATGGAAAAGCAGCTACAAACCCTATCCAAAACGATACTTTCAACGAAGTAAAGAATTGCTCAGCCATCTCAGTCTGAATAATCTGGAAATCTGAAGGAGCAAAATCAATACCCATTCTTTGAAAAATATCATATGTGATGAATTTTTCATTCTTATGTGCAAAGATGATATTTTCAAAAACCCACGACTCAAATAAATATACTATTATGGCAAAAACCAATATAGCAACTATTGATTTTACAACGTGCCATCTAAGTTCTTCGATATGATCAAAGAAACTCATCTCAGCTCCCTCCTCACCTGGAACTCCTTGATCGCCAGCAGATATTTTTTTAATCATATTAATTCGATTACAAACTACTTAGAACTATAATAGACTCATTGATCTAACTATATGCTACAAATATACTTGTCATATTTTAATAGACCTACTTTTACAACTAAATTGAAACTTCTGTGACTTGGAATATTTTATACTATTTTTGCACTGAAGTGATTTAAACATTCAATCAACAAAAAAGTAAACCTTGATATTACTCATCCTTATTTTTATAGTAAGTATTACTGTCTTGCTTATTGCATCAGACAAATTTGTAGATTCTGCAGAAAGAGTAGGACTGGCAATGGGTATACCGTCATTTATCATTGGCGTTACGATAGTAGCATTTGGAACATCACTACCCGAACTTGCTACATCAATAGCATCTGTATTCAATGGGTCATCTGAAATGGTGATTGGTGGTGCTGTTGGCTCTAACATTACTAACATATTGCTTGTTTTGGGTGCTGCGGCTGTCTATGGAAAGGGTATAAAAATAGACTATGATGTAATGAATACGGATATACCCATGTTGTTTGGGTCGGCATTTCTACTCTACTTTGCATTGCAAGATCTGACACTTAGTACGATGGAGTGTGTTATTTTCTTAGCTGCATTGGCTGTCTTCCTTCTCAATTCATTTAATGGAGACGATGATGAAACCGTCGAAAAAACAAAAACGTCCCCAAAAGATTGGTTGATTCTTTTAATCGGTGCAATTGCGATATATTT
>CALLIG010000190.1 GCA_938009735.1 uncultured Flavobacteriaceae bacterium
AGAAGTCATTAATATCGAATTTACAAAAAACACTACAGGAACTTTATATATTCACGATGGTTTAGGTAATCAAGTTTTGGAAAAAGAAGTGAACAATGAACTAAACAAGAAAATTTCGTTACATGAATTGAATTCAGGTATCTATTTTATTAGCGTAAAGACAAATGCAAAAACTGTTATCAAAAGATTTATTAAATATTAGTTACTATCTTTGCATTTATGATTAAAAAATTCCGCTTACTAAGCCTTCTAGAAGGGGTTTCTTTTCTAGTGATTCTTTTTATCACTATGCCTTTAAAGTATTTTTTTGCATCGCCTATGCCCAATAAAATTATTGGAATGGGACACGGAGCTTTGTTCCTAGCTTATGTAGCCTTTGCCATTTTCCTTAAAGTGGAGTTTAAATGGTCTATAAAAAAGCTAGCTATAGTATTGTTATGCTCTATAATTCCTTTTGGCACTTTTTGGATGGATAAAAAATACTTTTCTTGATAATCAAGATTTAAATACTCAGAGTCTTGCCTTTGAATATTGGCAGCTATTTTCATTTCAAATGCTTAGTGAGTTAACCCAAGACAATTCCCTAATAAGGTATCAAACTAGCGCTCTGTTCTCTGAGCTTTAGGAGGTATTATTAACTTACTTTTTAATTTTTCTATAATTCTAAATGTAGCTGGACAGATAGCTGTGTTTTCTAGAGTTACCGTATTTAATTGATGAAACTTTTTCCTATTTGTATGTGGGTAATCCGAGCAAGCTCTTGGGCGTACATCATAAATTAAACAGTAATTATCTGCTGCTAAAAATTCACATGGAGCACTTTTAAACACACGATCACCATCTTCATCCACGCGTAAATATTGTTCTTCAAATGCTTGGGACTTCATTTTTAAATGCCTAGAAATTCGTTCCGTATCCTTATCCGTTACAATTGGCGAAGTTGTTTTACAACAATTAGCACATTCCATACAATCCACCTCATTAAAAGTTTTTGTATGCAATTCCTGCATCATTACATCCAATTTTTTGGGCGGTTTTTGTTTTAAGCGGTCTAAAAACTTTTTGTTTTCTTTATGCTTTTCTTTAGCCTGTTGTTTTAAATTGTCAATCTCTTTTTGCATGCTACAAAGATACCATAATCAAAGGTTGGTTTTAAACAGAAGCCTTATTTGGATTTGATTTGAATATGATTAGAGTTTGACAATATAAGCTTATCGAATTATTAATTGATTGCTCGCACTAAGTAACGTATCATTTGGCGTTATTTTTATACAATTCAATTGCTTTTAAAAATTTTATTCCTCCGGATTCTGTTTGGTCATTTATAAATCCATTTAATGCAGGGTAAGTTTCATCAATCCAACTTAAAAGTCCGTTTCTATTCCTTTCCCAAGTCACTTCATTAAAATCCATGTATTCAATTTCTATACTAATAATTTTGTCTTTTTTAAATTTTATAATTTGATTTGTTATAAATGGTTCTTCGTGAAGAAAAGAGATTCTCTTGTCCATCTTTGAAATTTTCGCTTTTACAATTCCGTTACTTTGACTAATTTCAAGTATTTCATATTTAGGAGCAAAAACAGCATCCCATTTTAAAAACTCCTGATAATCGTTTTTGGAATATGTTTGTTTGTATTCCCCTTCAATTATAGTTAAGCTATCAGCAAACCAGTCAGACATTTTAGAGTAGTCCGAATTGTCTAGAACATTAAAATATTGTTTAGCAATTTCAACTCTGTTAATTTCTTTTTCCGAGCTTTTACAGGATATTAATCCAATTGTGAGTAATAATAGCAGCACTATACTTTTGCTCATTTTTGGTTTATTTTGATTTGTTACATTACTAATTATAAGAAACATAGAGTAAGTCATAAGTACTTTCGTTTCGGTTTATTACTTAGCTAAGTATAAATATTTGGCTTTTATATTTAATAGGCTTTTTAATATCCATTGACCTTTTGGTTTAACACAAACGTCCTGTATTTTTTTATACCTTATTTTTATACATTCAATTATATACATTCGGGTTATGCTTTTCCATATAAAATTCAGGATTTGGTATTTCCGTAAAGCCAAACTTTTCATAAAGCCATTCAGCGGTATCCGTTAATAAAATCCAACGTCTTAAACCCTGAAGATTTGGGTGTTTCATTATTTCGCCTATCAGCCATTTACTTAATCCCTTTCCTCTATATTCTTTTAGTAAATAAACATCTCCTAAATAAGCAATCGTTGAATAGTCTGAAATTATTCTAGCAAAGCCAATTTGCTTGTTTTCGCAATAAAGCCCAAAATTCAAAGAGTTTTCAATTGATGTTTTCAAAGTATTGATTGGAATTCCCTTAGCCCAATCAGTCTCGTTTGCAAGGAATTTATGAATGCTCAAAATATCTAATTTATCCTTATCAGTTGAAATGGTATAATCATTTCTATGTATTTCTCTAATTTCCAATTTAGTTTTCTTAATTAGTGCCAACGTATTTGTGCATAATTAATTGCGTGCTTTAAGTTTGATTATTAATATTTGCTACAAGCACGATAGCTTCTTTTTTATATTACATTAAATGACCTATATTATTTATTGGGTGTTCAACTCCATATAATCAAAGACCAAATTACTCAAGGCATTGACACCTGTCTTGAAAGCGTTATCGTCCATTAGGAATTGTGGCGTATGATGGTCTCCGACGGTTTCTAGATCTCTGCCTTTGGTCATAGCACCAACGAAAAAATAAAGTCCTGGTACTTTTTGAGCGAAGAATGAAAAATCTTCTGCTCCTGTAATGGCAGGAATCAGAGTGACATTCTCCTTTCCAGCAGATTTTTCTAAAGTTGGCAACATCATTTCTGTTAACTTTTCATTGTTGAAGGTTACTGGAAAACGTATAGAATAAGGTAGCTCTACTGTAACAGTTGCTCCAGCAGCTTTTGCTGTAAATTCTACAATTTCTTTTATTCTTTTAAGTACAAAAGCTTCGTCTTCATCTGTAAAGGTTCTAATTGTACCTAACATTTCTACTTGCTCTGGTATGACATTACTTCGATTCCCGCCATTGATGGCACCTATTGTGACAACTGCAGCATTATCAGTCAATGCAACATTACGACTTACAATGGTTTGTAGGCTAGTAATAATTTGAGCAGAAACCACTATTGGGTCAATGCCCATCCATGGAGATGAGCCATGCGCTGGCTTTCCTTTAACGGTAATTTTCATGTCATTAACGCTTGCCATAATGCCAGCTGGTCTATAGGTAATTTTTCCAACTTCGGTTAAAGCATCCATATGTAGCCCAAAAATGACATCCACTTTCGGGTTTTCAAGTACACCTTCTTTTGTCATTAAATAAGCCCCACCTTCTTCTCCTTTAGGTGCGCCCTCTTCTGCGGGTTGAAAAATAAATTTCACGGTGCCTTTTAAATCGCTTTTCATTTCTGAAAGTATTTCT
>CALLIG010000191.1 GCA_938009735.1 uncultured Flavobacteriaceae bacterium
GGATTTTCATTATTTATTGGATGAATACCTAAAGAATCTAATTTTGTCAAACCTGATTCTGAGCTTGATATCCATACCCCATCATTTGCACTATGAACAGCATAAATGCGATTTCCTTTTAAGCCAGTTCTTTTGTCATAATGCTTAAAATTATTTTCAAAATATTTATAGAAACCACCGCCAGAGGTAGCAATCCAAAGATTATTTCGGTCATCACTTATGACTTTTCTGATATGAGGTGCTGCTAGTCCGCTTGAAGTTCGTAATCGTTTAATCTCAGCGAATTTCTCTGTTTCGACAACTGTAATTCCGTCATTATCGGTAGCAATCCAAAGTTCATTTTCGTTTTGAATGGACATCGAATTAATACGTGGAGGTTCGGGTACCAAAAATTTATCTGTAGGATCTTTACTGTCGATTATGAAAATTCCATCATCGTAAGTTGCAGCAATAATCTTATCCTTGTGAAAAAGAACAGAAGTGAAATTATTTGTTTCAAACTTCGTCATTTCATTAACACCATCACTAATCGCTTTTAGTCTCCAAAGTCCGTTATTAGTGGCCAACCAATAATAACTACCATCAAACATAATAGCATTGATGATACTTAAATCGATTTCCGGGTTAATTATTATCTTCTTTAATTTCTTATCCTTAGAAAAAACATACACTCCTTTTGTTGTCGCTACATACATGCTCTCTTTCGAGGGATAAAACTGCTGTATTTGCGGAGATTCAAAATTTACAAAGCTGTTCTTTACCTTTATCGAAAGTCCTTTTTTACTTCCTATAAATAGGGAGTCATTTGAAACATACAAAGCATGAATATAGTTGGATGGTAGACCATCACTTTCATTAAAGACCTCGAAATTATTTCCATCAAAATTGGCCAGTCCGCCACCTTGAGTTCCTAACCATAAATAACCCATATGATCTTGAACCATATCATACACCTGCGATTGTGGTAAACCGTCTTCAATAGTGTACGAGCGTAGTTGGCTGTTTTGCGCACTTAGATGTTTCGTTGTTACGAAAAACAATAAAAGAAGCAAATATTTAAAATACGATTTCAAAAAAGGTTATGGTTTTTAGGTATTTAAGTAACGAAATTAGCGCTATAATATTTGATAAAGAGAACGGTCATCTAACCGCACATTGCGGTACTCGTTAGAATCATGTTGCTGCAAAATAGGTGCCAATACACATAACACCGTGGTTTTTCCTTTTATCACTAATTTATTTCCTTGAATTTTACTTCTCCAACGGTATTTTTCTATAGGAATATTAAGTTCAAAAAGTACTTTAGCCATCTCTGGTGATTCTGAAATCCAATCCATAATAGCTTCGCTATCCTCAAGCTTCGGAATATCTACAACATTATCAAAAGTAAACTCCCACGCTACAGGAATATTAAATTTGAAACTATATGCTTCACCTAAAGAAGACTCGCGTCTGGTTTTTAAAGCAGTAAACCAATTAATTTCTGATTCAGGGTACGCAAGTTTAAATTCCTTTGATAGTTGAGCCGGCCCCGGTGATTCAGCAGTTGGATAATATCCATAATAAGGTTTCGCCAAATAATGACCTGCAAATTTTCCGCCAAAGACATTGAAGAATGATGAGGCGTAAACTGTAGGTTTCTGTTCTGTGGTAAATGAGTTCTTTAACTCATTGAGCAAAGCTTTATTTTCTCCTAGACCACAAGAATGAAAAATGATTTTTGTGTCATTGGTAATACCCTTTTGTAATTCGAGACTATTATCTTGTTGACTAGCGTTTTGTAATGTTTTTATGGTAATGCGTTTTCCATTTTTACTTGTTTTCAATGACATTCCTAACCAAGCATTACTATGGCTAACAATATGTATTTCATCAAAATTCACATGCTTTGTATTTTCTTGGTTGATATACCTTATAATCTCTTCTAGAGAAAATAAGTTATCTACTACTCTAATTTTTTTTCCTTCAAAATAATTTTTTGCATTTGCATAATAGGTATTGTCTCCTTCGTCAAAACCTGCTATAAAAACAATTGAAATTGTTGTACTCACTTTAGTAGGCAAGGCAAGAGCCATTTCCGAAGTTTGCGAAAATGGCTTCTTGCAACCTACAACTAACACTAAAAATGATATTAAAACAATAAGCTGCTTCATGATATTTTTATTCATTCGTGTTGATTACTAAATCTTTTGAAATTGGAGGCAAGGCCTCTTTTTGAGATAAGCTATGACCATTCCAAGTATAAAAACTAACAACCAATTTTTTAGCTCCGTTCGTCAATACACTATCAATGATCTTAGCATAATCTGTGATTGTCGTTTCTAAAACAATGGTGCTTTTTAAACCTTCCATATCTGAAGGAAATACGAAAGACTCGCTTTTAGCATATGAAGAATCTGCATAGTCAATTAAACTTGCCACATTCGTAAATTTCTGATTGTTCCAAAAGATAAATAACTGACCTAGAGGGTTTCCTTTTTCAGCATTTGGAATTTGAACCGTTAAAATATCTTCTACATTGAATAAACCTTTGTTTCCAATATTTTTAATTTCTAACGGAATAGCTTCATATCCTTCAAAAACAATCTTATCAATCTGTCTGCCATTCTTATAAGCTCTTAACTGATGATTTTTTTCTAAAACACCTTCTTCATTTACTTTGATACTTTCATAACCGTAAACGAATTTTACATCATAGTTTGCTTCGCTACCAAATGTTTTTTGGGCAATCATTCCTCCCCAAACCCAACCTTCGGCTTTTCCAATTCGAGCTTTATACCAATGACTTTTAATTCCGTTAAGCACTTCATAATTCTCACTTTTATCCCATAAAGACAGTTTAGAGCCTATATTTAAAACAGTCAATCTTTTAGATTTTAAAGATGGATTCTCACGTAAATGAACTCTATGCGCCAAAAGGTATTCATAAGATATTTCATCAACTAGCGTTGAATCAGAGTTCGTTTCAAAATGTACTTCTGGCTCTGTTTGACCAAACATTGTTGCGAATGCAAATAAACATAGGACTAGGGCACTTTTTTTCAAATTTTTCATTTTATTTAATTTAAAGGGTTAATAATTAATTGCTGTTATAGCATCTTGATAATCAAAGTCATCATCGTTCCAAACAAAGCTTTGCAGCACTTCGATGTCTCTAATTGTATATGTTTCTGTGTATTGTAATTCAGCTTTTAGAATTTTACCTTCTTGACCATATGTTTGATTCGGAAAAACGTAATGCGTATCTATTTGCGGAGCATCACAATACACGTTTTCAATTCGTGGTAAGGCGATAAAATCATTTTCTTTAGTTACCAAAAAGTAATAGGTGTCAGTACTTACGCAGCAAGCCAAATATTCCAATTCAACCTTTACAATTTCATTAATGTCTTCAAGATTAGGTTCTGAGAGTACCGTTACACGTATATTTTCTAATAATTCTAACTCTGTAATATCTACTATTGCTATTGTTTTAGAGCTGTCTTCAGATGATACTAAGTCAATCTGCGCAAGACCTTCTTCTTCTTGACCGATTGAACGCTCATTCATCAAGGTGTACTTTTCGGTGGTGCTAAAATCTTGTGCGTTTGTAACATAAAGAGTAAATGTGAAAGCTAAAAGAATGATGTTTTTCATGATATTTGTTTTTAGTTGTATTGTATCTATACCTCTAAACTACAGCAGACTTCAAGCTTTATTTGGAGCGTTCTAGTATTCGTAGCACTTAAACTAGAATTCGTTGAAAATAGGTTCATTTTGAAATTTAATTTTTACTTTTTCGATGGATTAAAAAAGAAAAACCTGCAAGATCTTACGATGCTTACAGGCTTCCTTCCCTCAAAAAAGGAGTCAACAAACCAACCAAAAACTAGGTGTTCTATTTTTTCAGGGTCAAGGTCATTTTTTTATCTATTTGAATAGTCTTGTTAGAAAATGCTTGGAATTCTTTTAGCATGGTTTCATCGAAAGTCCATTTGCCGTTTTCGCATTTTTCTACACTTATGATTTTACCTTTTGCATTGAAAGATATCCGTATGCCGTCATATTTTTTTAAAAGTCTAAGAATCAATTTTGAATAGATCGCCTTAAAGCCCATAGTGACTTTTCTTTTATCAGACTTTATCAATCCTTCTTCATACATGACTTTATAAGATACTTTATACCTTGTTTTTTCTTGAACCTCTGCAGCAGCACCTACAGCAGAATTATTCACGTTTTGAGGCATTGGTAAGGGTTGCTTTACCGTTTTTAAGGCACCTCCTTTATTTATTACAGATTCATCAACCGCAACAAACGACGTGTAATTGGTAGCCAAGCTATATTTCAGCCCTAAGGCAATCACGCTATTTTTTACATCTTCATTAAAAAGCTTTTTATAGTCGTCTAATTCAGCAATCTTCTTTCGCGCCCATAAATAGCGTAGTGCTTTATTCGATCTACTCAAATGGCCTTGTGAGACCTTAAATTCTTGTCTAAATTTTTTCTCACCTTGATAACCCGTAACTATCAATTTGCCTTTTGCTTTACCTCTATATTTACCATAAACGATAACGGGTCTTGCAGCAAAAACATCCGAGATACTACTTGGCTCCATATCGTAAACATCAAATCCCTCTGTTTCGATTTTCACCTGAGTCAATAACGGAGTCGATATGTATTCTTTAAAATTTTTAGCAACTTCTAGAGCTTCAACCTTCGATGTAGCTATAAAAGATTCACTATTTGAAACTTTAGCCATGCCCTCAATGAGATATCGATTCACACTAGAGCCAATGCCAAAAGTGAATACATTCGCTTGGTCGAGATTATTTCTAATCAATTCAAAAGCTTCTTTTTCAACACTTACATAACCATCGGTAATAATTACCATTGATCTCGCACTACCAATATTTTTTCTGGGCAGTTTATAAGCTTCATGAAGTGCCCTTAGCAACTGTGTGCCTCCTCCACCTTGACCTTCCGAAAGAAAGCGAATTGCCTCTTCAATATTCTGTTGATTGGTTTCTAACGGTGTCGGACTGAAAACTGTAGAACTCGAAGCGAATAATTGCACGTTGAAAGTATCTGTTGCTCTTAAATCACAAAGCAAGTTTCGCATGAGTTCTTTAGAAACTTCTAGTGGATAACCGTTCATAGAACCCGAAACATCTACAATAAAAAGATATTCTCTTGCCGGAATGTCTTCCAAAGCAATTCGCTTCGTCGGCTCCATTTGATACGTAAAGAAATTCTCCTCTTCTCCTTCATATAAAAGTAAACCTGATTGTATTTTATTCCCTCGAAGGTTATAATTCAAGATAAAATCTCTGTTGGATGGATTCTCATTGCTATTAGATAAAAAGATTTCAGCCGTCTTCACATCAGGATAATTGACATTCACTTTATGACTGCTACTTGTGATGTTTTTTATAATCATTCCTGCATTTAAGGTCAACGTCATATCGAAATCAAAGCTGTCTGAAATTCCCTTTGCTGTATACGGCATATTAAAGCTTTCTGTACGCTCTGAACTTTCACCAGTAAATCGAGGTCCGACTACCGCCGGAGCAACAAACTGATATTCCCCATTCACAGGCACTAATAATTCGGTATAATAAATATCGATGGCGATTTCATCTTCAGGCATGATGTTACCCACATTCATTTGAAATACATTGGGTCTATCTTGATCTAGTTTAGCAGCTCGTTTGCCTTCTGCCAAAGCAGTTTGATATACTTTCCTTGCTTTTTCCCTTTCAAATATCTTCGCATTTACAATGCGATCGCCGATTGTCATTTGCATTTTATGAACCGCCGCTTGCGTTGAAAGCGGAAATACATATTTAGCCTCTATAGCCTGCTTTCCTTTGTTTTGATATGTTTGGGTAACACGAACTTGAGCAATAGTTCCTGAAATCTGAACAGCCGTCTTTGAAGACTTTAAAGGAATTACAGCATCTTTTGTAGATATCATTAAATACGGACTGTCATTGTCTTGAGCAAAACCCGTGAAGAGTATCGCGAACATTAAAAAAGTGAAGCATAGTTTCATAAGTATAGTTTTAGATTATCGTTAATTTTTCTCAAATCTAAAGGGGAAGGGTCGTGGAGATGGGCAGCTTTTAGAATTCGTTGTGGATGATCTAGAATTCGTTGCTAATTGTAGATTGCTTAATTAGAATGGAGTGATTTTTGGGTGGGAATTATCAATCACTACTGGACAAAATACATTAAAAAGAATTGATTCATATTTTATTTCTAACCAATTTTACACCCCTGACATATTTCGTCAGCACCCCAATCTATCTTTACCTCAAATCATAAAAAATACAATCATGCAAACAACTAAAATTGAATCTTTTCAAATCATCGGAATTTCTATAAGAACCTCAAACGAAAACAATCAAACTGCTCAAGACATTGGCCAACTATGGGCAAAATTTATGTCTGAAGGTATTTTGCAAAAAATCCCTAATAAAATAAGTGAAGAGATTCTTTCGATATACACAAACTATGAAAGTGACCATACCAAACCCTATGACACCATCTTAGGTTGTAAAGTAAGTTCTTTGAACACGATTCCTGATGGCATGGTTGGTCAATCATTTGAAGGTGGAACTTTTGCGCAATTTCTCTCCAAAGGAGATGCTACAAAAGGTGCGGTTTATAATACTTGGTCAGAGATATGGAATACTGATCTAAATCGATTGTACACGGCAGACTTTGAAGTATATGGCGAAAGGGCGCAAAACCCGTCTGATGCAGAGGTTGACATATTCGTATCTGTAAAGGAATAATTCTAATGGAATATTTTCATACATTCAAGGCTAAATTAAAACATCATGCCTTTTCGCTTATTTACTATTTTTATTTTCCTTGGATGTACCACAATTTTAGCGCAAAAACCTGAAGTCAATCAAGACCGTCTCGAAAAACGCATTATCGAATTAGCCGAATTTGGACTACAAGAAAACGGAGAAACCGAACGAGTTGCTTTTAGTGATGCAGATATTGCTGCACAACAATGGGTGATAAAAAAGTTGACCGATTTAGGATTGGACGTCCATATTGATTTTGCTGGAAATATTATTGGTAAGCGAGCAGGTAAAAAATCATCCTTAAAACCCATTTCTTTTGGCTCACATATAGATCGTGTTCCTAACGGCGGAAACTATGACGGTTGT
>CALLIG010000192.1 GCA_938009735.1 uncultured Flavobacteriaceae bacterium
GACAAAGCACTTCGATCAAACTTCAATTTTCCGGCCATGGTCTCAATAACACAAGAATTATCTTTGTCATTCAACTCAAAAACCTTTCCGTGAAGTCCGCTTTTAGTTATTACTTTATCTCCTCGTTTTAAGCCCTCACCGAACTTTTTCTCTTCTCTTTGACGCTTTCTTTGTGGCAAAATCATAAAAACAAAGAATACCACAAAAATGGCAATCATAAACGGCCATTGACCTAATCCTTCCATAAAAATTAATGTTCTAAATTAATTAAGCTTACTTGGTTGGTCCAAGTGGAGCAGCACCCTTAGGGTTAACAAATGCTTTGATTCTAATAACTTCAGAACCTTTAGCAGTATTAGCTTTAACTGTTATTGCTTTCGTAACCTGGTTTTGACCAGCACCGTTAAACTTAACAACTATTTGATTTGTTTCACCTGGAGCAATAGGCTCTTTTGGTGGGTTTGGTACCGTACAACCACAACTACTTGTTGCACTTGTAATAATTAATGGTCCGTTACCAGTATTCGTAAACTTAAATACAGTTTCTTGTGGTGTACTTTGTTCGATAGTACCGAAATCATGCTCTGTTTTCTCAAAGGTCATGATAGGCACTTGTTTAGCTGCTTCATCTCTTACAGCTGCTACAGCTACGTTCTCACTATTGATTTTACTAGAAGCGTTTTCCTTACAGGAAACAAAAGCGAAAAGGGTCAAAACCCCTAAACATAAAATAACTCTTTTCATCGTATTGAATTTTAATTTGTTGTAAAATTAGATAAATATTATAAAATAACGGTAAAAATTAACTTGTAGTCTATTTTACATCGACTTTTTTCAATTACCGTTTACCGATGAGCCACTAGAAACACATTAGCTCACAAGGCTCAATTGTTCAAGAAAAGCCTACAGTAGCCCTCTGCCCATTTTGTTAAGTTTTCCTTCAACACGGTATTCTTTAACCAATTTGTCTAGAATTCCGTTAATAAAAATGCTGCTTTTAGGCGTAGAATATTCCTTTGCAATTTCTAAAAACTCATTAATTGTAACTTTTTCTGGAATTGAAGGAAAGTTTAATAATTCACAAATTGCCATTTTCAAAAGAATAGAATCTATTCCTGCAATTCGATCTTTATCCCAATTCGGAGTTTTGCCTTCAATCTCTTTTTCCCATTCCTCATTTTTCAATAAGGTCTTAGATAACAATTGACGTGCATATTGCATATCTGCATCATCCTTTAAAAGCTTTGGCAAGAAAAATGATTCATCTTGATCTTCCTTAACCTTTTTAAGTTGCTTTAATATAAAAGTATTTACAAGAGGTATATCATCTACCCACGTAAGTTTATCATCCTCAAAATAATCATAGATTTTCTCATTAGGAGCAATGATCTTTTCAAACAACAGTTTGATCAATTGTCGATCTTCATCATAGGTACTGGTTTGGGTCTGCATATAATTTACATAGGCATCACTATCAATGATTTCCTTGTAAATCAACTTTACATATTCTTCATTTAAGTACCAGTTGTTCAATTTACGATGGGCAAGCTCTTCTTTCAACGTTCTGTTGTTTACAATTTGCAACAACAATTTGTTTTTCAAAAACTTCTCTTTATTCGGATAACTATCGGAAGCGTTCTCTAAGTATTTTTTGGTAGAAAGGGCTACTTGGCTACTAGCATGGCTATGTAATTCACCCAATAAACTTAACATCAACAAGTATAAAGTATACATATTCTCAATACTATCTTTTAGAAATACTTCTTGTTTTTCTAAAGAACCGTCTTTTGATTGAATCAATGCATAAATACATTGCATCACCTTGACTCTGATATGCCTTCTTGTTAACATGTTAAAGAACTTTTAAATAAAATGGGGTTAATTTGAACCAGCAAAAGTACTAATCTATTTTAAATAGTACATTACCTCAATGTTATTAAGTTGACCACTTTTAATCTTTTTTTATTATCGCGTTCATTAAGTATTTTATAACATTTGGTTTTACGTCAAAGACTTATCTTTGACAATCTCAAACTACTGCTAACAATAGATTGCTTTCTAACCCAATGAAGGAACTCAAACACCTTAATAAATACTTTAAAAAATATTGGTTAAAACTCCTATCGGGTATAGTAATTACTATAATCGCTAGAATTTTCTCATTGGTGATGCCTTCTTATGTTAAAAAATCGATAGAAACTGTTGAGCATTATTTTGCTAATGATCTATCAAAAGCAGATGCAACCGACGAGCTTTTAACCTATATATTTATTATTGTAGGTTCTGCATTAATGGCGGGTCTTTTTACATTCTTAATGCGTCAGACCATTATTAATGTATCTCGATATATAGAATTCGATTTGAAAAATGAGGTTTTTGACCATTATCAATTTTTAAGTCTAAACTTTTATAAAAAAAATAGAACTGGAGATCTCATGAACAGAATTAGTGAGGACATTAATCAAGTTCGATTGTATGCTGGCCCTGCTATAATGTATGGCATTAATGCACTAACACTATTTAGTTGCCTTATCCCATTAATGTTTATAAAGGCTCCTACTTTGGCAGCTTACACTTTATTACCGCTTCCTATTTTATCTGTTCTTGTATATCAGATTAGTAAAATCATTCATAAAAGAAGTACCGTTGTTCAAGAATATTTATCCACTTTATCAACTTTCACTCAAGAGATGTTCTCAGGCGTTTCTGTTATAAAAGCCTATGCCTTAGAACCAAAAACAAACGAAGAACTTGAAGCTTTAGCTATTGACGGAAAAAACAAAAGTATTCGTTTGGCAAAAGTAAACGCTTGGTTTTTTCCATTGATGGTACTCTTAATTGGCATGAGTAACATTTTGGTAATATATATTGGCGGGAAGCAATTCATTAGCGGTGAAATTAAATCAATCGGAGTGATTGCTGAGTTTATTATTTATGTCAATATGCTTACTTGGCCTGTAGCAATTGTAGGCTGGCTAACATCTATTGTTCAAAGAGCAGAAGCATCACAAAAAAGAATCAACGAGTTTTTAAAGCAAACACCTGAAATTGAAAATCATGTGGAAACTATTTCTCCGATCGAAGGTAAAATAGAATTCAAAAATGTAACGTTCACTTATGAGGATACTGAAATTACTGCGCTTAAGAATATTTCGTTTGTGATCAATGAAGGTGAAACTGTTGCGATTTTAGGAAAAACAGGTTCTGGTAAGTCCACTATTTTAGATTTAATCGCGCGTTTGTATGATGTAACATCTGGTGAAATATTAATCGATGATGTTCCTATTAAAAAACTCAATTTAACGAATCTGCGTAAGTCGATTGGCGCTGTTCCTCAAGATGCCTTCCTATTTTCCGATTCCATAAAAAATAACATCCGTTTTGGCAAGCATGATGCTACTGAAGAAGAAGTTATAACCGTTGCAAAAAATGCAGTAGTTCATGATAATATTATGGACTTCACCAAGCAATATGAGACCGTACTTGGTGAAAGAGGTATTACGCTTAGTGGTGGACAAAAGCAACGTGTATCAATTGCCAGAGCATTATTGAAAGACCCTAAGATATATGCTTTTGATGACTGTCTTTCTGCTGTGGACACAGAAACGGAAGAAGAGATCTTAAAAAATCTCAAAAAAGCTTCGCATGATCGAACAACATTAATAGTAAGTCATCGTGTATCATCAGCAAAAAATGCAAATAAAATACTTGTTTTAGAAGATGGCGAATTACTTCAAGAAGGCACGCACGACACACTAAACACTACAGACGGATACTATAAAGAGCTGTATGAGAATCAACTATCACATAAAGAAAATTAGTAAATTGTTGGTGTTTTAGCATTTTTTTTTCATTTTTGGTAGAACAAAACAATTCAACTAACCAAGACACTAACAAGATGGCCGACAGAGAACCGATGGATCAAGAGGAGATTCATTCTAAAGTATTACGCGCAGGAAGGAGAACATATTTTTTTGATGTTCGCAGCACAAAAGCTGGAGACTATTACTTGACAATCACCGAGAGTAAGAAGTTTACGCATGATGATGGTTCTTTTCATTACAAGAAGCACAAAATCTATCTTTATAAAGAAGACTTCGATGCTTTTAAAGAAAATGTCATTGAAATGATGGATTTCATCATTGACGAAAAAGGACAAGAGGTTATTTCTGAAAGACACCAAAAAGACTTTAAGAAAGAAGAAGACGCTGAAGAGCCAATCGTAGCTGAAGAAGCAGAAGAAAAAAGCGTTGAAAATTTTACTGATGTTGATTTTGACGACATCTAGAATTTGAGCTCTAAAATATTAATTAAAAAGCCCTTCGTAATGAAGGGCTTTTTTTTTGATACAATCCTTTCGTTTAGTTAAATTTACAGAGAGACCAATTATATCAATATGAAAAAAACAATACTCCTTTTAGCCGCTTTGGTGGCACTTCAAAATCTAACCGCTCAAGAGAACTTAGATCTTAATTACTATTTACCTCAAGACATCACCTATAACAAAGACATTCCCACCCCTAAAGAGGTGATTGGTCATGAAGTGGGCGAATGGCATGTCACCCATGACAAACTCATGTTTTACATGCAGACTTTGGCAAAAGCGTCTGATAGAATCTCCATTGAAAATAGAGGTTCCACTTTTGAAGGAAGACCCATATTACTGCTTACCGTTACAACTCCGAAGAACCATCAAAATCTTGAAGAGATTCGAAAAAATCACGTGGCATTAACTGAAAACGGAAGTAGTTCTGCGACAGTTGCCGATATGCCTATAGTAGTCTATCAAGGTTTCTCCATTCATGGTAACGAACCTAGTGGTGCGAATGCTGGTTTAGCATACGCCTATTATTTGGCAGCAGCTGAGGGCGCTGAAATTGAAGAATTACTTTCTAGTATGGTCATTTTAATGGACCCTTCTTTTAACCCTGACGGATTGCAGCGTTTTGCCTATTGGGCAAACACCAATAGAGCTCAAAACTTGACAGCTGATAATAATGATCGTGAATATCATGAAGTATGGCCAGGTGGTCGTACCAACCATTATTGGTTTGATATGAATCGTGATTGGTTGCCAGTTCAACTTCCTGAGAGTAGAGCGCGTATTGAGAGTTTCCATAAATGGATGCCGAATATATTAACTGATCACCATGAAATGGGCACGAATTCTACCTTTTTCTTTCAACCAGGAGAACCTACACGTGTACACCCATTGACTCCGAAAATAAATCAAGAATTAACGGCTGAAATCGGAAGCTATCATGCAAAAGCTTTAGACAAAATAGGATCGCTTTATTATTCTGAAGAAAACTATGACGATTATTACTACGGAAAAGGATCAACCTTTCCTGATGTAAACGGAAGCATTGGTATTCTCTTTGAACAAGGAAGCTCTAGAGGTCACATACAAGAAAGTGAAAACGGATTATTGACTTTCCCTTTCACCATAAGAAATCAATTCACTACAGCGCTCTCTACCATCGAAGCAGCAACGAATATGCGTGCTAAAATTTTAAATTACCAACGTCAATTTTATAAGGATGCTCGTAACGAAGCAGCCCGAAGTAAAACAAAAGCTATTGTTTTCGGTGATAGCAAAGACGGAGCAAAATCCTGGCATTTAGCGGAAATATTAAATCGCCATAAAATCAAATTCCATGAACTGGCAAGCGATGCAACCATTTCTGGAAAAGCATACAAAAAAGGGAATAGCTACGTAGTACCTATGAACCAAAAGAACCATCGTCTCATAAAAGGGATGTTCGAAAAGCGTACTACGTTTACAGACAGTTTGTTTTATGATGTTTCTGCATGGACATTTCCACTAGCCTTTAATGTTGATTATGCAGAATTAAGTTCATTAACAAATGCTGGCCCAGAAATTACAGATTTCAAACCTTTAACGGGTGGTGTAAGTAGCAAAAGTAACTACGCCTACCTTTTTGAATGGAATGAATATTACACCCCCAAAGCATTAAATGCTATCGTTGAAAAAGGGCTACGTGCGAAAGTTGCAAAATCACCTTTTTCTGTAGAAGGCAAATCGTATGATTATGGTACCATTATGGTTCCTGTGCAGAATCAAGATTTAGATGCTACCGAACTACACTCTTTTTTAGCCGAAGTTGCCAAAGAAAGTAAAATACAAATCACCGCCGTAGGCACCGGACTCACCAAAGGCATTGATTTAGGCAGTAATGATTTCGACCCAATCAAAAAGCAAAAAATCGCAATTTTAGTAGGTGAAGGCATTCGATCTTATGATGCAGGTGAAATCTGGCATTTGTTTGATACCCGTTATAATATACAGCTGACTAAAATTGATATGGCTTATTTCAACAGAGTTGATTTAAGTTCCTATACTGATATCATAGTTACAACGCCCTACGGTAGTGTTCAAAACAAAAAGAATGCTGACAAACTTAAAGACTGGGTAAAAGGCGGTGGTACATTAATCGGTTATCGTAGTGCTGCAGAATGGTTTAACAAAAGTGAAATGATGAAACTCAAATTCAGAAAAGACACTTTGGTAGCCAAAAATATTCCTTTTGATAAAAAGGGGGACTTCTTAGGAGCGCAAGTTACTGGTGGAGCAATATTCCAGACTAAATTAGACCGTTCGCACCCTATCAATTATGGTTATAAGAATACGAATTTGGCAATGTTCAGAAATTCAAACATCTACATCGAAGCCGACAAGAACAGCTACAACAACCCTATTCAATATACTTCAAACCCATTGTTAAGCGGTTATATTTCAGAGGAAAATCAAGAGCTCATCAAAAACACCGTGCCTTTTAAAGTAAAGCGTATGGGCAAAGGCCGAGTTATTGTTTTTACCGACAATACCAACTTTAGAGCCTTTTGGTATGGCACCAACAAATTGTTGATGAATGCTATTTTCTTTGGGGGGATGATGTAAATATGTTCGCTTTAAGGACCTGATGAGAACTTAAGAAAAATGGCTAAATGTACTATTACGTTTAGCCAATTGTTAGCAGTAATTGAAGAAAATGATTAACAATAAAATACCAAAGATTGACTTTAATTATCTCTTAAGGGAACTTATGAGTCTTCTGAATCTTGAAAAAGGCTATTTATTTTCTTTAAAACAATTGATAATTCGACCTGGAAAAATTATTGCGGAATTTATTGATGTAAATAGAAGTAGATTAACAAAACCAATCTTGTATTTAACTTTTTCTGCTTTCATCTTTATCATTATAAATAACCTCACAAATACAGATTTCGCCTTTTTTAAATTCGTAAATATAGAAATTGGTAGTAAATCATATGGAATTGAAAAATTTACTGAATGGTTAAATGAAAACGTAATTTATGCCAATTTGGTTATTGGACTTTTCATTTTAATTTGGACTAAAATTTTTTTTTACAATTCTCGGTATAACATATATGAAATTGCAATATTAACTATTTATAACCTAGGTACAGGTTTGGTAATTATCGCTTTTTTAACCGCTGTAGTTCACTTAGCAGAAAGATTTTTTACGATAAACATAAAATCACTATTTCTACAATACACTTATGTGGTTTACCTACTTTATCTAATTTATGGTCTAAGTTCTTTTTTTGCACAAAAAAAGAATAAGGCGCATTCTACAATTTCCATGTTTTTAGCAATTGGTTCCGTACTCACAGGAATATTTTCTTACTTTTTAACTTTAATTATTATTTCTATCATTTACGGCATTTTCAAATAAATAACTACTGCCAACACAACCTATAAAAAATACGGGCTGCGGGCTTAATCGAAAGGTTTGTGTATTTTTATGAAGTCCGCAAAATCTTTGGGATTTTGCTTTAAACAATAAAAGAAAAAACAAAACAAAAAGATTTCGCTATATGCGTGGCAGAAAGCAAACGCGAGTTTGCTCCCGTACTGTTCATAGCTTGTGTTACCACACATTTAAAAAAGCAATTTTGAAGTCAATGAAAATTAAAAATTGGAAAAAATACGGATTCGAATTTCTGTCAATGTTTATTGCAGTTGTATCAGCATTTGCATTAAATAATTGGAACGAAAACAGGCGTAATGATAATTCTGAAAATAAAATCTTAACAGAAATATCTAATGGGCTAGAAAAAGATTTAGAAGATATTAGACTAAACATAACTGGACATAAAGCGGGTATTTCTGCTTGTAATTATTTTAGAAAAGCATTCGCAGGTAAGGAACTAGAACCTGACTCGTTAATGATTCATTATTCCGCCCTAACACGTGATTTTGTTTCTATTCAAAATGTTGCAGGATATGAAACCTTAAAGTCTAAAGGGCTAGAATTAATCAAAAATGATTCTCTAAGACTTAAAATTATATCTCTATACGAATATGATTATAACACTTTGAGAAAATTAGAAGAAGAGTATTCCGAAATGCAATTTCAGGAAAACTACTTCAAAGAAATCAACGAGGAAATAGCACCAAATTTTAAAGTAGATGATAATGGTAATATATCGGGAATTAATTTACCTCTAAAAATTGAAGAAAATAAAAAAAATAAGCTCTTGCTTTATTTATGGAAAATCCAAACTAATAGAATCTTCATACTTCAATATTATTCAGGAATTGATAAGAAAATAAATGAAGTCCGAGAGAATATAATGGAATAAAAACGTGTGGTAACAAAACCTAAACGTAATGCGGACTTAAGGGCAAAATCGGTAAGTCTGTATATATTTATGAAGTTCAACCAAACCTCACATACAACCCATTAAAAACAAAAAGTCCTAACACTACGGCACCGCCAATAGCGGCTCCCATAAAATAAGTGAAACCTAAAAACAGTAATAGATAGTAAATAGGGTATGTAAGTTGCGCAAAAGCAAAACGGAGTGTCCCTAAAAACTCAGCTTCTTTAACTGTTTTTTTGAAAAACAAACGCCATGGTAAAACTACTGGGGCATTTATAAGTGTAAATAATCCATCGAAAATAGAAGAAACAATACCACCCTTATTTTGTGGCTTCTTCTCGCTTATCACCATGTTATTCTTAAGCAGCAGATTCACTTCCTGCGGATTTAAAAAGTCAGCGCCTACTGCATTTAATTCGGTAATTTTAGCATCATAAGAAGTAAGATCTTCAATATGCGTCGTGAGCGTTTTTAATTGGTCAGAGACCACTTTCTTTACTTGCTCAATAGAAAGCTTTTCATCATCAGGGTTGTACCACTCTTTTACCGAAATCGGTGTGCCGAAATGCACGGTTACTTTATCAGGAAAGCGAACAGCATCTTCGTAGTTTACGCCAACCGGTACGATTTGAATATCAGTATCAAGAGTCTGCTCTAGGGTATTGAACAAAATACGTGTAAAACCTTTGCTTAAAGGCCGCACTCTTCTTTGTAGGTTATGATTCCCTTCCGGAAACATGATAACGGCTTCGTTAGCACGCAGTAAGTCAGAACAGCGGTCAAAGATCGCTTGGTTGTTTTTTAACGAATCACGGCCATCGCGAATGCGATAAATCGGAATCATTTGAAAAATTTCAAACAAGGCCCGAAGTGTTTTACTTTTAAAAACATCTGAACGGGTTAAAAACCAAGGCTTTCTTGTGCAATCAACACCAATTAAAAGCACATCTAAAAGTGCGTTTTGATGATTTGGCAAAAACAGTACCGGCTTATTTTTGGGTACATTTTCCAATCCGTATGATTTAATTTTCCCAAAGTAAAAGTGAAGACCGCGCTTCATCCAATTCTTTGCTAAATAATAGATCAGATTTTTCAATGCTATTTTTGTTTAATTACTGAATTATTTCCCCAAAGACCCGCTAGTATTAATCCTGAAACTAAATGCCAGACTGCCCAAAATGCGGTTAGTAATGCCATTCCGCCCAAGCCGTCAAAAAACGTAAAAATCAGCAACAATCCCAAACCAGAATTTTGAATTCCAGTTTCAATGGTAATGCTTTTAACATCATCTTTTGCTAATTTGAATAGTTTACCTAATGAGAATCCGGTAGTGAAAGCCAATATATTGTGGAGTAAAACTATCCAAAAAACATAAGAAATGTAATTCATAAAAATCTCTCGATTATTAAACAAGGCTATGAAGATTAATACGATAAAAAATGCAATTGAGCCTATCTTCAATATTTTAGCCAATCGTTTTGCTAGTTCGGGTTTGAGGTGATTCACCCACATACCTAATAGTAAAGGCACCCCCAAAAGCAAAGCAACTAATTTTATCATTTCCCATGGAGAAATTGCAACATCCTTTAAAATTTCAGCAGTTGGCTCATACAAAGCGCCCCAAAATTGTAAATTGAAAGGGGTCATTACTATAGCTAATAAGGTAGCGATTGCGGTAAGACTTACCGACAAGGCTGTATTTCCTTTGGCTAAATGCGATATGAAATTAGACATGTTGCCACCGGGACATGCAGCTACCATCATCATGCCCAAAGCAATACTTGGTGTTGGCTCTACTACTAAAATAAGTAAGAAAGTAATTGCTGGCAGCGCCAAAAACTGACTAAAAACACCCACTAAAATAGGTTTGGGATTTTTCAACAGTCGCTTAAAATCAGTTATCGATATCTCTAATGCAATGCCAAACATCACAAATGCAAGCACAAAATTAAGCACCCATATGGTTTGGGCATCAAAATTAATATGAATGGTATCGATGATATTGTTGGTCAAAAATTTAAGAAATTTTAAGTCCGTTGGTTACGCTAGACTTTGGTTGAATAACTGTTACATCAGCACCGTCAACCGCGCCCAAGATAAGACATTCACTCATAAAATTGGCAATCTGTTTCTTCGGAAAATTAACAACAGCTACTACTTGTTCCCCCATCAAGCCTTCTTTCGTATGCCTTGTTGTAATTTGAGCAGAGGTTTTTTTAATGCCCAATTCAGCACCGAAATCAATATGCACTTGATATGAAGGATTATGAGCCTCAGGAAAATCGTTCACCTCAACAATAGTACCGACACGCATATCAATTTTTGCAAAGTCGGCCCAATTTATCATTTCATTCATAGCATTTGTTTTAGTTCAATCGGAATTCGGCTGAAGTTAAAAATAGCGATTTAGATGACAAAGAATCAGCGAAATACTTTTAACTTTATACTCTTAAACTTCAGAATAACATGGCTCGAACACCAAGTAATATGATGCCTTTAGGCACTATGGCTCCAGATTTCAATTTAATGGATACAGTTTCTGATAAAAAGCTATCCTTACAAGATTTAAAAGGAGCGAACGGAACCATAATTGCATTCATTTGCAACCATTGTCCCTTCGTTGTTCATGTGAATCCTGAGCTTTCGAAAATTGCCAAAGACTATCAAGAAAAAGGCTTTCGATGTATTGCTATTTCGAGTAATGATATAGCAAATTATCCTCTTGATGCACCACGTCTAATGAAGGAAAAAGCAAAAGAAGAAGGCTATATATTCCCTTATTTATATGATGAAACGCAAGAAGTAGCCAAAGCATATGACGCTGCCTGCACGCCCGATTTCTATTTATTTGATTCAGAATTGAACCTTGCCTATCGAGGACAATTAGATGACTCAAGGCCCGGTAACGGAATCCCAGTTTCTGGTAATGATTTAAGAAATGCAATGGATGCTTTACTTGAAGGAAAAGAAATCGACGCCCTTCAAAAACCAAGTATAGGCTGTAATATAAAATGGATTAACTAATCAGCTAAATTTGTAGCGCTATGAAAATTGATTCTCAAGAAGCACTTGATAAATTAGCAGATTTGCAATTTCCTTTTGTGAACCTTTTCAATCACGGTTCACTTTCGGTTGAAGTGTACAAACCCACAAAAGTTGATTTGCAACAACCGCATACCAGAGATGAAGTCTACATTATTATTTCGGGTAGCGGCGAGTTTTTAAATGACGGAAAACGAACAACTTTTAAAGTCGGAGATTTTCTTTTTGTGCCTGCGGGCATTGAACATCGTTTCGAAAATTTCACCGAAGACTTTTCCACTTGGGTTTTGTTTTACGGTCCTGAAGGTGGAGAAAAAGACTCAAATTCGTGAAAGACATTCTACATTTCGAAGTATTAACACCAGCGAAGTACCAAACCTATATTGATGTTGGCACTCGTGCCTACAACCAACATTATCTGCATCTTTGGCCGAACGAAAACACCGCGCCATACATTGAAAGTAGCTTTACGGAAGCAATATTGCTAAAGGAAGAATTGGATAGCAACACCCTACTCTACATCATACAATCGAATGGCACCACAGTAGGAATTATGAAGATCACCATGAATTGCAGTCTTGATTCTTACAGCGCAGCAGAAGCGCTTTATCTTGATAAAATTTATATTCTAAATGAATTTTCCGGAAAAGGAATTGGAAAAAAAGCGCTTCAATTTGTTCAGCTTAGAGCCAAAGAATTGCATAAAAAAATAGTCTGGCTAGGAACCATGCAAAAGGGGCCAGCTCAAAATTTTTATCTCAACAACGGATATGATATTCATCGTGAAAGTAAAGTGCCTTTCGATATTGTTGTAGAAGAAGAAAAAGCCATGTGGATAATGGTGAAAAAGTTTTAAGTTAGAAAATCAGAAGTCTTTAAGTACTTAGAGGCTAAGCCTTTCAACTTCTATACCCAACCTTCGCGTTGCAATAAGCCTTCAACATGCGCATAATGATGATTGCTATGCCAGGCATACTTCAATATATTTTCTTCAACGGTAACCGGTAAATTTCCATCAGGGTGTACATAATATTTCTTCAAATCTTCGCTAGAAAGCCCTTTTAAGAGATATACAATTTTGGCGTGCAGCGCACTTAAATACGTCAACGAAAGTTGTATGGGTGCCGTACGAGCATCGAAAAGACTGCTCCATTCTTTCTCCTCATAGGCTTTGATCATAGGTTTAACTTCTGTCAATGCCCATTTAAAACGGGTATAGCTGTGGTGATGACTATCTGCCATATGATGAACTACTTGACGTACTGTCCAACCTTCCGGGCGATATGGAGTTGCCAATTGCTCAGCAGATAAATCTTTGACCAAATTATCTAAACGTTGTGGTAAAGTTTCCAAAACTTGGATGCCGGCTGCAACATGAGCAGCAGTTATTTCTTTTGGACATTCAAATTTTCCGATAGGATATTTTAGTTTTTCCATACCTTAAAAGTAGGAAACTTTAATACATTTTTAACCTTAAAAAATCAAGAATAACTAATAATCTATTAATTTTGTAGGATAATCATTTTACTAACATAAAAATTCAGAAAATGGCAACATTACGATTAGGAGATATAGCACCAGATTTTACGGCAGACAGCTCAACAGGCACCATTAATTTATATGATTATTTAGGCGACGGTTGGGGTATTCTTTTTTCTCACCCTGCAGATTTCACACCTGTTTGTACCACAGAATTAGGTACAGCATCTAAATTTAAAGGTGAATTTGATAAGCGAAATGTAAAAATGTTAGCCTTAAGTGTTGACGGTGCGGCTTCACATTTAGAGTGGATAAAAGATATTAATGAAGTGCAAGAAACGGAAGTGAATTTTCCGATTATTGCTGATGAAGATAAAAAGGTTTCTGATTTGTATGATATGATTCATCCGAATGCAAATAGTACGCTAACCGTGCGTTCAGTATTTATTATTGCGCCAGATAAAACCGTAAAATTGACCCTCACCTACCCTGCCTCAACTGGGCGGAATTTTCATGAATTACTACGTGTTATAGATTCTTTACAATTGACAGCAAATCATAAAGTTGCTACCCCAGCAAACTGGAAAAATGGTGAAAATGTGGTGGTGAGTCCTGCCATCTCAACCGAAGATGCAAAAGAAATTTTCACGAAAGGTGTAGAAGAAATAAAACCTTACTTACGAATGACACCTGACCCAACGGTATAATTCATTCCTAAAAAGAAACAATCCAAACCCCCTTTAAACAAGGGGGTTTTTTGATTTAAAAAACTAAAAAGTAGGGTAAATGAGCTGCAGCGTTGTTGTACTGATAACAAACAAATAACCCTGCTATGAGAAAAAAAAATCTAATTTATTTACTACTAATTGGCCTTGCCTTGCAAAGCTGCTGCTTCCCTTACGGTGATTGTTATGACGAAGGTGAAGAGTTCACTTCAATGTATGAACCAGTCTATCTAGATAGAACAGCATTTGAAGCATCGGTATTGCTAAAAAATTCACTTGCAATTGGCATTTCAGGTAAAATTTATGTGAAGGGTGATCTGCTTTTTATTAATGAATTACGCAAAGGCTTTCATGTCTATGATAACAGCGACCCAGCAAACCCAAAAGCAATCAAATTTATAGAAGCACCAGGCTCAACTGATATGGCGATTAGAGATAATATTATCTATATCAACCAAGCAACAGATTTAATTGCTGTCTCTTATGGTTTGAGTAGTAACACGGCTACGGTCACTAAGCGCGTGCCAAATACATTTCCTGCATTACGATCACCTGATGGTTATGATGCCTATGATATTCCTGAGAATAGTGTTTTAATCGATTGGAAACTTAAAAACTAAACAAGATGAAAAAGTATATATTCTCATTTATAATAGTCTTATTCGTACTTGGTTGTGAATCTGATTCAGCCAATAGCGAATCTCAGGCGCCAACAAGCGATGGCCAAGGTGGTTCATTAGCACGCTTTACATTAAAAGGCGACTATCTGTATACCGTTGATGAATTTGACCTTAATGTATTCAATGTTTCAAATATAGATGACCCTATAAAAGTAAATTCAGTACCTATTGGTTTTGATATTGAAACCTTATTTGGTTACAAAGACTACCTATATATTGGCTCACAAAACGGAATGTTTATCTATAGTCTAGAAAATCCAGAATTTCCTGAACAGTTATCTAGCGTACAACATTTTACGGCATGCGACCCAGTTATCGCCAATGATACACATGCTTATGTGACCCTTCATTCTGAAACTTTTTGTGGTGGTGATATCAATGTTTTAGAAGTGTATGATGTCAGCGATGTTACCAACCCCATATTACTGAATACCAGAAATTTAACCTATCCGAAAGGACTTGGATTATATGGTGATTATCTGTTTGTTTGTGATGATGAAATTAAGGTTTTTGATGTGAGTAATCCTGAAGAATCTAAATTGGTAACTTCTTTAAATCGACTAGCATTTGATATTATAATTCGCAATGATTTACTAATCGCAATTGGCGAAGCCGGACTCTACCAATACCGTCTTTCCTCAGATGAAGAAAATGGTGTAAAGGCTACTCCCTTGAGTACTATTAGTATATAATAGATACAAACAGATTAGTAGTATTGCTTTTTGACTTTGCAACTTCATTTTTTTGTTCTTTGGATAAAAGATCGGTTATCATAAAAAAATCAAGCTATTCCTATTTTCTAGGGATAGCTTTTTCGTCATTATATCTTATCTTTCGGATCGATGAAAATTACACCCACAAACCAACCCTAAACCCACCGTTATGAAATCCTTTACTATTGTTGAAATTAATAACCTTTTAGGTGGTGAGTTAATTGGTAATACTGATTTAGAAATTACTGCTCCTGAAGAACTTCAAAGAGCAAAATCACATCATATCTCTTTCATAGGAAGTATA
>CALLIG010000193.1 GCA_938009735.1 uncultured Flavobacteriaceae bacterium
GTATGATTATTTGCATCGTTTAATACAAACTGCTCTTTATTAAAGCCTTCTTTTAAAAGTACCAACGCACTCTGACTTCTATGTATGTCATCAAAAACTGTACTCTTTACCAATACAGATTTTATATCTGAAGGAATACCAAAAACTTGGAAAACAACTTTAGTTTCATGACCTAATCGTACATCTCCTTTACCTAAGGTTATATTCTGACTATCATTAAAACTTAATTGAAGATTATTTTTGATATGTTCAATCACCATTTGCTGAAACTCTTCAGGAGTTTCATAGGGAGTCTCCGCAAAATGTGTTCGTATTTCATGTTGAAAAGCTGTTAATGAAGAACTAATCTGCAACACCCATGTACCGTTTTCTTTTTCCACAAGCATAGTTGTAGAAATATCTGCTTGGTGCGCTTTCATTCCTATAGACATTAGAAATACCGCTATTATTAATATGAAATTTTTCATGTTTTATTATTAATACTTAGGATTAGTTTGCATAGGCGCCATTGATACAATTCAGAAAGTTATTACTACCCGGTGCATCAACATGATAATGGTAGCCTCTTACTTCATCTGTATGCCCACGGCAATCATCTAAATCTGTTGGTTCGCTTCCACTAGCATCTAATTGTGCATATAAACCAAAACCATCAATTGCGTAACCAATCATAGCTGCGTGATCATCATCTTGAGCAAGTTGCGTTGACACTCCTGTTGCAGCATGATAGTGATAGCCTGCGTTTAGATTAATGTGTCCACCAGCATCATCAAATGGCGCTAAAGTATACGCTCCTAATATGGCATCTGTCGGCGCGGGAGCATCAAAAACGGTTCCGTTAAATGCGACTCCTCTTTGTGATGGACCTGTAGCAGCTTGACCTGGAGGTCCTCCCATTCCTCCAAAATTCGTAGAAGATGTTTGCTTAACTGGCGTAATTGGAATTAAATAAGTAGCCGTTAAATCAGTTACGTAAGATGGTAGACACTCTACACAGAAATTTTCATATTCTTCTCCAACATTTGGGTTGGCAGCATTTGCACAATCGTCTTCGGTCTCTGTAGTATAAATATCTCCATTTTCATCATACATCTGCCAGGTGTTATCACCATAAAATGTGGCCATGTTCTCAACAAAAGCACCGTCTACATCATACACTTCACCACCTTCAAGCCAAATACCTCCTTTATCAGCACCGTCTGCAATATTTTCAGGACACCAAGGTCCCATCTCATGGTCTGCGGGTGCACTTTTAGATACTATTTGATAACAATCTGTTGTCGTACCATCAGAAAGCGTGCAGGGTACTGTAGTAATCGTAACAGAGCCATCGCTTGTTAAAAATAATTCAGAATCTACATCGACAACAAGCGTGTCATCATCTGTAGTACCGTCATCTGTACCATCATCAGTAATGTCGTCAGATGTATTTTCGTCATCGCTGCTGCAAGAACTGCAACTCACAAACATCAGCGTTAATAGAGCAAAAATTAAGCTTAAGCTTTTAAAATTATTTTTCATGGTGTAAATATTTATTGTTTGAATATTTAGATGAAGTATTGCAAAGAACCTTGTGGTTACTTATTGTAAAAAAATGTTAAAATAAACGCTTGACTTTTACAATACAGGTATCCTTACTATTTGTAAAACTTCAAATAGTATGATCAAGATAAATTGAATGTTATTCTGGGTTAGCCTTCTTTTTTCAAGGCCTTGATGTCGGTAATTAATTGGGCTATTGAAGCTCTGTTCAATCCATTATAAATACCACGAATATGCTTTTCCTTATCAATGAGTAAGAAATTTTCTGTGTGCAGAAAGTCGTTAATGTCTTTTGGTATACCTAGATCATTCTCGACAAAATACTGGTCTCTTGCTAGGTTATATATTTCATTTCTATCACCCGTTACCAAATGCCATTTATGATCAATTACACCATTATTTTTAGCATAGGTATTAAGAACAGCAACAGAATCAATACCTGGTGTTACAGAATGTGATAAGAACAATACATCGGAATCATTCTTAAACTCTTCCTGAATTTTAAACATATTTTTTGTCATTTTCGGACAAATGCCCGGACAAGATGTAAAAAAGAAATCTGTGATATATATTTTGTCCTCAAATGTTTTGTGAGATACTTTTTCACCTAACTGATTCGTTAAGTTAAATTCTGGAATTTTATGAAAAGCTTTTTCTTCTTTGGATTTTGGAGTTAACCAATTCGCAGTAAAAGATTCGTCATTATAATAGGGTAAAAACTCTACTCTACTAGTTTCAACAACCTTAATTTCTTCTTTTTTTAATTTTTCTTTACAACCTATTGTAATTATGAATAAAAAAAGGAATAAGATTCTATAATCGTTTCTTTCTAATAACAACTTCATCTTCTAATGTATAACAAGAGTTTGCACGACGCATTCCAAATATACGTCCATTTTTAGCTTCATAATTAACATACAATTTCCCGTTAGCTAACCAAGCTTTTTGTACACCTTGTTCTTTTCCATCAACAAGATTTCTTAATTTAGCTAATTGACCATCAGCAAACCATAGTTTTTCAACACCCTGTTTAGCTCCGTTCTCATAAAAAGATTCGCTCGATAAAGCACCTGTATCAAACCATGTTTTATAAACACCAATTAAACGGTTATGTTTATAATAAGATTCAACTTGAAGTTTTTCATTTTTAGACCAGCGCCTTGCAACACCTTCTCTTTTTCCATCATAAAAACCCCATTTTTCTTCTAAAACTCCATTTGGGTAGTACTTTAAAGAATACCCATTAAAAGGTTTTTCTTTATAATACCATTTTCCCTCGTTTCCATTAAGAACCAAATCCTTTTTTAATACTTCAACACTATCAATAACAATGGGCGCGTCTTCTGCAACAACAATAGTAGTTGTTTTTATCGGTGCAGTTTCTTTACAACCTATTATTGAAAAAGCAATAAGTATTAAAAAAAGAAATGGTCTCATGTTTATTATATTTTAGTAGCCTTGAAATGGCCCAGCAAAAAGAACATATGCTGGTTCATACGCATAGTTACCTGCAGGATATACTTCATTAATAATATGATAATGGTAAATAGCTTCCGTTTCATATTGTGTTGTCGAAGTATGTCCACCTGAAGCATCTAAATCTGTTGGATACGTGCCTGTTGAGCTACATTGTCTTCCATAAATAAAAACACCATCCATTAATATCCCAATTAAACTGTCATCATCACTAGTTATTGGTGTAGGTTCTAAGTGATAGTGATACACGCCAGGACCTTTATGAGCTCCAGCCCAATCTAAACTGCCAGCAGCATCGTCTAAATCACCCATACCCTCTTGGTCATTAAATATTGCTGATCCACTAACCGCTATACCTATAGTACCTAATTCTGTAGCAACAGTAGCACCATCTAAGTCTGGAATTGCATCAACTGTAAAACTTGAAGCTTCACCTCTACCGCCACCAATAAAAGTGTCTTGCGTTGTTTTATTAACTAGTGGCTCATCTTCATACAGCTCATTATCGGTTTCCCAATAAATTGATCTATGGTTTGGAAACCCTGTGGTTTCAATATCAATTTGAGTACCATCACTTGATAAAATAACGGTAACTGCATCTGAAAATTGATCAAAAGCACTACTTAACTCAGTTATTGATTCTTCTCCTTCTTCTCCCTCTTCTTCAATAATTACATCACCACCATCATCAGCATCCGTACTACAGGCAGTAAAACCTATGAATACAAACAGAATAAGGGGAAGTACAATGTTTACATTTTTAAATCTTTTCATCATGATACTCTATTTTTAGTATTTAATCTTTAGATGTGTTTCTTTTAAAAAACTTGCGCTAATTTTTAATTTTATATAAAAAAAGCTTCGCGATTGTTCGCGAAGCCCTTCTCATCAATCAAAAAACCTACATAAAAATTTTATTATTAATTGTTTAAATACGTATTTACTGCAGATGCGCGTTGCGAAACATGCGCATTTAATTCATTAATAGCTGCATCAAAATCTGCACTAGAATTCAAGAAAGAAAAGCCAGGTTCTTCTGCTGCTGCATAGGGTGCAACTAGTGAAGCATACGAACTATATAACGACTGCATGGTAGCAGTATTAAAAGCGCCATCTACTACTTCTTGAACATATGTATCATATTGTGCCTTATATACATCGTCTTGATATAGATACCCTATTAAAGGCCAATCTGCTGCAGTTATATTAGAAAAATCAAGCGCTGCAGAACCTTCTCTTTTTCCTACTTGTAATGATTCATTATTATCCCAAGGAATCCAAGTTAGTTTGCTCGTCGCAGGATCATTATACAAGTAATAATTATGTGTCATTCTACCATACGTATCCCAGTTTTGAATTACGGTATTTACGGCTAAGTATTTTAAGAATACATCTGTATCTAATACACCTTCTAAATCTGATCTCCATGCAGCCGCATCTGTCATTCTCGTTGCGGAATTTAAGATACCTAATAAACTTTCCACATCAGAAAAATCAGCTTCATCTTCATTATTCTTCTTTACGTATTCTTCTTCGTTGTAAGTACCTGAAGCGAAACTTGCTGCATCACCATCTGGCTTATATAAGTTACCATTATCATCAGAAAACTGTTCATCTAAAACGGTATCATCTATTTCTTCTACCAAAGTATATACACCGAAATATTGCGGACCATCACCATGATCAACATACACCGTATAAAATGCAGTATGTGAAGCAGCAAGACCCGCATTTCTAAATACGTCTGTTGCTACTTTCTCACGAAGCATAGAGTTATCATCAAAATTATTTTTAAGGCTTAACTTTTTAAAACCATAAAAACGCTGGTTGTCAATTTGTGGATAGTCATCTTCAAACTCGTCAAAATCTAATTTGAATGAAAGTTTTAAAATACCCGCTTGCCAGCTACTTTGCAAACTTGAGTTTCCTTTAAAACGAACCCCTACACGATACCACTCTTTATCTTTATAAAACACTTCAGCTGGCACAAAAATCGGATCTTCATCAGCAAAAGTGTCTTCGCCTTGCGTTGGAGGACCACCTTGTCCTGGCCCGGTTGTACCTCCAAAAACGCCATAAAGTGTTGTCATATCATCTAACATACTTTGCCACCTATCTTCTGTTATAACTATATCTAAACGTTTTACAACGTTATCTTCAAAGATCTCATCAAAATCAGGTTCAGCATCTTTGCTATGGGTGTCAGATGTCCAATCTGTTGCTACAAAATCAGTATCATCAAAGGTCTCTGTTGTTTCTTCTTCTGTTTCGTCGTCTGTACCATCAGTTGCATCATCATCAGTAGTAGAAATTACGTCGTCGCTACTGCATGACACAACAACTAATGTTGTGGTGCTACAAAACAGTACTAATAAAAATATCTTGGTTAATTGCTTACTTATTTTCATATGCTTTTGCTTTAATACTATGGCTATATATTATTGTCTTTTAGGGCCTCTTTTAGGCTTTGGTGCTTCTGCAAATTCTTCAGCTGAAATAAAACCATCTTCATCGGTATCGACTTTATCAAAATCTTTTTTCAAAGGACCTTTTATTTCGTCTTTAGAAAGTTTACCGTTCTCATCAGCATCCATCTTTTCTAAAAGCTCTTTAAATGTCGGTGGACTTTTTCGTTCTTGCTTATTTTGAGATTGCCCAAAAGAACTGGTTGCAAAAAATAGTATTGCTCCAAAAACTAATACTGCTGTTTTAATTCTGTTATTTTTCATGAGAATGTTTTTATGTATTTGTCAGTTTAGATGAGATCGCCTTTTTAAACTTGTGTGGACAGCTGTTAAAAAAAACCTAAAAAACTATATTCTAGTTTTATCTCGTTAATTATGAGGAGTTTAAAGGGTTTTTAGCTTCGATATTTAACTATTCTTTATTCTTAATAGTGTACACATATTTTAAACCAAGAATATTAGTCGTTTTCGGAAAATCAACATTTAGTTCTTTTTCCATTCTAAAAAACAGGCTTATTTTACCTAATTTTTTCATTTTATAATCGGTGCCAAGGGTTAATCTGTATTTATTAAACCCATTCTCTTCACCTTTTTCAAAGCGATTGAATATTTCAGCTGAAAATTTCGGATCAAGTTTCCATCCTTTGATATTGTAACCAACAGAAGTTTTAAAACGCACATTTTGATTTGCATAATCACCTTCAGAAGCTGCGACACCTAGTTCATTTTTATTTTGATATCGCAATCGGTACTTCAAAGTAAAATCATTGATCTTTTGCTTATAGCTAGCATCCAATTGAAACCTGAAAAAGTTCTCATACCCCTGTATATTTCCTTGATTGTCATTGTTCCGTATATATCGGAGTCCACCACCAACGTCAAAATTTTTGAAAACTTGGTACTTCGCTTCCAATTGTGTGAAATATTTATCAATTTCAGATGCATTAGTTTTTAGTCGTAAATGCTCTTCTAATCCAAATGACCATTTTTTATTCAATTCATAGTCCAAACCAATTGAAGTCCATGCTTCAAAATCGCTATTATCATCTGATTCGTCTTGACCAAAACCAAGGGCTACCATCAACATAAATGGTATTACAAAAAAGCTGTTTTTCATAATCAAATTATTTTCCATTGTAATAGTATATGGTTAGTACTGCTGTATCTTTTAGAAAATCGACACCACCAACTGATATTTTATTTATAGTTAGCCCTGTTCTTTTTTCTAAGTCCGTCATAAGGAGTTCGTAATTTTCAGGTTTGATATTTTCTATATTCTCGTAAATAATTTCTTTGGTTACTTCGTGCTTTAACAACCACACGCGCTCTAAAACTGCTATAGCTGAAACGATGATCAAATTGCCGAGAATAATTTCGGCATAACTCATTTTTTTATTTGCTAATGAGTTAATTACCGATACACCAATGACCACAAACAAATAGGTCATCTCTTTAATGGCGATAGGGTCTGTTCGGTACCGAATAATTCCAAAAATGGCGAAGAGCCCTAATGCCATGCCCACATCAAGTTCATATTTCTTTAGGGTAAAGCACAAAAAGAAAACGATTATACTGATCATGTAATAGGTGAACAGGTAATCTTTTCTTTTGGATGTTTGGTAATATAAAAAGCGGATGATAATGGTTAAAAACACAATGTTTATAACAAAGCGAAATAGCATTTTATAAAAATCATTGTCAAAAAGTGGGATGTCTAAAAACTCCATAGTTAGGCTGATATTTTGTTAATCTTGATTAATTTATTTTTGAAAACATTGTATTTTAAATCCTTGTAAAGACTGATCATACCTATACAATATTTACTAATGCTGTATGGGTGCTGCTGAAACGATTTAAGTGTTTTTACAATTATTGAATTTCTATCAAAACGTTCTTGTTTTACTTCAATGACTACCAAATCGTCGTAGTCCTTTTCAAGAATGTCCATAGTATAAGAGAGGTTCAAATCGATAGTAACTCTTTCTTTGTTTTTAAGATTCACCAAGGTAATCCGATTAAAATCGTTCCATAAACTTGGAGCCAATTCATACGCTTTTGAGGTAGTATCACTAATAAAATCTAAAGATGATTTTGACAATTCTGTTTCAAAGTCTTGAATTAGCCTTCTTGATTTATTGGTTTCCCCTTTTCCATTTTTTTGCTTGATCTCGAGAAAACAAAGGTTTGATTCTATATACTTTCGAATCCTGACTTTAGTTCTGTTATTCTTACCATTATGATGGTCGTGATAAAACTTCTTATCTGTCGTGTCGAAATACAGCGATGAATAGCTCATTATTCTATCACTATTGATTTCCAAAACTTTATAGTGCTCTTTTACACGTTCTAAAATGGGTAGTAATTGCGACTGGCTAATTACAAACTTGGTATCTGTTCGCTTCATTAAAGCAACGCTATTCATTTCTTTCAAAGAAATAGCGGTAAACCTATCTATGCTGTTTTTAATGTGTTGTTGCATTTAATACAATTAGGGTTA
>CALLIG010000194.1 GCA_938009735.1 uncultured Flavobacteriaceae bacterium
TCGAGACAAAAGACGCAGATGTAGCCTTAGCTACAGCGAGTACTTTTAACGATGGATATCATCGAATAAAGCTAAATATATGCGGCGATCGTTCATCTGGCTTCTATAAGAAACAGTGAATTATGAATTCAAATGGTATAAAACCCAAAATAGCTGCTATGATTTTATTTGTATCTAACGCCTCCTTTTCTATTTTTAATCTATTATCTTCTTTTGCTCTTATAAGTTTCGTTTTCCTATCTACTCTATTGGATCTCAAAATTTCGTATTGTTCAAAAACTTGAGCTGTCGTTTCTTCATCGAATCCTCTTTTCTTCATATCCGAAAGGACTGTAAGGTAATTACTTCCGTTTTTCAAAAAATACCTTCTAGCTAGTGTCTCTATTGTTTCATTTTGATCTACCTCCATATTAATCAGGTTTTATCATTTGAGTAATTAGTATTTAGTAATTCGAGCTTACGAATGACCATATCAATTGGTTCTCCAAAGTACAAAGAGATATGAATAAGGTATGAGCTGATATACGTATTATTTCCTGGTATTATATTATTTATGATTTCCAACCATTAAGTCAGCAGATAACTAACGACTTACGAGACAATTTAAGCAAAGGTATTGGGGTTTGTAAGGTCTATTCTGTGCATAAGTAATTAGGGTTATCAATCCATTATAGTATTGTTATTTTCGCTGCAAATGAATAATGGAATTTCATTTGTTTGAATCTGACTTCATATCAATTAAAATGTACCTAACGACATTGGGTCTGGCTACAGCGTTTTCAAGATCTCTTTTCCGTCTATAACTTTTGTAGTACGAATACGTACTATTCCCAAACAAACTAATCGTTATTTTAGCACGAATAGTCTTACGGTTTATTCTATTCTTCTTTGTCCGTGAGTATCTCTCAAATTCGCTTTGCTCAAGACTAACCGCTGACTTTCTAAATCTCTTATTACCTAACCTCTTTAAATAGGGTCTTAGGTGTTTTGCCCATTCACCACCGCGATATTTCCCTTTATGATATGTCTTATTAAGATTGGTCATATATTTCGCCTCTGACTAACCGTGGAGCGTTTTGTTGATTTTCAATATTTTATATATTGTGAATTTAACAAAAAAGTTTAATCCTTAGCTAAGGCGCTAATTTGCAAAAAGAAATAGATACAATTTTAATCAATAGATGTCGATATAATGGAATTGTAAGCCCATAAATGCAGAGACATAGGTGTCAATCTTTTCTGACGTCATTACAATATCAGAATCTATACATCATTTTTTGAATATGCTGATTTATTTAAAAGTGTCTTTTGCTCATTTTTCTCTTGTTTCTTTCTCTCTTTTCTCTCCTCTCTTATTTTTTTGAATGCAGATTCCTTACCCACTAATAACTCTGAATATAGTGCGCCCATTTTTATCTGTTCAATAACATGCCGCACCGTAAAGGATGTACGGATTGGTAGATTATCTATATCACACCAACTAACCGCTGCAAATTTTTTCTTTTCCTTGCACTTAATTCGATTCTCCCATTTTGTTGCTTTAAAATATATGGTCAATCTATCTTCTTCAATTTTCTTCTTGTGCAGAATGTGAACAACGACCAAATCATCCGGCTTTAACTTTATGCCTATTTCCTCTTTACATTCTCGAATCAGAGCTTTTCTAGCAAATTCTACATCTTCCACAGTTCCGCCTGCTAGGGTGTATTTGCCACCATTTTCATTCGTCTGCTCTAGAAGGAGCACCTTCTTTTCTTCCTCTATAATTAATCGAACTTTAATTGTTTTAGTAGTCATAAAAATGTTTTTGTCAGCCTTTATTAATGAATCTCTGCCTGTTGATCGAAGGATGTTTTCTGAGAAATATTATTTCAAATCAGCATTCTAAGAATCAATTCCCCCCTATTATTCTGTCTAGTAAATTGTTCACTCTGTGTTCTACACCTTCAGATAATTGATAAAATCCGACTGGCACATATCTCCAGATTGTTGTAAATACTTCAAATAGCTCTTAAACAAATCCTCCTTTTTATTGAGTGATTTATCCTTCATAGAGAGATTCCTTTCTGCTATCTCTAGCAAAAAAAGAGGCGACACTCCTTCTTTTTGAGCAATCTTCTCCCCTAAGTTTTGCAATTGCCCCCTCTCCTCCTCTCTAATACCCTGAAAATCAAAGTAGGCTTGAATATCCTGTCGAAGACCATACTCTAGCATATTCAATTTTTCTTTTTTCTCTTGAACATCCCATTCCGATTTTCGATTCAATTCCTCTTTTTCTAATTGCAACTTCTGCATTTTCAACTTATCACTTCCAGCATTAGAAATCTGAAAACCCAGTCCGACCGATAATCTCTCTTGCAAAGCATCAGAATGAGGTCCTGTGTATTTTATTTGGGCAAAATCGATCAGTTGTTTTTTCTCTGCCGATTCCAATTCTATTTCTTTAAGAAGCAATTGTTTTTTATGTTCTGTCTTTAAATCCATTAGCTCCACTGGATTAATCGAATAAAGGGTTGCACGTTCTAGGTTTTTAGAAATGGACTCAATCGTAGCAAAACCAACAAAATCTATATCCTGATTTTGGAGATTATATTTATTTAAAAGGGCTGCTTGTTTCAATACTAATTTATTGATCCCAATTTTACTATCACTTCTATCCGTTTGGAGTTTTATTAGTTTTTGTGGATCAAATTCCAATGTCCCCACCATCCTTTCATAGATTGTCTGTTGGTCATCTAGAATAGCTACCAATTCATCTTTCACATTTTTCTGTTCCTGTAGTATGAATAGAGCCAACCAATCGACGTGAAGCGACAGTAATAGATCGCAATAGTTCTCCTGCCCTTCAAAATCTGGAGCATTCTTCATTTGCTCGTAATATGCCTTTTGAGCCTTCCTTATTTTCCCTGTACTCGGTGATAATCTAAAAGTGTACTCTTGACTAGCCAAGTCAAAATCACGACTTTCTGTTCGTAGCTCATATTGATTAATCCAAGGAAAATACAATGGTTCGAGTTCAGGTTTTTCCGTTTGTTCGAATTGGGATCTTCCAAGATCAAAAAACTGTTCTGCGTCGATGCTTGACTGCGAAAAACAGATAGATGGTAGCAATAAATAAAAGATAAATAAACGCATATTTATGATTTAGTATTAATCTGAGGTACTGGATAAAAGCAGTTGTGGTCACAGTCCTATGAATATCATTATTTCTGAACAAGTTCTTTAGCATCTGTTTCAGAAGGCACATAAAGGATGCTGACCTTTTCTTTTTGTAAGAAATCGTTTTGAGTAGGAATCTCAATCAGCACCTCTCGTCCATAAGCTTTGATAACATCGATCTGTCTTAGTCTAGCCGGTATTTCTACAATCCGTGACCCTAATCCGATAACCTTTCCTTGATACTTTATATGCTCATCCTTCAGCGATGAGATGGTAAAGTTTTGTCCTATTTTCACTTCTAAAGTCAAGTCTTCGTGAACATACCCTTCAATAATTTCTGAATGTGGCTCATAAAAAGTCAATAGCGTGGAATAGGAAGGAATATGTTCTGCCTCTTTACAAGAAATATTCCCTACCAATCCGTCTGATGGTGCCGTTACTACGATAGGCTGAACTTTTTGAGATTCATCAAACGCTTTTTCCGCTAAATACCGTCTAATTTGTTCCCTATAAGGATTTTGTCCCAATGACAACTCTTCTTCTAAGCCTTTGATTTTAAGATCAAATAGTTGTTCCAAGTCCATTTTTTTCTGATCAAACCTCAACAGGGTTTCTTCCAAAGGTTTATAAGAAGTCTCCTCTGGTCTGATAGCGGTAAGCCCCTCTAATAATGACTTCCTATACGCTAATTCATGTTTTGTCTTTTCTATCTTAGCTTCGACTTCCGATATTTGATTCTGTTTATTAACAGCGAGTTCTCCTATTTCATTTTTCAATTTCTTCTTCCAGAGGGCCTCATCGGCTTTCAACTCTGCAATTCGGAAAATTTGGTCTTCTAAGATTTCCTTTGTTTTTCTTCTTGAAAGCTCTATCAGAACCTCACCCGCTTTGACTTCTTGGCCAGGTTTGACTAATATCCTTTCGACAACTACAGGGTAGTTGTAATTAATCTCCGTAGCTCGACTTTCTGCAAAGCCATAAAAGGATAATTCCTTATGAAAATCAGGACTGAGTACAGTGACTAATAGGCCAATTGCAGCTATTATGGCTAAATAAAACAGATTGAAATTTTTCATTAGAATTATAATTTTGTTGCTTGTTTTTGAAAATCAAGACCAAAGTTTTTCAGACCCTCTATATTCCTCATCGTCTCTTCTAATTCGGTTATAGTCGTAGCATTTTTCAATCTTATCAGGTATACAAATTCTTGCAGATTTTCTTTGTCCTCGTCTTCTAACACCGGACTGATTCCTTCTTCTACAGGCGTTATTTTCTTTGCATTGAAAAACCGAAGTCTATCTAATTCAAAATCTCTGCAAAATAATTTCAACTTCTTTTCGATAATTTTCTGCTGTTTATCCTCTTTCGGCACCCGTAATTTCAAAGTACCGATTAACTCATTAGCATTGCTAAGCGGAGAGAATCGCAAGATCACCGCCCCTAGACAGAATGTTAATGTTCCTGTCAATGCGATACCAAATCCCGTGACCCCGCAAGCTATCCCCGCTCCCAGCGAAGCAAACATAAAAGTCATATTTCGAGGATCATTCAAAGAAGTTCTAAATCGGATAATAGATAAAGCACCGATTATACCTAACCCAATCGCGACACTCTCCCCTATTGCTTGCAAAATGGTAGCTGCAACAATACCAATCAATGCTATCGATTGCAGAAAATGGGCTTTCCGATAGATACCTTTGGTCGTATATTCGTACGTAACCGCTATGATGGAACTAAGCACAAAGGCAAATAATGCCGTTATAAGCATTGCCAAAAAAGAAGGCGCTTCTGGATTAAATTTCATTAACTCTATATCAAACATAATTTCCTAATTTATTTTATTAATCCATCCCTGTTTTAGTTTGGCACTCACCTTAATCGTGTAATCCCGCTGCATATTCAAAGTTGGTTATTAAGTACCCGACATCTCAAATAGTCCTCGGCATTAGTTAGTTTTTCAGCACTCTTAGATGCAACTCTTATGTTACTCTAAGTATCAACTCATCGTTTTGTACTCATCATTTTTTGACTAAATGATATATTTAAATGAACAGAAGGAATTAATCAGTAATTAGCTACTTACTGGTGGAGGACGGTCGTAAAAAGTATGATCATCTCTTTGTATATATTGCCATTAACCTGGAAGAAAGTATCAATATATTCACAGTTAGAAACCAGATTTTGATAAGATTTTTTCCACTTAACTCATGTCTAGTTTTATCTTTTACGCCCTGCATATAGATTTCTCAATAAAAGATCGATTGCTTTGGGCTGCGCAACGACTATAGCGATTGATTTCAATATAGGATTTGAAATACGGGCAGTTATACCAAATTGTGTTTCAAATTGCCACATAGAGATATTGGTAAATGCAGATATAGAAGGGAAGCTTGCGTAGCAAATACCCGATATTGAATATTGCAGACGAATGTACACGGCAAATTCAATAGTAATCGGTATTGCTCCACATTTCCAGCATTGAAAATTGGGATCAGTTCTTAAAAATGGCTGCTACCACTTGCCCCCCAAAAGAAATGTCAATCGCTTGGTCTATATAGCTTATTGAGTCTATGAGCGCTCATCTCGTATCTGGAGTCAGCATCAACCGGAGATTACACTATGCTCAGAGTTATCTCTAATCCTTTTCATTCATAACTCACTCATACGCTTGATACACTTTAATACGATGTAATCTCTTTATAAACCTATTGAATAAACTAACATTGAGCGGTGATAGTAATGTATCATTCTTCAGATTAAGAATTAATTGCGGGGCAATTAAATTATCGAAAATATGTTTCACAATTGAATTACTAATTGGATGTTCATTGTTGGGAATTATCTGAAAATTCTCGGGAATTAGTTGTTTGTAAGCATCTAGGATTTCTTCTTTTATGGGTACTATAACTTCTGAAAAATCAATTATGGGAATATGAGATAAATTATTACTGTCTAAATATGCTTTAAGCCTATCAACAGATTCGCTCTTTTCAGTTATGATTATAAGTTCAAGATCATCTCTAATATCCCCTAGAAATGGTTTTGCCTTCTTTATCACAAAATCATAACCTTTATCAAAATTTTCTAAATCTACATTTTCAATGTTGTTAGTTTGATATACATAATCCCAGAATGTCGAGAGCCTTGGTTTAACTATTGACCCAATTTCATTACTACTTACAAATAATATATTTATGGCTTCTTTGTTTTTTCTTGATATATACATTTCCCAAAACGGTAACATGAGATAATAAAAGAACCCACAAGTTATCATCATTTTCATAGTGATATTACCTTGAGACTTATGATCTGCGGAATCATTAATAAATGACTGCATCTCAGTAGTCAATCCAAAATCGGGTATTATTGATGAAAACAAAATAGATCCAATAAATACAGGAAAGTAAGACACAAAACATCTAAAAAAAGCTCTAATCATAGGATGGTCTCCCTTTCTATTGTTGATATTAAAGCCAAGCAATAGTCTATTAATAATTGTGAATGTATACAAATACAAAATTGTATTATCTGGTACTATTACATTAAATGCGAAGGCAAAAATAGAATAGAATGGAAGAAATACGAGTGGAGCATACTTTCCCAAACTCATAAATAATCCAGAATGGACCATTACAAATTCAAATACTATTAATAGTACTAGGGTTAAGATGAATTCAGGACTAAACGTCGAAGGATTTACCCATGCAATCAAATAAATAATAGCGTAAATTCCATACTGAAAAAGCTCCAAATACAAGAACTGACTTTGTCTTTTTGAAACAAAATCGACTATTGAATCATAGATCCGTTGAAGTTTCCCCTCTCTGTTCATAATACATTCTTAATGTTCTTCACGACAACAAAATTTCAGCTATAATTCCGAATATAGATGATTAGATTCATACATTTCTGTCTTAATATTTATTCTCTATGCATATAAGTTGGCCAATCAATCTTATCTCATCAAGTTTAATCGCTTACTGTATTGACAAGGATCTATTTTTATAATTTCATTAAAGATAACGGAATTGTCATATCTGGTGAATTGGTGACAGCAAACCTGATATTATCATCATCAAATTTCACCATCAGTGTTTCCTTTTATTCATTTTTAAGACTGTCCAGAATTTCATCGTCTTCGATCTCGATTTGTTGCATTTCGTTTTTATCAACAATTTTCAACTTCCAAATCCAATAAATTGCACCAAGTGGAATTCCAAATGCCCAAATAGAATTCATGTACCCCATGTAGCTAAAGCTAATCCCTAACATTATTTGAAAGCTCAAAAATTTAATCCCAATTCCAGAAAATGCTGAATATGTTATTGCAGGAACATTGAAGAATAGAACTGCCAAATATTTTAACCACTTTCCTTTAAGCTTACTTTTTCTAATTAGTCTAATAACGTAAATATTGAATACAGGAATACAAATTGCCACTATTCCAAACAACCAAAATGGCAGCATGTTGGGGATTTTTTCTTTGCCATTTAATATGTTTAGATTCATGATCTTTTGGGAACTATCATCAAACAATAATTTGAGTACTCCAAACTCTTCTTTATTTTCTATTTGAACAAATATGTCTGTTGTATTAGATGGTGTACTTTCTCCTTCTATAGTTGAAAATTTCTTTTCTATTGACATTAAAGTATATTCTAAATGCTCTCCAAAATTATTGGTTATTGATTCACGAATTTTGGGAAGCCCAGCTTTCAATGTATCTACATTAATGTTTTGAGCCATTTCGTGTTCCAAAGCGAATAAGTCAACGCATTTATCGTAATCCTCTTTAATTAGTGCTTCTGTAAATTCTTCTGTCGTTTTTCGATATTCGAACGAATTGCTTATAAATTCACAACTTGTCATCAAGACAATTGGAATTATCAAAATTAGCAATTGAATATTTCTGTTCATATGTTCTCTTATATTGGTGCTTACGACCCATCGTACCTAGCGACTAGCCGAAGGAAGGCTGAGGTATGTAATGTTATCTTTAGGGGGTTTTTGTTTAAATATTTACCCAGAATAATTCTTAACTCAAGGTCTATATTTTTTAAATAATTGATTCATTTCTATTTTTTCAACTGTTATGCTTGTAGCAGTCTATATGCGTCGTGCGATCTTTTGTGAGCATGAACACATATACTTTATTGTTTGCTCTATTTCTGTTTTACATTTTCGAATTGATCAAATTGTTTATGCCATTATAGTGTTCAGATCTGGGGTTCCTACTTAGTAATTCCTTACATATCTTTTTTGCCTTTTTATATTTTCCTTTTTTCATATATGTTGTAATTCTTCGCAGTAGTTCTTTTGATTCTTTGAACTTACATCCAGTTCCTGTATTTGGATTTACAGGGGAAGCTGTCATCAATATATCTGCTTGTATCTCTTTGTTCTCCCCAATTCTGTAGCCTATCGTAATTTCTACACTTCTTTTTTCATTCGAGACTATCCAATTACCATTAGTCATCTCTAATACATCTTCTACATTTGATTCTACCCCATACCCAATAGTATTCAAAAAGACTATTTTCACGTTCTTACTGTTAGGTTCTATTTCTAATTTTGTAACTAATACCCCAATTTTACATTGTATTCTCGCAGATTGAGGATACCTCAAATTGTTGGATACTTTGTCATAAAATTGATGCTTTCCTCCTTCGTAATTCTTTTCTAGAAAGATATCTATATTTTCTGCAAACAATCCACAATGAAGTAACATTAAGATGATAATTATCGATATTCTCATTTTGGTATTTTTAAAAAGCAAATAAATAAACAGTCTATTTTTTTGAAGAGTTGCTCTCTTATATGACTTAATCAGTTTCTATTTCAACGTTTGACCTCTGAGGAAATTCAATTTCATAGCGTTTCATTCTTGAGGTTATTTTTCCTTTTCATAGCACACAGCGGCTCATTGATATGGAGCTGGCACAATGATAGCAAGTCTGATCTCATATCATGTGTTCTTTCTCGTGTTGCTTTTATTTTAAAACGTCTTTCCATTTTTCAGATTCTGCAAATTCTTTTATGGTTTCATTTCTTTTTTGTAAAAGCTTCTTCATGTATCTCTCAAGAAATAATTTGTCAGCGATTTTTCCTAAAATCCCTAAGGGAGATTCATAATCGAAAACATCTATCATGAGTGTTTGTCCTTCATTTCCTTTAAATGTATGTTCATGTTTGAATCTTTTAAAGATACCTTTTACCATTTCGTCAACAAAATATTCTGGCTTTTCAAATTTGGTGATTTTTGAAGTTATTTTTTGGTAAATACCAAAATGTTTTGCTCTCCAAGTTACAGATTCATTTGCCCCAATTAGACCTGATGTGATTCCAGCAATTGCTTCTTCATTTGTCTGTTCTGTTGATATTTTGTGTAAATCAATACTTCTTGATAAATCAAAAACTATATTTTTATCAGCTTTTATCTTTGTCTCAATTCTAATTATTGGCATTGGCTTCTTCTTTTCTTTATGTAACAGTGCTGTGATATGGAGCAGACTTGCTATCGCTTCGTCTGCTCCCATATCACGTGTTATCGTTTCCATCTTTTAAAGATATCAAATAAAGTTTTACTGTTAATCAGAAAACCTCTTTGAATATAGTCCACTATTTTTCCCTTTTTGAAAGGTAATATTTCACCGCTACCATAACTCGCTATTCTAGCAATTCCTTTTTGTTTACTAACAATAAAATTGTTGAAGAATTCAAACTCTTCATTAGAATGATCTATTATATATTTTGGTAGAGATTTGAATTCTATGTTTGAAAGGGTATCAATAATTTTCACTCTTCCAATTCTTTCAACTCCGCTCCAATCTATCTGAATGTATAGCAAGGCTTTTATTTCGTTTAAAAGTTGTTCAAATTGTTCATTTGTTGTAATCTTAATGAAATCACTATTCTCAACAATTTGCTTAATTGCTTCTTGCGAATTTATCTGCTTGTCGTGAATTAATTGTCTATTCTCCTTTTCTATTTCTATTGGTTTAGAAATCTTTTTGATGAATTCTGGTTCAGAATATACATCTACACCCAATATCGAGAGCTTCAATCCGACAAAGTAATTGTATTCAAATTCGTCTTTTGAAATTTCGCAGGAGAAAGAGTATTGGTTCAGTTCTTTATATACTTCTTTTTCGTTTCTTCCATTAATGCCGTTTACAATTCTAATTGGTAATAATTCGTCAAAGAATATAATTGTTCTAGGGTGATTACTATTTTCTTCTTGACTAATTAAAATTTTATCATAGTTTCTCTGATTTGAAGAGACATGAAGCATCCTTTCGAACAAATTATTAGTATTCTTTAAATTAGATTTTGATGTGTGTTTTTGGTACTTCAGTGTCCTTTATATTTTATATCGAGTAGGTAAAGGGAATTTCACCCTAAACCTCTCACAGAACCGTACGTGATAGTCTCCCATCATACGGCTCTTCAGTTAACGTTCTAGCGGCTCGTTCCTCCAAGTGTAGAAAACCACACTTGTTGACAATTTACTAAAACTAATTAAGCTGCTAGCCCCTTCGCTCCACTTTCATTACAAAAGTTTCATCACTACTATGAACTAGTCTGACTTCAAATAAATCATTGGTATTCTAGCTCAAAGGTGTTTTCCCTTCTTGCGTATTTTCCTTATCAGATTTATTTGATCTCCCCTGTTCCATAATTAAGCCTAAATAGAAATCATGCCTCCTATGTACCGCCTGCCGTATAACCAATAAAAAAAGGTAACCGTTATACTTTATCCTGCGAACACAACCTTATCGCAGTTTTGACAGAATGTTCGTTTTCTCGACACTTCAGAAGAGGTTCACTTTCATTCATCTTTTCTATTCTTATCTGATCTGTATTACCAGACCTTTTCCTTAAACGCTCAATACCAGAAAATCACTTCCCCAGCACCATTAAGGTGATTTGTAGACTCCGCCTTTACAGCGTCTACGGAGGACCTACCTCCATCTTAATTACAGCATTGATCTCCAAGTTTGTTTGATTAATCAATAGTCTTGGTTTTCATTCAGGGCACACGGTTGTCTATAACGTCTTAGTGATATGGAGCGGACGCAGCGATAGCAAGTCTGATCTCATATCACATGTTATCCAGATACTCCTTTCTTTTTTATTCCTTATCTACATATTCAAAATCACCAATCTCATGCAAGAACTCAACTAACTTATTTTTATATAAATAATCGCTTTTTTTCAAAAGCAAAAAACCAACTTCATCTCCAACTCCATTCTCCCCAACAATTAGACTCCTAAATGATTCAGGTTTTTCTTTTACATAGTCATTTTTAATATAAAATTCTTGAATAGCGAGTAACTTATAACCTTCAGGTAGTCCTTCTTTAATCCTTAATTTAGTATTTACTGAAATTACTATGTTTAGTTTTTTCTCTATAATCTTATATTCATCTTTTGAGAACTCTTTCGAATTAATCTGAATTTCCTGTTTAAGAAGTCTAATTCTTTTTTGATTGTAATATTCGTAATCATCTGCAACCACCTCTTTTGGGTCAAGTTCTCTTATTGGACTCCAAATGATATCTAAAAAAAAATTACTACCATTTTTGTCTATATTTTCACCTTTGGCTCCTTTATTATTTACGATAAATTTTTCACATGCTCTAAATTTAAGACCCACCAAGTTCTTTTCCATTTCAATTTTCAATGTGCTAGAAACAATAATAGAATCATAAAATATCCTATTTAAGGTAAAAATGTCTTCTGAAAACTCATGGAATATTATAGATGATTCATGATCTTTTGATTCTAATGTAAATCTAAATTCATTCTTAATTGCATTCAACCATTCATCATAGTTGATAATTTCATTTCTAAATTGTTTGCCATTATTTCTTCCATCGAACCGAGTATTTGAGTAGTCAATATTTTCGGTAAAATCTTCAACAAAAAATAAATAAACGTATTGATGAATTTTATTTTTATGCACTATTTCAATTGGGAAATGTTTAATTTTAGGTAAAAAAAATCGATTGATGATATCAACGAATTTCTTTGATACTACACAACCTCTTCTTGGAAATATTTGAATATCAAGTACATCGGTTAGGGGAGTTCTTGGATTATGGATTAATCTTGGACAGTTAAATTCATCTGGCACTAAAGAGTCAAAATTCTTAATTATATACTTAGATGTCCAATTTTCCCAAGTCGAATAATTCATTACATCAAGATTGTGCTCATATTTCACAGAATATTGATTTATTATATCATAGTCGAACCCTAGTTTAAACATCTAAATTAATTTTATCATTTAGCATTTTTTTAGTTTTTCATTTTTTGAATTGTTCTGGATAACGTCCCTTGATATGCGGAGTCCGACCAAAGGTACTGTGTTAAAATCCAAATATAAACTCAATTATTTTACGATATTTGTTCTTGATGAAGAAGAGCTTCTGACAAGTGATTGTGCAGATGTTCATTCTGTGTAGATGGAAGCTTTTTAGCTCCATCTACCTTTTCTTTACATGACTCATTTTCAACTCTGCGAGTTGATGATGAAGAAGAAACTTCCTCCTCATAAATATCAGATATTTTTTCACTCGTATAATTCTCATCATACGCCTCGTTCTTTTTCCATAGAGAATACATCAACACCAAAAGCCTCCTTTGTACAGCTACTAGACCAATACTTTTAGTCTGTTTCCCTTCATTGATCCTATCATACACTATTTTTAATTTTTCATTATACCTGATCGCTGTCATTGATGGCATAAACATCGCTCCTCGTATTCGGCTATTTCCTTTTTTACTGATTTTTGTTCGCCCTTTTATTGATGTTCCGCTTTCCCTCTTTATTATATCGAAACCGCAATATGATACTAATTGTCTTTGATTTTTAATAAGTGCAAACCCTTGTGTTTCCGCTAAAATTATGGACACAGTTTTAAATCCTATGCCACTTATTGTCATTAGATTCTCAACTTTTGACCAGATATCTTTATCTGATTTTAAAGTATCTTTCATCATACAGACTAATCTTTTTAGTTCTTTATCAATATTTTTAATTGTAGATCTATGGATTTCTAAAACTTCTTCAAGTGGTTCAAATCCACACTCAACCCCTTTTAATCTACTGATTGTTTGCGTTTTATCTCCTAAAAGGGCTTGATAGACTCTTGTAATTGATCGCAACCTTTTAAATATTGGTGATGCTGGCACCCATTCTCTTAATAATCGCTCACAGCTCATCATTGCAATTACACTCGCATCGATATCATCTGTTTTTGTTTTTATATTTAAGCTTTTTGTGAAATGTGTGACCTTGTTGGGTAATAGAACTGAAACCCGTTTCCCTATGCTGTGCAAATGATATGCTAATTGTTCATAATAGATGCCCGTAGCTTCCATTGCAAAGCTAATTGGTAGTTCTTTTACAATATTCTTGCCTACCCATTTTGTAAGTTGATTAAATCCAATCTTGTCGTTAGAGAATGTTCTTACTTTACTTAATATCAAGCCTTGATTAGTATCTGAAGATCGCTTACATACACATGCGGTGAACGTTTTCTTCGCTATGTCTATTCCAACACTTTGTTTTTCCAAAATCATAACATTAATTTTTTCTGTGTTTAATAATATGACATTTCTTACATCGTCTTTCCTTTCGTCTTACACTTGCTCGGCATGCGGCATTAAGTACTGTCCTGACTCTTTAAGAAACTATAAATGGAAAACGGTGCTACCTTTGGTCCAGGATGATTTTCATCTCCTTAGGGAAGATTCAACTCGCTTTCCTAGGTCATTTATCTTTAGTATTTACCACAAGATAAAAACCCATTTCTATTTAGATTTTAAAGGTAAAAGGGAAGATTACATCATGTGCAATGTTGTAGTGTCGTTATTTTTTTTTCATTTATTCGAATATTCATGTCAATTTGATGCAACATTGATTTAGAAAAATCACTAACTATTAATTGGTTTTATTCTTCATGTTGTCTATATATTTTGAGGACTCACCATTCCAATAACATTTTGTGCATCTCTTATTTTGAAAATTGTGTTCACAGTTTGGATACCCA
>CALLIG010000195.1 GCA_938009735.1 uncultured Flavobacteriaceae bacterium
AATGTCGCGAACATGAACTTCTTTTATCGTTCTGTTTGCTGTTTTATATTCAGGCTGAATTAATTCTACAGTAGGAAATGTTTCGCAATGCAATTCCTCTCCGTTTTCATTCACAGCTTTGAATGTTGCTGTGCTTTTTAGTATTGTCTTACCTGAAAGGGTGAGATAAACAATATCTTTTTTGCCTGAGCCTGAAAATGGTTTAATAGCTGAACTTTGGATAAGAATATCAGATTTTAATGTTGAAGCTTGTTTTTGAACTTCAGTTGTTTTTTTGTCATTACTGCAGGAGATAAAGAATACTGCTGTTGCGAATAAGAGGGCTTTTAATTTCATAGTTGTATTGTTTTAGTTGAACACTACAAAGATGAAACATCAGCTATGGTAAGGATACGCCGAGAAGCGTGAAAATCATGTCCCTGTTTTCAGGGACTATGCGTCTAAAAGCCCCATTTTAAGCGCATGTTTAGTTAGTCCTGCAAGATTTTTCACCTGTAATTTAGAAATTAAATTTTTGCGGTAACTTTCAATAGTATGCTTACTTAAAAATAAGATGTCAGCAATTTCTTGTGTTGTATTTTCTTCTGCAATAAGCTTAAGTACTTCTTTCTCTCGTGCTGTTAAGGAAACCACTTCTGCTTTTTTATTTTCAAACATTGCATCAGTATATGCTTTTTTGATTTCTGCAGAAAAGTATTTTTCTCCTTTAACTATGGTTCTGATAGCTTCTAACAGCTCATCTTTCTCCGCATTTTTAGGTACGTAGCCGTCCACATTGTTTCTTATTAATTTGTCAATCATTCCACCATCGATATGCATGCTTACTACAAGCGTTTTTAATTTAGGATATTTTTCTTTTACAATTCTGTTCAATTCAATACCATCCATTTCAGGCATGGTCAAATCCGTAATCAAAAGATGTAAGTCATCAACGCCATTAATATCTAAGTACTTTACGACTTGTGCTCCATTTTTTGCAGTAGTGGTAACGGAAAACTCTGGAGCGTCTTGTAAAATACTCATCAATCCGTCGATAAACATTTTATGGTCGTCTGCAATTATTAAATTATAGTTCATAGTATTATTTTTTAATGGGAATTTCTATCGATATAACAGTTCCTCTTTTTGGAACAGAATCTATATGAACAGTCCCTGACAATTCGTTAACTCTATTTTTTATATTTTCAAATCCGATACCTTCTTGACTAATGCTCTGATCAAACCCAATACCATTATCTTCAAAAAGTAATGATAATTCGTGTTCTATGATGCTTAAATGAATATCAACATTAGTTGCTTCAGCATGTTTTAAAGTGTTGGTCATTAATTCTTTGATGATCTTATAAATCTCCATTTGATATTTTTCATCAATACTATTTACCTCGGTTTCCGGATGTGGATATAAGCCAACTTCTAACTCAGAAGCACTTACTATGGTATTGTAATATTCTCTAATGAGATCAGTAAAGGCATTTTGTTTAAATTTTTTTGGAATTAAGGTGTGAGAAATATCACGAACCAATTGATAAGTTTCATCTATCTGACCCGTTAGGCTTTTTAGTTTTTCTGAATCACCGTCCATACTTGCGAACTGTAATTTAATCCCTGCCAGATTACCACCAATACTGTCATGTAATTCTTGAGCAATTCGTTTTCGTTCTTCATCTTGCCCATCTATTGAAGCTCTGATTAAGTTCAACTCTTGCTCTTGTTTTAAAGTAGTTACTTTTTGTTTGTTGATCTCTTCTTGTTTTTCTGCTAATTCACTTTGAGCCTGTATTTTTTGATAATAAACATACAGTAACGCCATAATCGGAATAAGTACAATCAAAAACCCTATTAGAAATGCATTTTTAATGGTTTTTTGCCTTTTTAGCTCAGCCTCTTTTTTGATTTGCCCTTCCTCTAATTTTGAAATTTCCTTTTCCTTTTCAAGCGTTTCATATTGAATTTCAAGTTCTTTTACTATGGCTTTTTGTTGTTTGGTGTTTAATTGTCCCAATACCTGAAACAACTGCGTAATTACCGCATATCCATTTTTATAATCTTCTTGTTTAGCAAATGCCCTTGCTTGCATTTCTAACGCTTCTTTTTGAAACTGAAGGTTATCTTTATCTATTGCATTTATATAAGCAAAGCTTAGTGCCAAATTAGCCGTCTCATACATTTCTTCTTCGAAGTAGCGTTTCGCTAAAAGTAAAGAGCCTTCAAAATATATGGCATTATAGCCTTCTTTAAGTGCTCGGTTTCTCGTTTTTTCGTACTCTTGAAATGCTTGACCATATTCACCTTTTGCTTCTGAAAGCTTTGCTTGTTCTAGATCCACAGTCAACTCCATTTCTATGTCGCTAAAGTCAACTGCCATTTGAGATGCTTCGTTAAAAAAATGCTCAGCTTTTTCGAAATCTAGTTTTTTCAAATGTGCATTACCAAGAACTACAAATGCTTTATTTGTTATTGAAGAGTACTTCGTTGAAAATTTTGGCAGGGTTTCATCTAATAGTGAAATTGCTTTATCAGGATCCTCTTTTAGTAAGTAGCTCTTCGCGAGACCGACCTTATTTTTATACACATATTCATGAAATCCTACCTTTTCTGCGACCTGAACACCTTTTATATACCATTCCGTTGATTTTTCTAGGAGACCGTTATAGATATAACCAGCAGCCATAATGTAGTGAGCTTTGGCATACTGGTAATTTTTTTCTTTTTCTGATTTATCCCAATTACCTATTTCCTTTTCGTACAGATTGCCGTACTTCAAAATGGAATCTGTCTCACCTTTTTTTATATGTTCATTAGCCAACTGTTCGAAAAGAGAGAAACGTTGTGCACCAAAAGATGCTATTTGTAATTCTTTATAATAGGGTTCAAGAGATTTTTGCTTGTCGTTAGGAAATGTAGAAAAAGTAATGCGTTGCATTTCTTGTACTGTATCTGTTTCCTGACCTAATGTAACCATAGACCATGAACAGAATAACAACGTCATTAAACAACGAACTGTTAAACTTAAATATGTATTTGTTTTTTGCAATTAGCTATCGTGGTTTTCACTTGTTTTATTAATCTACAAAGTTAGTACGCTACTTATAACGCAAGTACATAGATTATAGTGAGTATTAACTCCCTGAAAACCGTGATTTTTGAAATAATACTTTATCTATGAGTTTTTACTTTGGATATGCTTTAGGATAATCTTTGCATGAATCCTAGAATTCTCTATAAACCATTTATGCGTTTCCATACCACCACAAATAACTCCGGCTAAATAAAGACCAGACACATTGCTTTCCATTGAATCTGGATTGTAACTAGGAAGTCTTTTATCATCATTTGATAGTTCAACGCCGATTTGCTGCAAAAACTCAAAATTTGGTCTATACCCTGTGAGTGCAAGAACAAAGTCGTTTTCGATCTCTATAGTTCCTTCAGGGGAGTCAATGCTAATTTTATTTTTGCTTATTTCCTTTACTTGAGAATTGTAGTAGGCTTTAATGCTTCCTTCTTCAATGCGATTTATAATATCTGGTCTAACCCAATATTTCACGCGATGTCCTACCTCAGGTCCACGAATTATTAATGATACTTCTGCACCTTTTCGATAACATTCTAATGCGGCATCAATGGCTGAATTACTTGCTCCAATTACTGCTAGCTTTTGGCTCGCGTAAAAATGCGGATTATCATAATAATGTGACACCTTTGATAAATCTTCTCCGGGAATATTTAAGGTTTTCGGTAAATCATAAAAACCTGTAGCTACAACTACATTGGAAGCAGAGTACGTAGCTTTATCTGAAACAACAGAAAAAATAGCATTGGTCTTATTGATACTTTCAACTTTTTCAAAAAGATGAATATTCAGTTTGTTTGTAGAAACAATCCTTCGATAATATTCTAAAGCTTCGTCTCGTTTGGGTTTAGCTTCTATACTAATAAAAGGAATTTCGTCAATTTCGAGTTTTTCCGAAGAAGAGAAAAACTGCATGTTCGAAGGATAATTAAAAAGGGAATTTACAATAGGTCCTTTTTCAATGATAAGATAGGTTAAGCCTTTCTTTTTAGCTTCTAAGCCACATGCGATACCTATTGGACCACCGCCTATTATAATAAGGTCTAATGATTCCATTAGCCTGCTATTTGCTTTAAATCCGCTATAGTTTGAGTGGGATTGGCACTTTTAAACACAAAACTACCCGCTACTAAAACATCTGCACCAGCATCGGTCAATAATTTAGCGTTTAGTGCTGTAACTCCACCATCGATTTCTATTAGTGTCTTTGCCTCTTTTTTAGTTATTAGTGCTTTTAATGCTCTTACTTTATCATAGGTATTTTCGATAAATGATTGTCCGCCAAAACCAGGATTTACACTCATTAAACATACTACGTCTATATCTTGAATAGTATCTTCTAAAAGTTGAATGCTTGTATGGGGATTCAACGCAACTCCTGCTTTCATACCTTCTGCTTTTATAGCTTGTAAAGTTCTATGAAGGTGCGTGCATGCTTCGTAATGCACACTAAGTATATTTGCGCCAAGTTCTGCAAAAGTCTTGATATATCTATCAGGATCAACAATCATCAAATGCACATCTAAAGGTTTGGTAGCGTGTTTTGCAATTGCTTTTACTACAGGCATTCCATAAGAAATATTAGGAACGAAAACTCCATCCATCACATCAATATGATGCCAGTCAGCGTCACTATTGTTGACCATTTCTACATCACGTTGTAAATTGCCAAAGTCAGCGGCTAATAGTGAAGGGGCTATTTTTGTACTCATTATTTATGGAGTCTTCAGAATTCAATACAAAAGTAAGGAATTGGAGTGGTTCTTATGAATTGCACTTTGGTTAGAATTTACAAAAGCAATAATCTTATATTTTTTCGGCAATAATTTCTACCATCAAGCAGGGGGCAATTGTAGCTCCTTCTGTATTTTCGAGAACTTCAAGATCAGCGAGTGCATTCTTAACCTCTTCTTCGGTAAGATAATTTTGTGGAATTAGTCTTGGAAAATAACTTTGAAAAAATGTTTTTGGCCATTGCCAAACACTACTTTTAGGAGTTGCGATTTTCATCATAGGGCGAATGCTAATCACTTTCATTCCTATTCGTTCTAAAATCGCCGGAAGATGTCTGCCAATATCTATTTCATTATCAGAATCTTTAAAGCTTTTTAGGGCCATCGATATAGCTTTATCTAGGGCTTTTTTTTGTGGTTGTGTTTGCAAAACTCCCCAGTCATAGTATTCATGCAATACCATTCTTCCTTTTGGTTTCAACGCAGCGACTACTTTTTTTAGAATTTTTTCAGGGTTCGAAATCCACGCTAGAGCCCAACGGCAATACATACCATCTAAACTAGATGGTTTTAAATTCATGTTTTCGAAATCGGCATGAATACCTTCAATGTTCAGTCCGTAGTTAGTGGCGACATTATTTAAGAAGCTGATGTAATTTTCTGATTTGTCAATACCAATTACTTTTCCTTCTTCTCCTGCTATAAAAGCAAGTTCTTTGGTGCAATAGCCAGGCCCGCAACCCAAATCAAGTAAGGTTTGACCAGCGCTAAAATTTGCTAATCGCCAACCTTTTTGAGCTTCTTCAGCCCAAACTTGGTGTTGAACGCCTAATCTGAAGAGTTCTTCACTATCGGTTCCTAAAATGTACGCTTGTTCTTTTTTCAATAGTATTATTTTTTTTGAAAGATCTCATGATTTTCATCACCGCCTGCTTGAATGTAGGCAAAAAGATCTTTAATTTCCTTGGGATTTAATCTATTTAAAAGTCCTGATGGCATTGGCGATAATGGCGAAGGCTCTCTTTTACTCACATCTGATTTTGAAACATCAACCGTATAACTTTCATTAAATGGGTTGGGCATTAAAATCACAGTTTCATCTGTTTCAGATTTGATACGACCAGAAATCTTTTTCCCATCTTTTAAATGGAACAAGGTATTCGCATACTGATCAGAGATTTCATCATTTGGACTATAGGTTGCGAAGAACATTCCATATTGGTTGAATTTGGTATGCGCTTGTGTCAAATCAGGACCTACAGCCGCCCCTTCACCACGCATTCGGTGACACATCACGCACATACCGGCTTGAAAGGCACGTTTGCCTTTTTCAAAATCTACGGTATATTCTTTAAGTTCATCACCCCAAACTTTATCGCGTAACCCAGGTGCGCTATATTGTTGAC
>CALLIG010000196.1 GCA_938009735.1 uncultured Flavobacteriaceae bacterium
AACGAGCGGGGAACACGTCCGCACCACACCCCACTTAAACGTACGTCAACAACAACGGCAACACCTACACCCAAAAACCACTAATAAAAGCTAAAAAAAAACTGGTTCCAAAAATGCGGCTCTTTCGTTATGCAAGGATTCCCTCTATAAAATCAAGACGTTTCTCCCCGTTCTTTCGTCATCAGGATCGAAAAGAGTGAAAAAAAAACGTACACAAGGGCAACATCCAACCCTCTCACGAAAATCAAACACGGCGAGGCGTGTTGCTTGCCGGAATGGGCACTTGAGGAAACGGCCGGAAAAACACCCGGGTTTAGCTCTAATCGTGATGCACGCGCCGCTGGCAGGAGATGCAGGGGGTGCGAGCCGTAGCCTTTTTCATTTTCTGCAACAGGTGTGTGTGGCTCATCCCGCGCGTGCTCCGAGAGACCGGGGGTTGAGCTACGTACCACACTTTCCAAGAAGGCGGCAAACAAACCATGGCGTCTCCTCCGAGATAAGTGGGATTCCCAAAATCTCAGAGCGTGTGCGCTTGCTGACGAACGCCGGCTTGCCGAGCTGGCCGGCCACACGCGTCGGGTTATCGGGGGGCCAATGAAACCACGTCAACGTGAACAATTGGGTGGATTAAAAAAACGCCCAGAAAGACAAAAAAAAATCGCGCCACATAACCGCGCCGCGGGAAGAGCCTGAATAACATTGGATTCGCCCTTTCGACCTTTCTCTCTTCTCACCTCCGTCGAGAACCGTCTCAACAAGTCCTGCAGCATGGCCATGGCGAGCTTCGCCGCGGAACAGCTCTATCGCAATAAAAACAACTAACAGAATCACTCTTCCTGTCGAATTCAGCCATAAAAAATACTCCACACCAAGAACAATCAAGAAAAACAAAACCCCAAAAGCTATAAAAAGGAGACCTCCTTTTAGTAACATTTTGGTATAGTACTTTTTCGTAAACTGTTCGAGCTTAGCGAGTATGTTATGATAACTGTTCAATTTCTGCTATTTTTATCACCAAGATACTTGATATCACAAATTTAATCATCAAATTCTTGTTAAAACCGACATAATGAAGGATTTAAAGTACCTCGCCGCTCTGACTCTTCCGATATCTGCAGTAGTTAGTATTTACTTCAAAGGCGGTATGAGCTATTTCACCCCCATTTACGCCTTTGTTATTATTCCGATTCTTGAGCTTCTATTGTCTCATGACACTTCTAATTTTGAGGGCGAAGAAAGAGAAAATAAAAAAACTAGTAAACTGTTTGATTGGATGCTATATCTTAATGCTCCCATTATTTTTTCTTTAATAACTTACATTCTTTTCGATATAACTGCTCATTCATATGCTACTTATGAACTGGTTGGACTTATCTTGTCCATTGGTATTGTGTTCGGTACTAATGGGATTAATGTGGCACATGAATTGGGTCATCGTCAGACTACCAATGAGCGACATTTAGGTAAGTTAATGCTACTGCCCTCTTTCTATATGCATTTTTATATTGAACATAATTTTGGGCATCATGCAAATGCGGCTACTAAAGAAGATCCTGCTACTGCTCAATATAATCAAACCGTTTATTCATTTTGGTTTACGTCTGTTGTTCGACAATATTTTGGCGCATGGAAACTTCAGCTAAAACTATTAAAATCATCGAACAATTCTTTTCTATCGTTTAAGAATGATATGCTTTGGTATACCATTTTTCAAACTGCCTATCTCATTCTTATTTTTGTTTTCTTTGAAAAGCTTGGAGTGCTCTTTGCACTTGCAAGCGGCATTGTTGGTTTTCTAATGCTTGAAACTGTAAACTACATTGAACACTATGGCTTACTGCGCACTAAGCTTCCATCAGGCAGATATGAAAGAGTTCGTGAAGTACATTCTTGGAATAGTAATCATGTTATGGGTAGAATTGTATTGTATGAATTAACGCGACATAGCGATCATCATTATAAGTCTTCTAAAAAGTATCAAATACTAGACTATCACGATATTTCTCCACAAATGCCTTATGGTTATCCCACATCAATGGTGATGTCATTTTTACCACCACTTTGGTTTAAAGTGATGAATCCACGCATACCAGAAAGTATGAAGCAGGCATAGATAATGTTTCTCTAATTCATAAGAAAACATACCATTTCAAAGGTAGTACACTAAGTCTATTTGCTATCTTTGCTCCTCAAATTTACAAGCTATGAGTCAGAAAGTACGTGTTCGTTTTGCGCCAAGTCCAACAGGAGCGCTTCATATTGGAGGAGTTCGAACTGCCCTTTTTAATTACTTATTTGCAAAAAAACATGGCGGTGATTTCATTCTCAGAATTGAAGATACAGATCAGCGACGCTATGTCGAAGGAGCAGAGCAATACATCGTTAATGCCCTAAATTGGTGTGGAATTCCTTTTGATGAAGGGGTAAGTAAAGAAGGTGAATTCGGACCTTATCGACAAAGTGAGCGTAAACATTTATACAAATCTTACGCAGATGAACTTATAGCAAAAGGGAAGGCTTATTACGCTTTTGATACTTCAGAAAAACTTGATTTTCATCGCAAAGACCACGAAGCAAAAGGAAAAACTTTTATATATAATTGGCACAACCGTTTGAAACTAAAAAATTCATTAGCACTATCACCAGAAGAAGTTCAGGTAAAATTAGATGCTGGAGAAGATTATGTGATTCGTTTCAAATCGCCTCAAGATGAAAAATTGATTTTAACTGATATCATTCGTGGTGATATACATATTGACACCAATGTACTAGATGATAAAGTCCTTTTCAAAAGTGATGGAATGCCCACCTATCATTTGGCAAATATTGTTGATGATCATTTAATGGAAATTAGCCATGTGATTCGTGGCGAAGAATGGTTACCATCTTTGGCTTTGCACAAACAATTGTATGATGCCTTCGGATGGGATGCTCCTCAATTTGCACATCTTCCTTTAATAATGAAACCTGTCGGAAAAGGAAAATTAAGTAAGCGAGATGGAGAGAAGTTAGGCTTTCCTGTATTCCCATTATCCTGGAATGAATCAAAAGGGTATAAAGAAGAAGGGTATTTTCCCGAGGCCGTTGTTAATTTTTTAGCGCTGCTAGGATGGAATCCAGGAACTGAACAAGAACTATTTAGCCTTTCTGAATTGATTGCAGCTTTTAGTTTAGAAAGAGTCAATAAATCAGGAGCTCGTTTTGACCCTGATAAAACTAAATGGTATAATCAGCATTATTTACAAACTAAAACAGATGCGGAACTGGCTGGCTTATTTGAACCAATTGTTCAAGAAAACGCTTCTGACTCAGTTTTAAATAATGGCATCTCTATTGAAAAAATAGTTTCACTCATAAAAGAACGTGCTGTTTTTGTTTCTGATTTTTGGCAACTATCTGACTATTTCTTTTTGGCCCCAACAAGCTATGCCGAAAAAGGAGTTAAGAAACAATGGAAAGAAGGCACACCTGATATAATGAACCAATTGGTATCTGTATTGGAATCCATTGAAGATTTTTCATCTGAAAACGTTGAAAACCTAGTAAAAGCATGGATTACCGAAAAAGAGCTCTCTTTCGGGAAAGTAATGCCACCACTTCGTTTAGTCATTGTTGGTGATATGAAAGGTCCTCATATCTTCGATATATTATCTATGATAGGCAAAGAGGAAAGCATCCAACGTATTCAGGCTTCGATTGAAAGATTAGCGTCTTAATTTTTCTAAATCGCTATTCTAAATATCCTTTTCACTTCTCGTATTTGAAATTAGGATATGGTGTTTTGTAACATTTCCGAGGAAAACCCTACATATATATTAAGTGAATTACGTAAATTCAAGTTATAAACCTAAAAACTATATAATATGAGCTATTACTTTATACCAATTATTTTCTTTGCATTAATTATCCTTTTCACCTCCTTCTTTACAGTAAAGCAACAAACGGCTGTAATTATAGAGCGTTTTGGTAAATTTCATAGCATTCGTCAATCGGGTCTTCATATGAAGATTCCACTCGTTGATCGAATTTCAGGAAGATTAAGTCTAAAAATTCAGCAGTTAGATGTAATCATCGAAACCAAAACCTTAGATGATGTATTTGTTCGTTTAAAAGTATCTGTTCAATACAAGGTTATTAAAGACAAGGTATATGATGCTTTTTACAAATTAGACTATCCGCATGATCAAATTACTTCTTATGTTTTTGATGTGGTTCGTGCAGAGGTTCCGAAAATGAAATTAGATGATGTATTTGTAAAAAAAGATGATATCGCTCTTGTTGTAAAATCTGAGCTTAACGAGGTTATGACAAATTATGGTTATGACATTATCAAAACACTTGTTACTGATATTGATCCTGATGCACAAGTAAAAGAAGCAATGAATCGTATCAACGCTTCAGAGCGTGAAAAAATCGCTGCTCAATTCGAAGGTGATGCCGCTCGTATTCTTATCGTTGAAAAAGCAAAAGCTGAAGCAGAAAGTAAAAGGCTTCAAGGCCAAGGTATCGCAGATCAACGTAGAGAAATTGCTAGAGGTTTAGAAGAGTCTGTAGAAGTGTTGAACAAAGTAGGTATAAATTCTCAAGAAGCTTCTGCATTAATTGTAGTAACTCAACATTATGATACTTTACAATCTATTGGTCAAGAAACTAATAGTAACTTAATCTTATTACCAAATTCACCTCAGGCTGGAAGCCAGATGTTGAATGATATGGTTGCATCTTTTACGGCTAGTAATATGATTGGAGAGTCTATGAAGAAAGCAGCGCCTAAGAAGTTAGACAAATAGTCTAAAATATATTTATAAAAAATCCCGATTCAGCTAACTGAATCGGGATTTTCATTTTAAAGCCTTTTAGAGGCGTTTTATGAGCTTTCACATATTATCCAAGTAAACACTCAGGTGTTTTAAAACCCTGCTTAATCGACTTATACAAAGTCATTTTTAATAGAAAATACCGATTGATATATTGCAATGCATAAGTATTTTCTATACTAGCTTTTCTCTTGAATTTTAGCCCAAGAATCACGTAATCCAACAGTACGGTTAAAAACTAATTTATCAGAAGTTGTATCAGGATCTACACAAAAATAACCTATGCGTTGAAATTGCATTTGGTCTCCAGATTTTGAATCTTTCAAACTTGGCTCCACATATCCAGTAATTACTTCTAAAGAATCAGGATTTACGAATTCCATGAAATCTTTGTCTTTGTGCGTATCAGGACTTTCATCTGTAAAAAGTCGATCATACAATCGAACTTCAGCTGCAACAGCATGCTTTATTGATACCCAATGCAAGGTTCCTTTTACTTTGCGAAGACTTTCTTCAGACCCGCTTCCACTTTTACTTTTAGGGTCATAAGTACATTGAACTTCTATAACATTACCATCTGAGTCCTTGGTGCAGCTTTCTGCCATTAGAATATATCCATTCTTAAGTCGCACCTCTTTACCTAACTTCATACGGAAGAACTTCTTATTCGCTTCTTCTCTAAAATCTTCTTTCTCAATATAGATTTCTCTTGAAAGTGGCACCTTTCTTGAGCCTGCAGATTCATCGCCTGGATTATTCTCTGCATCTAACCATTCCTCTTCTCCTTCAGGATAATTCGTAATAACCACTTTCAACGGATTCAAAACACCCATTACTCTAGGAGCTACCTTATTCAAATGATCACGCACTTGAAATTCCAAAAGGGAAACATCAATTAAGTTGTCACGTTTAGCAATACCAATAGTATCTGCAAAATTTCTAATAGATTCTGGAGAATAGCCTCTTCTACGTAAGCCTGAAATGGTTGGCATTCGAGGATCATCCCAACTATCTACAACACCATCTTCAACTAATCTTGCTAGTTTTCTTTTACTAACTACTGTATGACTTAAATTTCTTCTAGCAAACTCACGTTGTTTTGGCCTTACTCTATTTTCATCTACTACTTGATTCAAAAACCAATCATACAATTCTCTATGCATTGCAAACTCTAACGTACAAAGAGAATGAGAAACTTGTTCAATATAATCGCTCTCACCATGCGTCCAGTCATACATTGGATAAATACACCAATCGGTATTTGTTCGATGATGTGACTTATGAAGTACACGATACATGATAGGATCACGCATTAGCATGTTTGAGGAAGTCATATCAATTTTAGCACGTAATACGTGTTTCCCTTCTTCAAATTTCCCTGCTTTCATGTCTTCAAACAGTTGCAAATTTTCTTCAACAGGGCGATTTCGAAACGGACTTTCAATTCCTGGTTCTGTAGGATTGCCTTTTTGAGTTGCCATTTCTTCCGAAGTTTGGCTATCTATATATGCTTTACCTTCTTTAATCAAAGATACCGCCCAATCATAGAGCTGTTGGAAGTAATCCGATGCATACCGTTCGGTATTCCATTCGTAACCTAACCATTCTACATCCCTTTTAATAGCATCAACAAACCGCTGTTCTTCCTTCGCCGGATTCGTATCGTCAAACCTCAAGTTGACAGGTGCATTGTATCGCAATCCTAAACCAAAATTTAAACAAATTGAACTAGCGTGCCCTATATGCAAATATCCGTTAGGTTCAGGTGGAAAACGAAAGCGCAAATCTTCCTTTGGAAAACCGTTTTTAAGGTCTTCTTCAACTAGATGTTCTAAAAAATTTAAAGGCCTTTCCGACTCATTCATAGTTCAAATTTTACGAATGTCAAAGGTAGCAAAAATGGTAGAAGTACCGCATATCAAAACCGTTAGCATACAAATACATGCATTTTACAACAGGTTTCATAAGTGATACAACATTAAATTTTGAATAACAGTAATAAAAGACATATTTGTTACTGCATCGTGCAAACGCATAGTTGCTCAAAACCAAAAATTAGTTTTCAAAATAACAACGCAGATTAATAATGCATGTAGGGGCCCAAAACTACAACTACTTATGAAATCAGAAAAAACATCCATTCTTCGTTTTTTAACACTTACGTTTTTAATGTTTGGTGCTACTCAACTTTCAGCGCAGATACTTATGAATGCTCCTGAACCAGCAGGCGGAAGTTCAGCATGGACCAAAATATGTGCAGGAATCGATTCTGGCTCAGGCCCATTTAACTCTTATGACATGACGCTATCTTGGGCAGGAAATCTACCCAACGCTGGTAATGAGTTTATTTTAGAACTATCAGATGCTACCGGAGATTTTACAAATGCTACCGTGTTGGCTACAGTAACAGATCAAAACACAAATACAGCAAAAGAGTTTGATGTCAACTTTGCAATACCTATCGACACACGAGGAAGTGGATACCTCTTTAGAGCTAAAAGTACTGATAATGAAAGTGAGGCCGTATCGGCAGTAGCGTATGACATCTACTATATGGATGTAACAAACAATTTAAACATAAGTGAACTTGGTGATGGAAATCCTCCTGGCAGCTTATGCAGTCCTACGGCTATAACACTTCAAGTAGATAATATTTTAGGACCTGAAAATTATCAATACCAATGGTACAGAGGAGGAACCTTATTAACAGAAACAAGCTATATCATTTCAGCAGATGTAAGTGGAATGTACCAAGTAATCGTTGATTATGGTAGTTGTTCACTAAATGCTAATACTGATTCTAACTTTGTAACAGTAACTATCGGAGCCGCAGGTTCTGGCGTAAATATCACTACCCCAACTAGAACAGCATTATGTGCAGGTGAAACCGAAACCCTAACTGTTGAAATGCCAGATGGCTCTTCAAACTATGAATGGTTTAAAGATGGTGTTTCTGTTGGAACAGGAACTTCATATACAGTTGACGGCAGTACCGCTGGTTTCGAAGGAGACTATGAAGTTGAAATGTCAGGAATTGGTGTTTGTTCTCAAAGGTCACCTATTGTTACTATGACCAATGCAGGTGGTTTTACTGTTACCAGAGTTAATTCAGCTAGCGTAGTTGTATTACCAGCGCAGCCAGAAACACTAACTGTAACTACCGATACACCTAGCCCAACTTTTGAATGGTTTAGAAACGGTGTTTCCTTAGGAAATGATAGTGCAACTTTAGAAATTACTCAAGATGGAACTTATTATGCAGCAGTTACATCTATTGGCGTTTGTTCGTCTACGGTAAATTCTGAAACTACTGAGGCAGTTATACCTTCTTCTTTTGAAATAGAAATCGATTATAACGGTTCATATGAAAATTGTGTTAGTACTTTTATTGATGTCGAAGTTTCTCAAATCAATGCCATTGCATCTGACGGAAGCTCTTCAGATGTTACTTCACAAGTAGCCGGTTCATTTACATATCAATGGCAATTGGATGGAGTTGATGTCGCTGGTCAGACAAATCAAAATATTAGCTTAACGAATATCACAGAAAATGGGGACTATACAGTTGATGCAGTTTTAACTACTTATAATGTGTCTTCAAACACAATACCTGTGAATCTATTAACTAGTGAAACGGTAAGCATTACAAGTACAGGAACAATCTTTTGTAGTACTGCTGATGCACTTACCATAAGCACTACGACAGACCTGAGTTCAGAAACCTTTGATTGGGAATTAGATGGTGTTCGTATGAATGTTACAACAGAATCACTTGTTGCAGCCTCTACTGGAGCATACCGTTTGGTATTAGAAAAAAATGGATGTGACTTATACTCCAATGAAATTGTCATTGCTGGATTAGATCCAAATTTAATCACCCTTGATATAGATGGAGATGTAATTTTCCCTGAAGGAAGCTCTAGAACTGTAACTGCAAGTGGTGGAACAGCCTACGAATGGTTAGACCCAAGTAACAATATAATGAGCAGTACTGACTCAATGACTTTTACTGAGGAAGGTACATTTACCCTAATCGCAAACATCGATAATTGTCAAATTACAAGACAACTAACTGCAATTTTCCTAGATACATTTAAAGTACCTAATGTGATCACTCCAAACGGAGATGGTGCAAACGATCAATGGGTAATTCCAAATTCATACTCAAACAACTCAGACGTTAATGTTGTTATCTATAATGATAAAGGCGTGGAGTTAGTCAATGAAATGGGATATCAAAATAACTGGCCTGAATCATCTGCGTCATTCCCAAGTCAAAATATGGTGTTCTATTATGTAATAAAGAATGCTTCTGAAACATTAAAACAAGGTACCATCACCGTCATCAGATAATAACCTACCATGAAATTAAGAAATTTATTCATATTGTCCCTAGTAGCTTTGGTCTCGTTAACTGCCGTTAACGCACAAGAGGCTGATCCTATTTTGCCATTAAAAGTTGCCCCTCAAAACTTGATGAAATTTAACAGGTTTTTAATCAATCCAACGTTTACAACGGTTCGAGAAGATAACTCGTATATCAACTTTTTACATCGTAATCAATCATTACAGTTTGATAACAATGACCAAACTTACTTTGTAAGTTATAGTGGTCGTATGGGTGATAGAAACGGATTAGGTCTAAGTTTATATTCTCAACAAAAAGGTCTGGTTTCCAATATTGGTATCATGGCCAATTACGCATATGGTATTAAGCTAAGTGATAAAAGTAATTTCACTTTTGGTGCTAACCTTGCTTATTACAATACTGGTTATGATAGAAATAGAGCAAATCAATTAGACCCCAATGATCCTTTATTGAATGGAACTATCGATAGCAATGTATTATCATTTCAACCAGGTTTCAATCTTTCTTATGGGCAGTTTGACTTTGGTGCTTATGCAGAAAATCTCTTTGATTATAATATAAAGACAAGTGAACAACTAACTCAATTTGCTGATAAAACATATTCAAGTCACTTACAATATACTCATCAGTTTAATAATGGGTCTGGTCTTATGGAAAATGCACGTTTGATGCCATTAGCTCGTGTTCGACTTAATGCACAAGATGGGCCATTATCTGAAAACTCAGAAGATATTACTTATGGTGGAAGTTTAATTTTAGATCTTCCGAAACTAGGATGGCTACAAGGTGGATATGATTCCTTTTATGGAGCTTCTGCTGGTGCAGGATTTAACTTGAACAAACGACTATCTCTTGGTTATACTATGGAGAAAGGTTTAGGTACTGACTTTAATAATTTAGGAGTAACTCATGAAATTTCTTTTGCATATTCTTTTTCTCCTAATCTTACCGAAGATCGTGTAATGTTAGAAGAAGAGGAAGAGAAACTTGCAGATAATGAAGAATTGAAAGCAGAAGATTTAGCCTCAAATGACGAACTAGATGAACTTAAAAAGAAGCTTGAAGAAAATAATGAAGTACTTGCTGAATTAATCTTCCGACAAGATTCTTTAGAAGCAAGTCGTCAAAAAGATTTAGAACGTCGCTTCGAAATGGTAATGCGTATGGTTCGTAATGAAACGAACGGTGAACGACCGGATATTGAAAAAAGAGCTGAAGACTTATTTTTAACAGGTAGTGATTCACAATCAGCTGTAGCTAGCAATAGTGCGCAGCAAAATCAAACACGCACGACACCAAATAAAAGTGCAGTTACTAGTAATAGTTCGCAATCAGATCAAACACGAACCTTACCAACTTCCACAACAAATAGAGAAAGAGAAACACCAATTAATACAGTAACTCAAGATAATACCAGAGCTACGAATTACACTACTGTTGCCAAGAGTGATGCCATTAAAAGCAAAAAATTCAAAAACTTAGAAGGGGTCAACGATGGCTACTATGTTGTGGCGAATGTATACAAAGGTGGTAAATACATGGAGAAGTTCATGACCAATCTTGATGATAAAGGTTTTAGTTCTGACTACATTGAAAATCCAAACAACGGTTTAAAATATGTATACCTTGAACGTTATGATACTTGGCAAGATGCTGCAGATGCTTACAAAAGTAATATGAATGGTCAGTATAATGATGACATGTGGATTATGAATGTAGATAATCGCTACAGCAATGAACAGTATGCTTCTAACGTAGACCAGTTAGAAGAAAAGTCTAACAAATATGATACTGCTGCTATAGAAGAAAATGTTATCGTAAAAGACAAAGTTTCTGCAATAACCGAGAACACGAAAACATTTAATATTGATGGTGTAGGACAAGGTTACTATATCATTGCAAATGTTTTTGCAAATCCAACGAACGCAAATAAATTCGTAAAACTTTTAAACTCTATTGGGTTAAGCGCAAGCTACTTCGTAAACCCGGAAAATAACTGGAGATATGTTTACATTAAGAGACATGAAACCTGGAACAATGCTTTAATCTCATACTACTCAAAAATTAACGATTCATATGAAGACAAAATGTGGATTATGCGAGTGAACCCTAATCTCATTGCCTAATTAGCGAACTCAGACAAATTTATAATTAAAGTACTAATTGGTATTTTAATTATAAATTTGAGAAGCACGTCACGTTTTCAAATTTGTTGCCAAATATCTTCATACCTCTTTTATAAAAGGCTTACATCAAATTTTACTCGCTATTTATGACGCATCTGTGTTAAGTGAAAATATACACATTTAGCCCAAATGCAGGTTAATAGATATCTAGCAAAATCACTTCTTCAAAAATTCAAACTCTATGGATAGAAAGGGTTAAGACTTTATCCAAATATTGTTAGTCTAGAAATTCTAAAAAGTTGATCAAAAATATTAAGTGCTTTTTTGTTTCGCTTTCCTAAAACGCAATTTACTTTATCAAAGAGTTTCTCTTTAATAAAATCATTTGCAAAAGCAAGCTTTCAGGTTTCAAAACACAAATGCATTTCCGACCAACCCATAAATAAAAAAGACTCCGTACTATTTTTTACCTATCCGAAACAACAATCAAAATAATTGTGTTGGACAAAATTTTTAAATAGCAAAAAAGTTGACTTTCTATTTTTGACATTTCAATTGTCTAGAAATTTATTCATATAGTTATTAAAAAAATTCACTTCTCCATTTTATGAAACTTTTCTATTACTTTTAAAAGCTCCATCTGGAGAAAGAAAAAATATCTAAAAAAGCATTTTAAATTTATTGAGAAAAGCAATTCGTTTCAAAGGATATTTTCCAGTTGTCACCTCGTTTAAATTTATTATTAAAGCACTCTGTTTTTATCAAAAAAGAAGGTAAGTCAAAACCCTATTATAGATTAAATCAAATCGTTTTTCATTCGAAAACCAATGTCTTTTTTAAATTATTTAGACAAAATACTCGCTTAATAAAGCTAAATATTACAGCATGAAACCTTGTTTTTCGAGTGAAAAACAGACCGATTTTAGCTTTGATTTTCGATCATTTTTATGAAAAAATCCTTCGAATTAATGATATAATTCGATACGATTAATGCACTATAAAAAGTTGATTAAAAACCTTTCAGCAGCTGTCGTAAGTATTTTTTTATTAAATTTTTCATTTTATTAACCTGTATCTATTTCCATAAAAAATAGGCTTAGACGCCCTACAAACCTTCCTTATTTAACATTTCACAACATAATTAAGGCATACCACAACAATAAATTCTGCTGCTCGGTAATATGGTTAATATTTGTTAGTGATATCCATACTGATTTTTTGTTACGTCCTGAAAAGATGAAATGTTTAAAAAGTATGACCTGAATGACAACAAAAAACGAAGTTTTCGGGTAAAACCAAACCTACTAGAACAAATGACACCAAATTTTATCAAAAAAATACTTACCCTTAGTATGCTTTTGCTTACGCTACTTGGGTTTTCACAAGAATATGCACCTTTTGGTGTTCGTTATCAAGACAACATCAAGGGCGATCTTACTTTTATATCA
>CALLIG010000197.1 GCA_938009735.1 uncultured Flavobacteriaceae bacterium
TAGTGGTGGTTGGTTTGGAGTTCGTGGCGAACTAATGGATTTTATGAAAGACAATTATACCGTAGTGATTTTATCAAATATTGACGACGACGGGAAGTCAGGTACTTCAAAAGTGTCAGATTATTTTAAAGAATTGATTGCGGATAAACAGACGGAAAAATAAAGTAACATATCAAGACCTATAATTAATGCAGGCCTGATGTTTATCTACCAAAGTCTGTGCGTTTTTAGTATGCAGCTAAACCTTTATGTTTAATCAAAAAAATGACAGAAATCAAATTAACTACTGAAAGATTAAATCTGCGATTAATAGAGTTGGCAGATTTAAATTCAATACATCTTTTGCATTCTCTTCCAGAAACAGATAAGTTCAACACTTTAGGCATTCCTAAAAATATTCAAGAAACAAAATCGATTATAGAGGGATGGATAATCGCAAACAATAAATCCGATTCAAAAAATTTAACTTTTGCAATAGAACAGATTGCTTCTAAAAAATTTATCGGATTAATTGCTCTAAAAATAGGTAGTGAAAAATTTAAAAATGGAGAAGTCTGGTATAAATTGCATTCTGATTATTGGGGTAAAGGATTTGGTACTGAATCTCTCAATACAGTTTTAAGTTTTGGATTTGAAAAACTAAAACTTCATCGAATTGAAGCAGGATGTGCTATTGAAAACATAGGTTCAATAAAACTATTAGAAAAAGTTGGTATGACAAGAGAAGGAAGGAAAAGACAAGTTTTGCCTTTAAAATCTGGATGGTCTGATAATTATGAATACGCAATTCTAGACACAGACGAAAGAAAAACAAAACAGGAGAGGAAAGAACTTTGACTGTTGGAATACAGGCAGGAAATTATGGTGACAGTATAATATTAATTAAATCAGCGAATTACACAACAACATAATATTCAAAATTTGTTTTAAACAAGGAGAAGAAAAGCTAATAAAAAGAATTTGCTAAACAAACAGCAGAAAGTAAACTAAGGTTGCTACAGTACTGTTCATACTTCGGTTGTAAAAAAAATTGACTCTCAGAGAGATATCTTTAAAGACTTTATTTTTTTTCTGCCAGTCTATTTTGTTCCATACTTTCTAAATCATTGGTGATGCTAGTTAGTAACACAACAAAATCATCTTGGTTGATAAGCCTATTTTGTTTAAGTGGAAAAAGCTCCTCAACGGGAATTTTAGAATTTAGATCGATAGTAAATTGATAAAAATCGGTAAGTAGCTCTCCCTTCGTATTTAGAAGAGGCACGTCTAAGACAATTGGATCTTTAATACTTATGGTATCATTAGGCACTAACCATGGCCTAACAACATTAAGAACATCAGTATCGCGCTTCAAAGTAACATTTGCACGAGGTATTCGCTTTTTACTAGTGTACCACTTATTATGTATAGCATCATAAGCGTCATAGGTCTCTATGGGCGTCTTTACAACTGCTAAACTATCTAATGTTGATGCGATTATCTTTGTTGCTACTTCATTAAAAGCTAGTTCTGAATTTAAAGCTTTCATGCCAATTTGTATACCCAATAGGTTTGAATATACATCTTCTACCGAAAAGCTAGAAAATTTTTCTGGCATTAATGGTATGGTTGATGCTCCATACCATGTTGAAATTTCATGCCATAGCGAGAGATCGTATGTTATTTTTCCAGCTAATAAAATACAATCACTCTTTTCAAGTTCCGCTGGAATATCCAAATATAACGTCTTACGCCCTGCCTCGTTTCGTAAATGTAAAATCACCTCACCTTTACCTCTACTATTTAAAATGGTAGTGTATAAATAGCGCGTCCAATCAATTTGGTCTCGTAAGTGGCCCATATCAATAAAGCCACCTTTATGTGTATACATAGTACCTATGCCTTCACTTTTATCACCCATATAGTGATGTTCATTCAAATCATCAATACTAATCACCTGATCAATATTCACAAATGGAACTCCCCATAATTTTAAATCATACCCAAACGCACAGCAGGCTCTGATAATACGAGGAGGAATTTTATCAAGATTAATCTCATCATCCTTCTTACTTTGAGCACTTAGAGTTATGGGAATAATAACAAAACCTAATAGCACAAAGCATTTTATACTATTTAATATTGTTTTGTAAATGTCAAATTTCATAATACCAAGAGATAAATATTATAGCTTGTGACGCTCTAGTAGATCAGGATAAAGCTCGTCTTCAACCCACATGAAATTAGGAAATATGCGGATTATTTTTTCATAGCAAACTTTGGCAAGTTGTATTTGTTCGGTGGCTTCATATGCTTGTCCTAATGCAGTAAGTGTGTTTATATACATCCAATTGTTAGTGACCAACTCTTGTTTTTCAAAGCTTTCAACTGCCTTTACATAGTATTCAATGGCCTCGTTCTTATCACCACCAAAAGCCGATGGACGATAATACATAGAATTTCCTTTTTCGATATTTCCTTGAATATTCTCAGGATCTAGCTCTATTGATTTATTGATATACTTCATGCTTTTAGGGCCTAAGTAAATAGCCTTTAAATTTGAAACACCAATGGTAAAAGCAATATAAGCCCCTTTATAAGCTTGTAGGGTTGCATTTTCAGGTGATTCTTCTAATAGCTCATCAATAATCTCCTCTGACTTTTCAATGTACTCTTCAGCGGTATCAAACTTTTCAGCACCGATTAACCAAGCGGTATAACCATAGTAATAACTTAGCAGTTCAAATTGCTCTTCTAAATTATTCTGATTTGCGTTTTTTTCGCAAGTATTCATTATTACAAGCCACTTATCCATTTTACCTCGTGAATATGCTTTGTAAATTGAATCGCGATACGTAGTGTTTTGAGAAAAACCCCATTGCATTGAAAGCAATAAAGTGATACTTACAATTAAGAACCTTGTAATATATTGCGGCCTTTCCATATTAATTTCTTCCGTTTGCCATTAATGAGTCCTTTAATTATAATTACTAGAAATACAATTTGTTGTGGTATTGCTAATAGAACGTTTTGAACGACGGATTGTTGGCTAGCCAAGCTTACAAAAATTCGAATTGCAATTACACCAGTAATATAGGCTCCTAACCACATAATACCCATGTTATAATAAATGACAAAAGGAGCAATTGTTGTTATCAATCCGAAAGCAATAGTTGCCACAATACTATTCCCAAAGAACTGAAATATATTTTTTGTAAATCCTTCAACGGCATCATCTAGTCCAAAATACATTCGACAAGAAATATCATTGTCGCCTAAACGCGTATCGCTTGCTAGGCTTTTTTGTTTAAATAGTTTTATTATAGCAATGTCTTCGACCATATCTGACTTACATAATTCATGAGGCCAAAGTGCTTTGTAAGTTTCTGCATTAAACATCATGAATTGTCCGTTGGCCGCCGCAAGTGCATCGTTCTTTGACTTTCTAATTAACGAAAGTGGAAGTAAACTCAATAAAATCCAGTTCATGAGTGGTACCGATATTTTTTCTCCGAAAGACTTCAGAATTTGCTTTGGAAATATGGATAACAACTGTAATTCATGTTTCTGAAAATGACTAACACTACGCTTAATAAAGTCTTTTTCAACGCTTACATCAGCATCTAAAAAAAGTAAAATACTACCTGTAGCAGCTTGCGATAGCTTATGACATGCATGGTTTTTGCCTAACCAACCTTGAGGAGGTTGTTGTCCGTTAATTATTTTAATTTTAGCTGTGCGTGTTGCCCATTGTTTGATGATGCTTTCTGTTTTATCGTCTGAATGGTCGTTGTAGACAATAATTTCAAGGCTACTATATGGCAAGCTTGTTAATTGCTTTAATAATGCTCCTATATTTTCTTCCTCATTACGAGCGGGTATTAAAATTGAAACAGAAGGCTCTTCTGATAAAGTAGTAACTTTTAGCAGATAAGCGAATGACAGATAGTTAATAAAGGCAACTAGCAACCTGACAATAAGTAGACTAATTAGAAAATAACAGACATAAATCATTTAACCCCTTGTTTGGTAAAACACACTTTTGCAAAACTGTTAAATGCTATTTCTACATCTTCAGCAGTAGTACTAGCATTTATGTTTTCCGTTTTATAATACACAAAGATATCAGGTTTAAGTCTGTTTCCGTAATTTATAAGGTTGATATTAAAAACCAACTGGAAATTATTCTTTGCTTTTTTTAAAACATAAGAAATTAATCCTTTCTCAAAAACGAAATCTTGGGTGTACATACTCTCTATTTTTCCCTGAGGAAAAAACAAAAATAGATTCTCTTTTTGCTGTAATATTTCGACAGCATATGCCAGACTTTCTAGACTAGAACGATTGCCTTTATCGATTGAACAAGCACCAACATTTGTTAAATGTATGTTTTTACGAAGTTCTTTCTCAAGCATCATAAAATGATACTTTCGCTTAAATATTTTTAGGTTTAATAATATTTGAATCCAACCATCATAAAACGAGAAGTGATTACTAATCATCAAAACAGGAAGCCCCTTTTCTTCGTACTGACCTTCATAATGGACACGATTAAAAAAAAACCACAGTAGTATTTTCGTATAATACTTCGCTCTCAAATCCCCTATCCAAGTATGCTTAGCTCTTATCATGTTGAAGTAAAACTATTATGAAGAACTATAAGAACGAAAAAACCGAATTGGATAAAAAACAACCAACGTGCAGGTCTATTATGAGTATTTATTTTAAAATATTGAATAGCAGCATTAAAAACTAAAGCCAAAAGAAACCAAACCACATAGTTATTGATTGGTGGATCGTTTTTGGCAAATAACCACATATCCATCAAAGGAGCTACTTTTTCAAGTAAGATATCATAAACTACCATTAGTGATGCAGCGCCTAAAATAATAGGAATATTCTTAGTTGTGTATTTAGAAATAATACTATTCGAAGCATATACCAAGAAAACCCAATTAAGACCTATTACAAGTGGAACATCAGCTATTTTTAAACCAAGCCCTTCACCGTATGCATATACACCAAATAGTTTGCCCGTTGCTACACCAATAATTTCAGCGATGATACCTAGAATAAAAATTCCTCCTAAAACAGCAATCGTTTTTTTATTCCATTCTTTGTGATGTGAAAATATAGCAACGGCTACTAAAACCAAGGTATATGGCGTAATAAGTTTAAAAAGTTCGTGAGTAATTGGTGTAACATATAGACCAAACCCAAAAACATATAAAATTATAAAGGTAATCGGAAGACCCTCGTTAAGTAAGTATTTTGACATCCGATTCATTTATACTGCTGGTATTTCATTATCAACAATCTTAGCACTAGCTAAACAAAGTGGTATTCCGCCACCAGGGTGAACGCTTCCGCCTACAAAATACAAGTTCTTTACGCTTTTAAGAAAATTTGGATGTCTTAAAAATGCAGAAAACATAGAATTTGATGAGTTACCATATAAAGCGCCTCCTTTACTCAACGTATTTTGCTCAATGGTTATTGGTGAAGCTATTTTCTCTTGTACAATATAGTCTTCAATATTGGTTTTAAGAGATTTGTTTATTTTATTAATGATATTTTGTTTAGTCGTTTGAATCAAATCATCCCAATTCTCCTTACTGTTAGATGGTGCATTTACCATTACAAACCAGTTTTCACAGTTTGTTGGAGCATCACTTTTTACCATTTTAGAACTAACGAAAATATAAACAGTAGGATCAGCATCAATGGTTTTCTTATCAAATAAATTATTAAACTCTTCTTTATAGTCACTACTAAAAAGAATATTATGCAAGTCTAACTCTGGGAATTCTTTATTTATTCCCCAATAAAATACCAACGCTGAAGATGAAGGTTCTAAACGTTTGATTTGTTTTTTCTTCGGATGGTCCATCAGATGATTAACTACATAATTGATATCTGAATCTGAAACTATTTTATCAAAAGCATGGTTTTTACCTCCAACACTAAGCCCAACAGCTTTTTTGTTTTTTATATCGATGGATGTGACCAAGGAATTAAAATTAAACTGAACACCCTTTTTTAGAGCAAGCTCATAAATATTTTCTACGATAGCATACATTCCTTTCTCTGGAAAGTAGGCTCCAAGATTATTTTCGAGATGTGCTATTACATTTAGAGTAGCAGGAGCTTTAAAAGGACTAGAGCCATTATAAGTTGCATATCGATCAAACAATTGCACAAGCAGCGGACTTTTAAAATTGCTGCTATTATCGCCGTGCATAGTTTTATAAAATCGAATCTTAAAAACCTGGAACAGCGATTTCAAAACCGAGAACTTTAAAAGATTCTTGACTTTATGCAAGGAGTTAAACAGAAAGATATCTGCTGTAATCTTGTAAATCAATGAAGCACTTTTAAAATATTTGGTAATATTATCAGGGTCTTCGCCAAGCTTTTGAACACATTCTTCGGTGAACTTTTTTTGATCTGACCAGGCGATAAGATTTTCCCCACTATTATAAAAATACTTACATAATACCTCTAGCTTTTTATAAATAAATGTTGAGGGTACCTTTTCACCAGCGGCAGCGTAGAGCTCCTCCACTAATTCTGGTAATGTGAATAAGGAAGGGCCAGCGTCAAACCTATAACCATTCATATGAATCTCGCTAATTTTACCTCCTGGAGTTGTATTTTTCTCAAATACTGTTACATCATACCCCTTAGATGCTAGTCTACAAGCAGTTGCCAGTCCTCCTATTCCTGAACCAATGACTGCAATCTTCATCCGTTTTTATTCTTTTTAGATCTCGTTTCAAATAAATGCGTTAGTACCAATGGTGATAAAATCAGCGAAAAATTATAGAACATGTCTTCCATCGGAATTGAAAAAATACGTAGTCCTATTATTGCTTCAGGATTGTAATCAAAAACAGCTTGTTCAATGCCTGTACCCGTTAAAATTCCGTTTATAATAAAAAATGGAATAAGTAAAATAGGATATATAGCGAAATAGTATTGTACCACTTCTCTTGCAAAATAATAGCTCAGTAAAAGTATCAATGGCAAAACAAGAAAAACAATAAAAGTATACGTTGATTCTCTAAAAACTATAGCCATAATAACTGACAATACTGCTACGATAAAAGTTAACACTTTTGTCCATTGCTCGTTTAACCTAAATCTTGGAAAATGAAATTGAATCGCATAAAACGAAAACGCACAAGCGTAAGGGATAATCAAAAAAAACAGGTATTCTTCTAAAGGAAGCTTATTAATATAAATGCCTGAATTATGGATTGGGTTAAAAAACCAATATCCCAAATGCGTGAATATGATATCCCAAACTACGAAAACAATCATCGTAATTAAAATTGCAGGTAACAGGTATATCCATCGCTGATAAAGTCTAAGATTTTTCTCAAAACTCAATGCTATAGGCCCAGAAAGTGAAAACAAAAGAATGATTAAATAAAGTGACATAGTTTGTGGTTTTCTGGTGTCTATGCCATTAGAAGTTTATTGGTGTTATAACTAGCAATTAATGCCCTTGCAAAAGTAATAATCTTTTTCAAATACGCCTATTTTTTAAATATGCGTATTCACACAACTCCAACCCTTCATATCTATAAAGTTGATAGCGTAAATTGATAGTTATTGGGACCGATTAACCAAAATATCATTATTCCTATTTAACGAGATTGATAACAAGAAATCTAAGAAAATTATAAAACTTGGAAATCGAAAACGTACTTTTTTATTCAAAACAAACCTTACAATACAATTCTTTAATTTTTCTTAACTTTAGTTCTTTGAGCAGTCAAACTAATAGAACCAAGAAACATGA
>CALLIG010000198.1 GCA_938009735.1 uncultured Flavobacteriaceae bacterium
CTTCCTTTTAAGCATAATTTTTTGCTTTAGTGTTGCAAAATTATAGTTGTACTTAAAGAAGATATAACCAAGAAAAATCACCACGGAAACTAGCATGATTACCATACCCATGTTTTTTGCTCTACTGCCCAAAACAATAAAAAGCATTACAAATAGTAGATTAAAACAACCAATTATAAAACTTGCTTGACGATGAGTTAAGCCCCAGTAATCAATAAGAACATGATGGGTATGATTACGATCTGGTGAAAATGGCCCCTTTTTATTAGCAATACGTATTGCAAACACTCTGGCCGTATCAAATAAGGGGACAATTAATATGCTTATGGCGATCAGAGGGGCGTTTTCTAATAAAAATGGTAGCTCAGTATAGTCAGCTGGGTTTAACGCCAAAAATTTAAGTGTAAGTATGCTAATAATGAACCCCACAATTAATGAGCCAGTATCGCCCATGAATATTTTTTTATTTGATGACAAGTTAAATCCGAGAAATGCCATCAAAATTGCATTCGTGGTGATTGCTAGTAACGCAAAAAAGTATTCTTCACTTAGATAAAATATGGTGGTATAAATAATCATTATTACCATACCAACTACAGATGCTAAGCCATCAATACCATCAATCAAATTATATGAATTGATAATAGTTAACATCATAAAACCCGCAATAACCAGGTACAGGTAATACGGTATTTCATTTATATTGAGGAAACCATTCAATGAATCAATTACAAAACCTGGATTTACTAATATAAAAGCAATCGCAAAAACTTGTGAAATAAGTTTGGCCCCTGGAGAAATTACAACCAAATCATCTTTTAAACCCACAATAAAGAGAATTGTTAAGCCAGGAATAATATACATGGCCTCATCAAAAGTATCACGGCCTCTGAGAAAGAATAAGGCAAATATTAAGGTATAATAAAAAGAAACTCCGCCTAATGTAGGTGTCCTCTTGGCGTGTGAACTTCGACCATTTGGGTCATCAGTTAGCCTGCGAAACTCAACAACATTAATGATTTTAGGTATTGTTAAGTAGGTAAGCATAAAAGCTCCCAAAGAAAGTAATATAGCTGTTTCTAGAAAAAACACGTTGTTCTATTAAGCCTTAAAAGTAACAAAACTTACACCATTCTAATTATATAGTGCTAAAATAATCAAGGCGATCATAATCTTAAAGGTCAACAATCTATAAATGAATTTATTACCTATCTCAATTTACAATATGAGCGTATTGCTAAGAATCAAATAATATCGCATAATTTTCACTAATCGTTTTCCATAAATACTCTTCAAGAGCTACCTTTTTCATGTCGGAAGCAAAACTTTGTAAGCGATCCTGTTCTGTTATTTCATTGTTCAACAAATTAGATAGGTCTTGAGATGTTTCAAAATATAGTGCTTTATCATGGGTGGTATATTTGTTATAGTTAACATCAAAAGCAACTATGGGAAGGCCTAAATACATAGCCTCTACCAATGAAGGGTTTGTGCCACCAGCACTATGACCATGAACGTACAAAATGCAATTGCTTCGAAATTCATTTAGTTTCTTTTGATTATAAATTGGATCTAAAATATGGATATTACTATAACCGCTATACTGTTGCTTCAAGCTTGAGCCATATTCACTATTATCCCAATTTCCAACAATCACTAGGTTTATTTTTGAAGTGCTGAAAGCTTCCAAAATAATATGAATATTATTCTCTGGTTCTATTCTAGCTACCTTGAATGCAAAGAGATCAGGGATATTGAATTCCGATTTAGTGCTTTCCGTTAATTTTTCCTGCGTAACATGGTCCGCGCCATATGCAATCAAAACGCTAGGCTTATTGTATTCGCTCTTTACATAATCTTGAATGCCTTTATTGTCAACAACAGTTGCAGAGCTATAACGAACAGCAATCTTTTCTTGGCTTTTGAGATATCGTTTTGCAAAACCTCCCCATTTATCGCGTTTCCACTCTAAGCCGTCTATATTAGTGATTATTTTTTTTCGAGTAAATAATCTAACTATTGGAATCATAAAGCCAGCGCTTACTCCCAAAATCAGAAGAACATCTGCATAAAATAAGGCGTGCATGATGCAGAGAAAATCATATAAAATACTCGATTTTCCATTCGCATTAAAAGGAACATATTTGAGCTTAGCCCCTAAATAATCACTCTTGCGTTCATTTTCATAATGCGGACCACTACAATAAACCGTGAACGCATATTTGTCATTTAATTCTTCCAATAAATATTCTGCTAAGGTTTCGAAACCCCCATATTTGGCCGGTACACCAACAGTACCAATTATTGCAATTTTCGATTTTCTTAATTTTTTCAGACGAGTGGTTGTATCCAACAGATATAAATTTAAAGTATGGTGTGTATTAATTATTTAATTTCGCTATCAAATCAAAGAATGTTACTGGATAAAGTTAAAAATATTTCTGTTTTTTTTCTGGTCGTTACTATTCCTATTGCACGACTATTCAATATAAATTCATATGCAATCGTCCTGTTTTCTTTAGTTTTTCTTTTTACCCCAAAAAAGAAATATTTTATCCGTCCCAATGTCTATTCTTTTTTTTTCTATTCCTATTTTGCTTTACTCTGTTTAAATCTGCTAATTGTAGACCAACCAGATGCTTCTAAGACAATAGTAAAGTATTTACCATTACTACTTATTCCATTCGTGCTGCTATTTGTGAAATTCAAAAAGGTCGTGTTAGAATTTTTTGTTTATTCCATCGTATTATCATGTATAATCTGCATCATACATGCTTTTGTACAAAGCAAAGGATATATCTTCTATTATCACAATCCATCGGAAATTCTTGATATCCAATTAAACTATCTGGCTATTTTCGTGTGCTTTGCTCTCGCAATAATTTACCATGAAATAATACAAACAAATGTAATTAAATTGAAACATTACTTATTTGTACCCATCCTATTTTTTTCACTAGCGGTTTTCTATAATAGGGCGGGACTAATAACATGTTTTTTAATAACCCTTCTTTTTATCATTCTATATTTTAAAAAGTTCAAAAACTTCAAATTAGCTGGCATATTGGCTATTCTATTTATTGTATCGACAGGTTGGATATTAAGTAGGCCAATAGTACAAAGCAAATTTCAAGAAATCATTTCTATCGACCTCAGCACTATTGATAATTATGACAATGGAATCAATAGTAGAATACTTTCTTGGGAATGTAGTATCGAAAATATTAAAAAAGGAGGGCTTTTGGGCTATGGCCCAAATAACTCTGAAGAGGTATTGACATCATGTTACCAAGAAAAGGCTGGTGAAGATTCTATTCCGTTTCAAGAAGGATTTAATGCCCATAATCAATTTCTACAGACGACATTAGACCTTGGCTTAATAGGTTTAGCATTGCTTCTTATGATATATGGATCTGTTTTATACCTTGGGATTAAAAAGAAAGACCCTCTACTTATTTTTTATTTTATAATACTAGTTATGTTTGGAATGACAGAGTCATTTTTAATTCGTCAATGGGGTTTTGTGTTTTTTGCTTTTTTTACACCATATCTTTTGAGCCGATGGGCAGCAAACATGGAGAGGCAACAAGAATAATTTTGAGATTTTCTATTCTTTGTTAAGCAAAGTTTCGTTCAATTTATGATTCACGTTAATTACGTCGTCTATCATTATAAATTTAAACCCCAAATTAGCAATACGAATAATTTCCTCAATATTATCTTTATAAACTACCGGAATAATTTTAGTAGCATGACTGCCAAAGCTTTCTAAAAAATCTTCAGTAATAACAGCAGATGTGTTTACAACAAACATCTCCATTTTATTAAATTTAGGCTTTATATCATTAATCCAACCTTTTTTTCCAATTGTCAGTATTTTCTCTTTTAACATTAAAGGAAACTAAAATATTAGGATCCAAGTTTTTAATATACGAGAACATAGATAGTTTATCAACTTGAATGTAAGAATGTGTTTTTATTGCTTCCGGAAAGTTTGTATACAAATGTTGTATAATTCGCTGCTGTTCTTCAACTGAATTATGTATCAAATCTAAAATCAAAAATTGATGCTCAGCTATCAATGTTGAAAAAAAAGTTATTTGCTGACCATCTTGATATCTTACCTTAGATATAGCTAACGAATCATTAGTCTTTTCTATTCCCAAATTTGAATTAAGATGCTTCCAATCGTGCCCTATAAACGGAATATTATCCCCAGAAATTAAAATATCTACTTCCATAAAAGATATTCCTGCTTGTTTTGAATATTTTAAGATGTCATTTGTGTTTTCTTGAAAATGATCCATAAGGCCTCCTCTGTGTCCTACAAAGTATATCCCTTGATTATTTATTTTTCTTTCATACCACAGCATTAATGATCTTTTAAGGTCAATGCTAATTTCTTTTATTACTTTTCTTTTTGATGTGAGCGAAGTGTTTTTATTGAATTTTAGTCTTACACTACAATTGTTAGTGGTATCTAAGGTGATCTTTTTCAAATGCTGATGAAATTTTGTTTTCCATGAAATTGATCCTTTCGTATTTCTAAAAACACCGTATCTATTAGTAAATGCGTTGATAATGTTATTCTTGCTCGCATAGTTTGGATAAATAAGCGAAAGTTTTGCTAAACTATGATCAGACCTTAATGAGCTATCAATTTTAATTACTTCATCAAAAGGTTGATTTGTAAGTAAGCCAGAAAATTGTCCAATTACAGGAAGCGCTTGAAGGCAAAAAAATAGTGCAATTATCCCCTTATTCATTGGTTTCATAATTTTATTAAAAAATAAGAGTAAATATACTCATCAGACATAAGAACCTGAATAGTCGAATTCAATAATTTACATAATTTTTGTTAGAAGATTTTAAAATTCAGAGATCTTGAACCACAGTATAGACGCTAGAATTTTATCAAGAAATGAAGAAAAGTTACAAATCTAATTTGATATAGTTTGGCTACTTTAGCACTCGTTAAAATCTAAATTACTTCAGTTCAAAATAATTTAGAAGTGCAATCATCTATAAGAACAAAGCAAAATAGTAAATATACCATATGGTATTTAGTTCAACAATCTTTATTTTCTTATTCCTTCCTATAGTTCTAGGCATTTATTTTTTGCTTAAAAAGAAGTCAAGAAACTTATTTCTACTAATTGCAAGTCTTTTCTTTTATGCCTGGGGAGAGGGGCTATTGGTGTTACTTATGATGAGCTCCATATGCGCAAATTATGTCATGGGCATGCTTATTTCTATCAGCCATAAAAAGAAAAATAGTTCGGCCACCAAACTGTTTTTAGTGATTGGGGTACTGCTGAATCTTTTGGTCTTAGCCTATTACAAGTACATTCATTTTATCATCGAAAATTTAACGTATCTCGGCATTAATGTTGAAATAGATGTCTCAAACGTAACTCTTCCCATAGGAATATCATTTTTCACTTTTCAAAGTATTTCCTACTTAGTTGATGTTTACAGAAAGACAGTTAAAGGGCAACAAAGCATTGTGAATTTAGGGATGTATATATCGCTTTTTCCGCAACTAATCGCGGGGCCTATTGTGCGATATGTAGATATTTCGAAAGAAATAGAAGAACGAGCCATAACGCCAGAACTTTTTAAAATAGGTATTTCTCGATTTATTATTGGTTTCGCAAAAAAGGTAATTATTGCCAATAATGTTGGTTTTATTGCTGACAAAGTATTTGGTGCACCCGTCGGAGATTTATCAACATCTTTGTCTTGGATTGGAACACTATGCTATACCCTTCAGATATATTATGATTTCTCAGGATACTCTGATATGGCAATTGGACTAGGTAAAATGTTCGGTTTCAATTTTAAGGAGAATTTTGAGCACCCATATATTTCAAAGTCTGTTCAAGAGTTTTGGCGTAGATGGCATATATCATTATCCTCTTGGTTTCGAGATTATCTGTACATTCCATTAGGCGGTAATCGCAAAGGTATTTACAGAACTTATGTCAACCTTCTGATTGTATTTCTTCTTACCGGGCTATGGCACGGAGCGAGTTGGAACTTTATCATCTGGGGTTTGTTTCATGGATTTTTTCTGATAGTTGAAAAGATTAATTGGATCAAGCTTTCTCCAAAACTTGATGTATTAAAGCGAATTTACCTGCTGCTAGTAGTTATGATTGGATGGGTGATTTTTCGTGCAGAAAACCTAGAATATGCTTTGAGCTATATCAGTAGAATGTTTGTTTTTACTGATGGATCGTACACCTATCCATATTTGTTTCTCAATACTTATACGCTATCAATAATTCTATTAGGTATTGTATTTGCTACGCCTTTAAGAAGAATATTAGTAGCAAAGACCACCCAGCTTTCAATCAACAACATTTGGGTTTTAATCGCAGAACGCTGTTTCTATCTATGCTTATTTATTCTGTCTTTATTAGAATTGGCTCAGACCACTTATAATCCGTTTATATATTTTAGATTTTAATATGGGAAAACATTTAGCCCCTTTATTAGCCGCCATTCTTGTTTTTATCACAACCGTATTCTTGCTTGGAAGGCAAAAGGAAAAACCAACAGAAATCATTTTTGAATTAAAGGCAAAAGTGCTAGAAAACGATGCTTTTCAACTGTTTTACTTGCTAGAAGACCAGACAGGGTTTTCTGAAAAACAGAACATAAGTGTAAAAATTATAGGCGACACAATCATTCAAAATATTGAATTTGTTTTGCCCATAGACAAACCAATTAGTAAACTTAGACTCGATATAGGCAAAAACCCGCGTCAAAAACCAATGATTATTGAATATGCAACTTTAGGGGCGCTTGAGAGCTCTTTTGAATATCAAATTTCTAAATCATTTAGTCCAAACTATTTCATTACTTATAAAAATGGAGCAATTGTAACTTCACTCGATTCTGAAAAGTATGATCCTTTTTTCGTTTCAAATTTTGATGTTTCCTCAGTAATCAAAGAACTCTCACAAGAAAAGAGCCTCATCAAGACTTCCATAATATATCTTATCGCCTTTGTTTTCTCTTTGGCAATATTGATTTCTCTGTACCTAAAGAAAGTTAATTTAAAAGTTGAAAAGGTTCATGCATATATTCTTGCGTTTGTTTTGATTATTGCAATTCCATCCCTAGTTAAACTTTTAAATGTTGAGAGTCACATAGAAATAGAAGAGAAAAGAGAATTAGCTACTGAGCCAGAACTGTCTTTCTCAGAGACATTTTCGAGTGAATACGAGAACTACTACAATGATAACTTCGGTTTACGACCAACTATTATAAATTGGTCAACTAAAATAAAGACTGGGTTATTTAAAGATTCATCAAAGCCAGAACTCGTTCAATTTGGCAAAGATGGATTTCTATTTTTCAATCAATATAGTGAAGAAGATGGAGGTGTTTATGCTAGCTATTCAAATTCTAATTTGATTTCAGAAGCACAACTTGAAAGTGCATATCAAAGACATGTAAAGCTAAAAATCGATTTGAATGAGAAAGGAATGGAATACGTTTTAGGGTTTTGGCCAAATAAACATTCCATTTACCCTGAATTACTTCCGTTCAGTATGAGAATGCAAATCAACAATAAAACTTCTCTGGCAGATCAAGTTGTAACTTACTTTAATAGCAAAAAGTTACCCTTTTTCGATGTGCGCTCTGATATGATAAAAAGAAAGGAAGACAGGCAGCTTTACTGTAAGTTTGACTCTCATTGGAATAGTTCAGGTGCTTATGAAGCCTATGTGTCTTTTTGTAATCAAACTTTCGATCAACTAGCATTAAAACCATTTTCTTTAAACGACTTTGAAATAAAGTTTCGTAAAACCCAAAATGGTGACCTTACCAACCTACTCGGAATTGATAGTATAACCGGCTATCACGACAAAATACCACTATATACAATCAAGGATAAAAGCAAAAAATTTAGATACGTTGAACCGAAGGGTTTTTCCAAGAATACTATAATTACTGAAAATGATAACTGTGCAAATGATAAAACAGTTGTAGTCTTTCGAGATTCATATTCAATTGCTCTAGTTCAATTTTTATCATTACACTTTTCAAAAGTCGTTTACATTTGGAAAACGCCTGTAAGTATGGCAACTGTAGAGAGAATTGATCCTGATATTGTTATTTTAGGTTGTGTTGAAAGGCGATTACCCTATCTATTAGGTACTCTAAAAAAATAAGTGATATGTTAAATCATCTTATAACCTTCTAAAGTTTTTTTAGCGGTCTCTTCCCAAATATATTCGGAGTAAATCTTTTCTTTCAGCTTGTTATCAAAAGGTGCATTATAAGCCTCATCTATTGCTTTTCTTATGGAAGCCACATCGTCTGGTTCACAATAAAAAGCATAATCTTCAAAATAATCACGTGTATCACCTTTCTCAGTAATTACAATATTAGTGCCCATAGCACCTGCTTCTAATGATGAAAGTCCTGGAGTTTCCATCCAACTAATTAGAGCGTGTACCCTAGCTAGCTTGTAAAAAACCGGAAGTTTATCATGCGGAATCGCACCCATAAAATGAACATTTGGGCCAGCTGCATCATATACTGCTTTAATAAAACCTGGATCGTTTTTTGTTTGGTTTCCAATAAGAACTAATGGATACTTGTCGCCGACAGCTTTAACGAGGTTTAAAGTCGCTTTACGCCCTTCAATTCTTGCTACCGAGAGTATACAGTCTTTATACTGTAAAACATCCTCATCGAGCTCGTCAATATTAATTTTATCAGGATTGAAAAGTCTCGTATCAACAGCGTTAGGTATTACTACATGCTTATAGTCTTTTAGTTTATACTCCTTCGCTACACGTTTCATCTCAGAAAATGAGTTCGGTAAAAACACATCTACATTTTCGGTTACTTTTTTAGCCAATCGATAATAGCCCCGAAAAAGCATGTAGTAAACTCCTTTGTTCATTCTGCCATCTTTTAAATGACGTAAAAATGTTTTAATATAGTTAATAGTATACGGTGAAAGAACATTGGCTACCTTTTGTGCAAATCCTCCCCTAGCTTTTCTTTCAAACTCTGTATACAGTCCATAGATGGTAGATAAAGCCACCTTTTTATTATACTTTTTTGCATGCTTAATTTGCATGTATAATTCTTGAGGGTCCATCAAATTGAACAGATGTACCAAATCATAACCAGTAAGATCAGGTTCTAATTCAATACTTATATCAACTTCCACACCCAGCTTTTCTAAATATTCTTTAGTTTTTTCTATTTGCGTGGTATCGCCACCAGGTGCTGAATACAGATTACTTCTTGATTGGAATAAGACTTTCATGTTTATATTTTCAATTTTGCTACAAAGATAAAAGCAGCACACAGTATTAATTGCGGTAGAAGGAAGAAAAGTCCAGGTGCTACGATTCCACCTACAGCCAAACGAGAAAAATTCAAACTAAATAGTACAAGTATAACAAACCAGCTAAGCTTGCCACTTCTTAAAACTACTTCATAAAAGAATCCGGCAAAAGTACCTAAAAAAATAGCGTGCCCCAATATTCCAAACCATCCAAAGTTCATGTAAGCTTCACCTGGCGAGGTAATAGTCATTCCTTCTCCTTCAAACTCTAACTTGTATTTTTCTTTTAGAATAACTCCAGTAAATCCATTTTTATGCAGCCCAATGGTAACACCCAAATCGCTGAGTACGGTTTGTCCATAATAGAATTCATCATTTTCATCTGTATTACGAACAATGGTTTCCAAATTACTTACGTTAACCGCTGTCGTCCAGGCAGTAGAACCTATGGCCCTCAATGAAAATTCCCCTGTGTGGCGATAATATCCTAATAGAGACAGAAAAACGATAAATACTACTCCGGTTAAAATGTATCGAAAAGAAATTCCTTGTTTTTTTAGATATTTTTTTGTGAATATGAGATAGGCTAAAAAACAACTTACAACTAAGTAAGCTGCCGGACCACGAAACCCAATTCCCATAACAAAAAACACCCCAATAAAAAGATAGATTATTGATATTGGTTTTATTTTGTTTAGCACGAATTTTTCAATAGCAAAACGATAAACTAAACTAACGCTTATCAAAGCGTTTCCTATTAGGATATATTTACCTAGGCCAGCTTTTGCACCTACCCGAGCACTCTCTAAATCATCTAAGAAAATAGGAATAGTTTTCATTCTAAAAAAATACACATACAAGTACATCGCAGATCCTGATAAAAAGAAAATATAGAATGCTCGCTTCCAATACCTAATATCCATTCGTACCTCTGGAACTGTGTCTTTTAGTTTCGGAAATGTACGTACCAATAAAAAAGTTGGAGCGAAATGTGCAGCAATAATGAATGTAGTTAGATAGACAATAAGTAAAGAGTTTGTTTTTACTGTAGTTTCAAAAAAGGAAAAATATCGTTCAAGAAAAAAAGGATAAAGCATCAGAAAAAAAACAAACGCGACTAAAAAGAAAATCGCCGGATGGAGCACATTAAATAATCTGATTTTCCTCAAGGTTCCTAGTTGTTATTTGGTATTGTTGCATCTGAAATGGATTTGCTTTCGGCATTTTTAATACCGCTTAACAAAGTCTTACTTGTAATATTATATGCCCATCGGTAATGGTTTATTATAGTTACCTTCTCAAGATCAGGGTCTATATTTTCAGAAGGGGCAATAAATGTTAAGTCGGTAATAAAATATGGCCAAGGCAATCCTTTTACACCATTATATCTAACCTTGATATAAAGCGAGGTAAGACCGAAATCTCCCCACAAAATTTCATTGTTAAGATGAAAACCTGAATAATAAAGGTTGTAGGTGTTTGTATCACGTAATAGTTTAATAAAATCATACGAGCTAATCTCCATATCTCGATAAAACATTTTATTATTTTTTACCACACCATGCGGAATTCGACTCCTCTTCAATTCTTTTTCAAAACGCTCTAAATCGCTGTCTTTTCTATCTCCCTTAAAAATTAGAACAAAATTATTACCCTTACGAACCTCTTTTTTACTCTTTGCCAATAAATTTGTTGTGGTTTTCATCTTGAAAGGAAAATTCGGAAGTGCTTTGTTAGCTCCTACTATACCTACTCCATTCTTTTTCAACAGCTCTATAGAAGCCTGTTTCATTTCTTTCGTGAAAGAGGTTACCCCATTTTCTAATAGAAAAAGACGTACATCATCATTATTACGTGATTGAAACGAATATATACCATTTGGTTTATCTAATACACAGTAGAAGGTATCTGTACCAGTATAAAATAGATTTTTGATATTTTTTTCTATCAGATACTTATCCATTAACTCATAATCATAAAAAAAAACACCGTCATCAACGATGTCTAAATTCTTGTTTTGAGGTTTTATAGAAGGAGCATAAATAATTTTCATTCCTAAATCACTAAACTCTTTAACAAGGGGATTTATATACCTTACTGTTAAAGAATCGAAAGCTTTGTCTTCCCATAGGTCTATAATGACTAAGGCACTTTTTTCAGGATCTATTTCCAATTTGTGAATAGTGTCTCTATACATTCCACTTTCCTCCACAAATTCGGAAAGCTTATATTCAATAGAGATTCCGTTCTCAAAGAATTCTTTTTCATAGGCTGCATGTTCTCCTTTAATATCTCCACATCCAACAATAAATAGGAGTAACATAATTACAGATATCGAACTATAAAAAGATTTTTTCAAGAATTTCAATGTTTGATATTTTTATAGATTTTTTTGATGTTTCTTCTCGGTTAACGATGATTTGTATCTGCTAATAGGTCAACATTTCGCGATACCTTCGTTAGTCTCAAAAATACTATAAAATAATCCCAAGGAGGCCTTCAAGTGGATTCTTTTATCGTTACAAATCAGAAATAAAAGACTCAATTCTTTTGCAACTTTCTGAAAGATTAAATTTTGAAGCATCATATTCACCTCTCAATTCTTTGGCTTGTCCTATATAATTTATCAGTTCTTCTTCAGAATTTGCCACCTTGGAACCTAATTCTTCAAAAGAAAAATAAAGCCCTCCATTATCCAAAACATATTCTTCTTTATCAAAAATATAAGCAATAATTGGCCTTCCGGTAATCATATAATCAAAGAATATTGAAGAATAATCTGTAATCAAAACATCGCTAATACACAAAAGGTCTTGTGTGTCTTTTGAAGGAACATTAACTATATATTTAAGTGATGAAAAAAATGAATCATCGAAAGTACTTTTATCCAAAGGATGTGGCTTAAACAATATGATTGTATCTCCTTTATTTTCTAACGCCTTGTTTATTGCAATCAGACTTTCTTTTATTCGCAAGGTAGTAGTATCATTATTTCTAAATGTAGGTGTGTATAAAATCGTGGTACATTCATCTATAGGCAGAGGTAATTGCAATTCTGAACCCTTTGCTTTCTTAAATTCTATGTCTTTCATATACGAACTAATATACTCCGTCCTTGGTTGTCCAAGATGTTTGATTTTTGAAGTTTGCAACTGCATCGCCCCTTCAAAAATAAAACTGGTATTTGATGATGCAACTACAAAATAATTCCAACGACTATAAGGTAATTCTCTTCCAGACTGAATCATATTCTTTATCCACACTTGTTCTTTTAAAGAATCAAAACCTATTTTTTTTATAGGAGTACCGTGCCAAAGGTTAATCACAATACCTCTTCTCGGAACGACTGGGTAGATGTCTTTTACATTATGAGAAATAAAGTAAATACGCGCACGTACTACCAACCATAACGTGCTAAGACTCCATCTATAACTACAACGGTAACCTTTTTCTCTCAAAAGTTTAACTTCGTTGCGATCTGGAGAAATCCAAACAGGTTGATAGTGTTCGTTATTTTGAAAATGAAGAAATAAAAATTTTGGATTATCAGAAAAATTTCGAAAACCTGTGCCAAATAGTAAAAGCTCCTTTTTTATTGGAACAAAGGTGCTAAGTAATCCAAAAACTACCTTTTCCATTAAAAACATGATGATACTTTTCATTTCAGTTGTCCATCTATCTTATTAATTACTTCTCTCAATTAAGCTCTTTATTCTCTTGTTTCAACTCGGCGCTTAATTTTTTCACTCCTACTAATCGAATTGTTAGTACGATAGACTGTGTGAAAAACAGCAGATATACGATTCTATTTACAGTTAGGTATTTATAGCATAGTATTAATATTGCCACGTGAAGTAATGACGCAAACACCACGCTATAATTCGCATATTTTTCTTTTCCCAAAGCACCTAGCAATGGATAGCCAACCATTACTGCGGGCACAAAAAGTAGAGCTAAAAAACAAAATAGACGCAATAAATCTGCACTATCAGCAAAATCAGGGCCAAATACTAAAACAACAATCATATCACTAAAAAAATAGACAAGCGTAGCAATTACGGTGTTTGCCAAAATTGCCCCTATAAATATCTTTTTATATAATTTGAGGTCTCTATTTTTGGCCATATATGGGTATAGTGCATCTCCAAGCGGTGCGTAAATTACAGTCATAGCCATAAAAATTTTCTCAGCTGCACCAAAAATACCTGCGAAATAATTGCCAAGCGCCAACCCTGCAATGAAAGTATTACTAGATGTATATAAAGCAGCTGAAGATCGAGACAAAAAATATTGCGTGCTATTACGAAGAAGCCTTTTAATTTCCACGCTATCAGGCTTACCAAATTTTACATTAAAATATTTAAACGCAAAATAGAGTGAAAATATACCGCCGATAACAAAGCCGATAGAATATAAAAGTGGAACTTTATAGTAATCACTCTCCGTCTTAATAACTATAAAAATTAAGATTGTGAACAGGCCTTTAGCAATGACATTTACTCGAGTCATATACTTCATGTTTTCCATGCCTTGAAAAAACCATATCGGATTTAAAACTTGACCAATCACAATACCAAAACCCAGTAAATAAGCAACCTTATGCTCAGAAAGTTCTTCAAATGAAAAAACACAAATCACTAAAACTATAAAAGCTAAGAGTACTAAAACCAGTTTGATGTAATAGATGTTACTAAAGATGGAATTGATTTTTTGCTTGTCTTCGCGATAAATAGAAACATCTTTTGTGGCGGAAAGATTGAAGCCGTAATCGCAAAGTACAAAGAGGTACTGCATTACCGCATAGACCATTAAAACAACACCATATCTGTCTGCTCCAAGCACTCGTCCTAGATACGGCAGGGTCAAAAATGGCAATATCAAATTGATACCTTGTAGCGAAAACAGCGATACAAAATTATTGAACAGTTGGTTCTTTTTAAACCTTTGATATTCTTTTTTTATGTTGAACAATACCGAAATTCAAGATTTATAGTTTGTTTTTCATAAACTTTACGATACGTTCACAGGCCCTTCCATCACCGTAAGGATTGTGCCGTAAGCTCATTTTGTCGTAAGCGTCTTTGCTATTTAAAAGGCGGTCTGCTTCCATAACTATTTTTTTGGTGTCAGTACCCGTCAAGATTACTGTACCAGCTTCTACAGCCTCAGGTCGCTCTGTTGTGTCTCTCATCACTAGAACTGGTTTTCCTAAACTAGGAGCCTCTTCCTGTACGCCACCGCTATCAGTAATAATTAAGTGACTACGATTCATTAGCCATACAAAACCAGGGTATGAAAGTGGTGATATTAATTTAATATTCTCGATATTTTCTAAAATTTCATATACGGGCTTCTGAACATTAGGGTTCAAATGTACTGGGTATATGATTTGAACATCATCATGCTTTTTCGCAATCTCAGCCAAAGCATTACAAATATCAATAAATCCTTGACCATGGTTTTCTCTGCGGTGACCAGTTACCAGGATTAATCGTTTCTCTGGATTCCAAGTGTCTTTTAACATCTTAACTTCTGTATTCTCAAAATCAGAATGAGACAACTTTTCGATACTAAGCTGTAAAGCATCAATTACCGTGTTTCCAGTTATTTCAATTTGATCTTTTGGAATATTTTCTTTTATCAGGTTCTCTTTTGCTGTAGTTGTAGGGGCAAAATGATAATCAGTTACCCTTCCTGTAATGGAACGATTCATCTCTTCTGGAAACGGAGATCTTTTGTCAAAAGTTCGCAATCCAGCTTCAATATGACACACTTGTGCACCCGAATAAAAAGCAGCAATACTAGATGCCATTGTTGTGGTTGTATCACCATGTACATATACATAGTCGGGTTTAAATTTTTCAAGGAAAGGCTTAAGGCCCGTAATTATATCTGCGGTTAAAGAATATAAATTTTGATTTGGCTTCATAAGATCCATATCATAATCTGGTACTATGTCAAAAAAGTCTACAACTTGATCTAGCATTTCACGGTGTTGTGCTGTGATACAGACTTTAGTTTCAAAAACATCAGTATGCTTTTCAAATTCCTTAATTAATGGTGCCATTTTAATAGCTTCAGGTCTAGTGCCAAAAACAATAAGGTTCTTTATTCTCATTTAACTCTTTTTAATAAATGCATATTTTCCTTACTTTCTTAAATCTTTTAACGTCTGGTTAATCAGGGTTGACGATGTTCCTTTTGTATATGGGAAATAGATAATTTTAACTCCGACTTCTTTAAATTTTTCATCTAAATCTTGCCACTTTTCTGACTCAAACCAATCATCGCCAACAAACATTACATCAAACTTCAATCGTTGCCACATCTTGAATTTATCCATATCATTCTGTGGAACTACCGCATCAACAAATTGAATATTTCTAACGATTTCCATTCGTTCTTGATGAGGAATAACAGACTTTTTGTTCTTATAGGCTACCAATTCATCACTTGTCACACCTACAATCAATTTATCGCATAATCCTTTAGCGTTTTTAATCAAATTTAAGTGCCCAATATGAAACAAATCATAGACACCTGAAGTATACCCAATAACGTTTTTTTCATCTCCTCTTTTGAACATATCACTTATATTTTGATTACCATCTCCATTCTTTTTGGAAATACTGTTTTTTGAATAATTCTATATTTAAAAACATCCAAAGCACTTGCCCTGCTCTAGATTCTGTACTGCTTTTTGAAATAAGCTCTTCTAAAGCATTTGCCTTAAGCCAAGAACAATTTGTCAATAATTCACGTGCCATTTCCTCCAAATTTTCAAACCACTCTGTTAACGGAACAGGAAAACCCACCTTTTTACGAGTAATCGTTTCTTCAGGGAGATAATTATAAGATATTTTTCGGAGTAAATACTTCGGAATATCTAATTCTTCGCTATAAGTATCTGCGCTTTGTAGTTTGGCGTCATCCTTTGCTTTTTCACTAATCCATTTTAGCTTAAGATCATACGGTATTTCATTGTACGCAAATTCAATGAGTTTATGATCTAAAAAAGGAACTCTCGCCTCAACCGAAGTCTGCATTGTGGTCATGTCTACCCTTTGAAGTAGTCCTTTAACATGATATTTATGAAAAAACCGGAATACATTTTCTTCATTATTAGTATTCGCAAATTCTGTCTGAATTTGCTTATCAAACGCTTCTCTATAGGTTGTTGGAGTTGTTATCAGTTGATCTCGCATCTTACGCGGAACATATTCATACTTATTTATCAAGTAAGAATAAAAAGACTGATTACCCTTTTCATTCTCAAAATCAAATGGGGCTCTGAAAATGCGTCCATAACCACCCATCAATTCATCGGCACCTTCACCGGATAAGACAACGGTAATCTTCTCTTTTAACTTTGACGACATGACGGCTAACGGAATTTCATTGGGCACTCCTAAGGGCGCATCTTTATACCCAATTAAGCGTTCCCATTGATTCATGTAATCAGATTTCTGCATCAATAACTCATGATGTACCGTTTGGTATTTATCTGCTATTTGTTGAGCGTATGAAAATTCATTGAGCTCTTCAAACCCTATTGTATAAGAGTTAACTGGGTCTTTCTTTGCCAAAGTTGTTATGGCTGTAATCAAACTAGAGTCGACGCCTCCACTCAAATATGTTCCTAATGGAACATCGGAAATAAGTCTATATTTAATAGCTTTCACCAATTCTTCTTCAAACCTTTCTGCAATACTCTCTTCATTAAAATCAGTAGCCGTATTAAACGCTTTTGGCAGTTTCCAATAGGTAGTTTCAGAAACGGATAAATCACTTTTAACGGTTAAATAGCTTCCCGGTGGAACTTGATAAATATTTGTAAAAAAAGTATAAGGTGATCTGATATATCTATTTGCCAAATACTCATCTACCGCTAATTCATTGAACTCAGCAGCAACCAATCCGCTAGATAAAATTCCCTTTATTTCCGAAGAAAAAATAAGATGCTGTCCATCATTGTAGTAGTAAAGCGGTTTAATTCCTAATCGATCTCTAACGATAAAAAGATCATTAGTCTCAGAATTAAAAAGTGCTATTGAAAACATTCCATTAGCCACTTCTAAAAACCATTCTAAGCTTTTTTCTTGAACTGCCGCAAGTATTACCTCTGTATCTGAATCTGTTACAAATGGATAACTTAGTTGCGCTGCAATTTCTTGAAAATTATAGATTTCACCATTGAAAACAATATGCCACTTAGTATTATTGGAGTGCATTGGTTGATTGGCAAGTTCCCTTAAATCAATTATAGATAATCTTCGATGTCCTAAAGCAACATTTTCATTGTAAATAGAATATGCGCCTGAATCTGGACCTCGATGTGCTATCGATTTATTCATCTTGTCGATACGCTCGTCAAGGTTTGTGATAATTTGAGTTGAGTAAATTCCGGTTATTCCACACATTAAGCCTCTTCGGTATTAGGTTCTAATTTTCTTAAACAAATCACTAAACTGTCCCTCCAATAAGGTATTCTGACTTCTAGAACTCTTTTTATCTTAGACTTATCCATAACGCTAAAAGCAGGTCGTTTTGCTGGTGTAGGGTATGCTTCCGAACGAATAGGAAGCAATTTCATTTTTGAGTCACTTATATCAAAAATAGCTTTGGCAAAATCATACCAACTTGCTACACCTTCGTTACTGTAGTGATATACTCCATAAGCAATACTATCTTCGGTAATCATTTTTAAAATGACCTCAGCCAAATTTCCCCCATAAGTGGGAGTCCCTACTTGATCGCTAACAATACTTAACGAATCTCTTTCTTTTGCAAAACGCAACATAGTTTTGCAAAAATTTTGTCCGTGTTCAGAGTACAACCAAGACGTTCTAATTATGAAATGTTCTTTTACTCCATCTATTGTAGCTTGCTCTCCATTTAATTTGGTTAAACCATATGAACCTAACGGATTTGTTTCATCTTCTTCTAGATATGGTAAAGAGGATTTTCCGTCGAAAACAAAATCTGTAGAAATTTGAATGAACTTTACTTCATGATCATTGCATGCTTCCGCTAGATTTTTAGCCCCATCAACATTTACTTTTTCAGCTATATCTTGTTCGCTTTCTGATTTATCAACATTGGTATAGGCAGCACAATTAACGCAAAAATCGAAATCATTGGTCTCAAAAAAAGCATTTACCTGACTTGCTTTTGTAATATCAAGAACATCAACATCAACATATATAAAATGATGCTCTTTCAAGTTTGCTGCACTATCTTTAATACAAGATGCCAGTTGCCCTTTGCCTCCTGTTACTAAGACATTCTTCATAATCTAGCTTTGTCTAAAGTTGGTAAGATAACGTCCTTCTCGGACACTAGCACGTCATTTGCTGCGGTTTTCCAATCGATATTGATAGTAGGGTCATTATATATTATTCCGCCTTCAGATGCTTTGTTATAATAGTTGTCGCATTTATAGAAAAACTCAGCGATCTTACTTAATGCTACAAAACCGTGAGCAAATCCTCTTGGTATAAATAATTGTTTTTTATTCTCCGCGCTTAATTCAATTGCTACATGCTCACCAAAAGTTGGAGAATCCTTTCTTATGTCAACCGCAACATCTAAAACAGTTCCGCTTAAAACACGAACAAGTTTTGACTGCGCATGCTCTCCGGTTTGATAATGTAACGCTCGAATAACTCCTTTTGAAGAAAAAGACTGATTGTCTTGCACAAAATTAATATCCGCGTCGATGCTGGAATTGAAACGTTCTTTATTGAAGGACTCCATAAAATAACCCCGTTCATCTTCAAAGACAGTTGGTTCAATTATAAAACACCCTTTTAACTTAGTTTCGATAGCAATCATTTTTGTTGTTTTAGAATACCCAACAAGTTTTTACCATATCCGCTTTTCATTAAGGGTTCAGCTAAACTTCTAAATTGCTCTTCATTAATGTAGCCCATTTCATAAGCTGCACCTTCAATAGCGCCAATTTTTAGTCCTTGCCGTTCTTCAATAACCTCAACAAATTGAGAAGCTTGCATGAGTGATTGAAAAGTACCTGTATCTAACCAAGCAGTTCCTCTATCTAAAATGCTCACACTTAATTTTCCTCGCTCTAAATACACTCTATTGACGTCAGTTATTTCTAATTCACCTCTATGACTTGGTGGAATATTTTTAGCAATTTCAACTACATCATTATCATAAAAATAGATGCCTGGCACCGCATAATTAGATTTAGGTTCTAAAGGTTTTTCTTCTATGCTTATTGCTTTTCCTTCAGAATCAAACTCAACTACACCATAACGTTCTGGGTCATGAACACGATAAGCATATATAACACCACCTTTAGGATCATTGTTGGTTTGTAACAATTTCGCTAAACCAGAGCCATAAAAAATATTATCTCCCAGAATAAGAGCAACTTTATCGCTGCCTATAAAATCAGCCCCAATTATAAATGCTTCAGCTAAGCCATTTGGTGCTTCTTGTACTGCATATGAAAAACTACAACCGTATTTTTCACCATCACCAAGCAAATCTTTAAAAAGAGGAAGATCTTTAGGAGTTGAAATAATCAGTATTTCTCGAATTCCAGAATACATTAAAGTAGATAATGGATAATAGATCATTGGTTTATCATAAATAGGCATCAATTGCTTACTTACAGATAATGTTAATGGGTGCAGTCGTGTGCCTGAACCTCCAGCAAGAATTATTCCCTTCATTTATTTTCCATTTAGCTATGAACTCCTTTTACAACAAACAAATTACGCTTATTAATTGTACATTTTTTTATAGTATTCTTGATACAAACCAGAGGTTACACTATTTAACCAATCTTCATTTTCAAGATACCAATCAATTGTTCTTTCTAAACCTTGCTCAAATGTTACCGAGGGTTTCCAACCTAATTCTTTATGAATTTTTGACGCATCAATTGCATAACGTAAATCGTGACCAGGGCGATCTTTTACGTAGGTAATGAGTTTTTCTGAAGTGCCTGCTGGCTTATCTAACTTTTTATCCATTTGCCTGCACAAAAGCTGAACTAAATCAATATTTTGCCATTCATTGAAGCCCCCAATATTATAAGTTTCATGATTTCTCCCTTTATGAAAAACCAAATCTATAGCTCTTGCGTGATCTTCTACAAAAAGCCAATCGCGAGTATATTTTCCATCACCATATACTGGTAATGGCTTGCCTTCAATGATGTTGTTTATGAACAAGGGAATCAATTTTTCAGGAAAATGATTTGGGCCATAATTATTTGAGCAATTTGTTATCACATAGGGTAAACCATAGGTTTCACCATAAGCTCTTACAAAATGGTCTGAGCTCGCTTTAGACGCTGAGTAAGGTGAATTGGGATCGTAAGCCGTTGTTTCTAAAAAAAGACCTTCGCTACCTAAAGAGCCATAGACTTCATCGGTACTAACATGATAAAATCTTTTATTTGAAAAATCATCTTTCCATAAATTTCTTGCCGCATTTAATAAATTCACCGTACCGAATATGTTCGTCTTTACAAATGCTAATGGGTCTGAAATTGATCGATCTACATGAGATTCAGCTGCCAAGTGTATAACACCATTAAAATTATATTTCTTAAAAATCTCATTTATATAGCTCTCGTCAACAATATCTCCTTTTAAAAAGGTATAATTTGAAGCATCTTCAATATCTCGAAGGTTTTCTAAGTTACCGGCATAAGTAAGAGCATCTAAGTTGTAAATATTGTAATCAGGGTAATTCTTAATAAGCCTTCTGATCACGTGAGATCCTATAAAACCAGCTCCCCCTGTTATTAATATATTCATCCTTGTTTTATTAAACCCTATTGTATTTCTTTTGATTTTCTATTTAAATATGCAATGAAGGAAATAAGAAAAAACACTCCAATTAATAATAAAGGAATGAGTACAAAGTTCTTATACACCAATTTCTTCTTTACATGATGTGTTTTGCCCAAGTTTACAATACTAATTGGTAGCTTTTGCTCAATTAGCTCTATTTTTTTTATTTCATTTTCCTTGACCAATCGATTTTTAAAAGCAAGCAAGCTAGGTACGTTCAATCCGCTTTCTCCTTCTAATAAAACCATCCCCTGACTTGCAGTTTTCTGATTATTATTTAAAGTACTTGTGAAGTTCAAAACCAGATCATCAATCTGTTTTATCAATCCTTGATTTTGTTCAATTCGAACAGTCGCATTCTGATTACTTACCTGTTGTAGTTCAATAAAATATGGATTAGAATTGATGTACTTCAAAATTTTATTTACATATTTCTCTCCTTCTTTAGGGCTAGTATGTGTAAATACAATTCGATGAGTACTTCCGGTTTTCTTTAATATTTCAGATTTTACAATGTCAATTACAAAATCATTGTCTTTATAATTTTGTAAAATTTCTAAATACTTAATGTCGTCACTAGACTTCTCATTCTCTTTGTCATCTAAAATAGGGGCTATTTCAATTTTAAACTGCCCTAATTTATTCATTTCAACATCAATACTTTGAAAGAATGTCGTGTCTTTTTGAATAATTTTTGCTCCTAATTCTTCAACTACATCATACAAATAATCTTTACTTTCAAAATTAGGCTTTACTATCACTTCAGTTTGAAGTTTATCATCAACCAACATGTTTATCAAATACCCAAATCCAATACCAACCACAGTTAAGGCAACAAGTTTAATGAGGTTTCTTTTTAGGAATAAGAAAATACGAAGAATGCCTTTGAAAGTCTTCCTAAGAATTTTTCGCAGAAGTTGTAGTAATCGACCTAGATCTATTTCGTCTGAAGATGATGATGAATTGTTTGGTTGCATTTAGTTTTTAAGTTGTTGAATTAAAAATTTGAGTCAAAATTTTATCTGTTATCAAGTATGTCGGTTTAACACCAGTTGTTCCTAAACCTCCTGAAGCCAAAGTGCTTCCAGTTTCTAAGGGGTTATCTGAAGCATAGTAGGCGTATCTAACCTTAACATCTTCACGAATACTTTTTCTAATTTTCGAAGCTGATTGTATCGCTTTTTGGTAATGCACGCCTTCCATTTCTAAACCTATAACATTCCAAGTTGATTGATGGAAAAACTTCAAAATATCTTTATTTTGGAGAGATGTTCCTAAAACTGTCACCATGGTTCCTTCAAAAACTTCTAAACCATGTCCTTTAAAATCTGCTGCACATAGTTCATTTTCAAAAGGATAATTATCTGCTGTCCCTTCAAAGATATGCGCTGAAGGAATCATTAAATCACCTTTTCCTCCTTCTAATATGCCCGCTTTACCCATAATGGAAATCGAAGCTATATTCAAATATGTAACTCCATTATCTTGACCTCCAAAAGGTTTCAAAAGCTCATCAATAGTCTCATAGGCCTGTTCGCCAAAAGCATAGTCCATTACAAATATAACAGGTTTTTCATTATCCGGAATACCATTTTCTAGCTGATAACAACATGCGTTTTCCCCTATTTTGGCCATGTCAAATATTTGCACGTCGATATTCGTTCCGGACAAATCATCAATGGAAATCATTCCGTTTTTCTTTGCTATCAATTCGACTTTTTTACGCAATTCTTTGTTTCCAGAAGAGCTCAACGCTTCATAAATTTCTAAAGATTCGTTATTAGGAAATTCTTTAGACAAAGCCTTTCTTGCAAACAGCGAGTTCATGACACTATGCATATTTGCACTAATTATATGTATCGGCCTTTTAAGAAGGTTGTTTTTCTTTAACTCTGCTTTAATAACATCTGCCCAGCGTTCACCATGAATATGATGACCAAGGCGTTCTCGCAGTTGAGCACTAAATGTAATTACTCTTTTATCACCCGTCAACTCTTCCTCAATAGCTAATTTTCCAAGCCACCATATAATTTTTAGAAATCGCTCTGGGTTATCTTTTGTTGCGAATTTTTCGTATATCCAAAGTACTTCATCAAAACTACGCCCTAAAATATTCGCAGTATGAATCAAGGCTACTTCTCTCTCGGCTTGTGTAAGTTCTTCTTTCTTAACCGCAGTCTCAAGCTTCGTCCAATCGCGTATGGTTTTATCGGTATCTTCAATAAGTACGCGCTTACAGATTTTTTCAGATTCAATAAAAAGAAAGGTAAGGTGGGTTAGAATGTCATAAATGTCTGAACGCCCTCTTGTGATCTCAATATTCATTTGCTCATCATCGATTCGATAGCAATTACGTCTTCTTTTTGGAGGAACTATAGGCTTAAAGTGAGATTTACCGTAGCCTTCATCTGTAGTAAGATTAATGAATTTGCATTCCTCAATTCCTTCTGGCAAGCGTTCTAAAACATAGATAAGACCATTAAATTCTGCTTTCTCTTCTGCTACCGTACCATAAATTTCAGGGCGCAGTTGAAGTAGTGCGTTTTTAAGAGATTCTCCTGAAACTCCAGTAGGTTTGTAAAAACCTCTATTAAATAAGTGACGCATTGTTATATACAAACGCTCAATCGCGTTGGTAGATTCTTGCGCTCGTGTAGTAGTGGTTGTTTTGCCCATGAAAGAATTTCAGTCAAAATTACAAATAAAAATCAGGTTTTGTAAGGGCTAACTATCCTTCAGTTTTTTGTGCTGAAAGTACATCAGCAACCTTTCGGTCATTTGCTAAGCGCTGTACTTTATTCTGCCCTCCTAATTTTCCTATAGATTTCATGTATGCTTGAAACCCTCCCTTATTTATTGATGTAATTTTTAATGTTTGTAGTATTCTACCGTCGATTAAATCGAAATAATAACTATTCTGTTTTTGGAGAGAAGAATCTAAAAGTTCAATAAATTTTGATTTATCAGAGGGTTCTTTTTCAAATTCTATGAGCCACTCATGATATGGCAACTGATCGCCTTCAGGTGTAATTTGTGGAGCAACCGTAAATTCGTTTACTTGAGCGTCAGATTGACTAATTGCCTGTTGCATAGCCTCTTCAACTTCTTTTGCAATAACATGTTCGCCGAATGCAGAAATAAAATGCTTTATGCGCCCAGAGACTATAATTTTAAATGGCTTTAATGAAATAAACTGAACGGTATCTCCTAGGTTATACGCCCATAATCCAGCGTTTGTTGAGATGATCATTACATAATTTACATGTAGTTCGACATCTTTTAAAGTTAGACGCTTTGCATCTTCCTCAAAAAATTCATCTGATTTTACAAATTCATAAAAAATGCCTGAATTCAAAAGCAAAAGCATTCCCTTTTCTTTCTGAGAATTTTGATATGCAAAAAACCCTTCACTAGCAGGAAAAAGTTCTATACTATCTACTTTTCTGCCGATCAGATTTTCGAATTTTGCGCGATATGGTTCATAATTAACTCCTCCATAAATAAACAAATTGAAATTTTTGAATAGTTCACCGATTGGTTTGCCGGTTTTATCTCGTAGTTTTTCAAAATACATTTGCACCCATGACGGTATCCCTGCAATGATCGTCATATCCTCATTCATAGTCTCTTTGACTATAGTATTAACCTTGGTTTCCCAGTCTTCAATGCAATTGGTTTCCCAGCTGGGCAATCGGTTTTTTTGAAGATAGTTAGGCACATAATGCGCTGAGATTCCTGAAAGTCTTCCTAGTTTGATACCGTTCTTCTCCTGCATTTCAGGACTTCCCTGTAAAAAAATCATTTTACCATCTACGAATGCGGTATTTCCTGTTTCGTGAATGTAGTTTAGAATAGCATTACGAGACGCCTCAATTTGATACTTAATTGATTCTTCAGTTATAGGAATATACTTTGCGCCTGAAGTTGTACCTGATGTCTTGGCAAAATATTTTGGTTTACCAGGCCATAAGATATCTTCCTTGCCTTCTACAACTTGTTCAACATAATGTTTAAGTTGTTCATAATCACGAATAGGAACTTTTTTGACAAAATCTGAATATGATTCTATAGCCGTAAACTCATGGTCCTTTCCGAATTGTGTTTGTGAAGCTTTAGATATTATTTCATTGAATACTCTTTGTTGAGTTTCAAATGGATTATTAGCCCACTTAGCCGTTTTTGATGCTATATTCTTTGCGAAAATTTTAGCACCTAGTGATTTTAATGACATGCTTTCTATTTAAAATCAATGAAATCTAATGGATTTATTGGTGTGCCCTTATCCCAAAGTTCAAAATGAAGATGTGGACCTGTGGTAAATTCTCCTGTATTTCCTACAGATGCAATAACCTCTCCGGCTCTTACTATATCGCCTTGTGTTTTATTCAAAGACCCATTATGCTTGTAGACGCTTAAAAAACCATCTCGATGCTCTATTATGATCACGTGGCCCGTATCTGCTGTCCATTCGGCAAAAATTACAATGCCGTTGGCTGCTGCTTTTACGGGTGTTTCTCTCGGCGCAACCACATCAACTGCATAATGCTTTCTTTGAGCGTCATACTTTTGCGAAACCGTTCCGCTAATAGGAGGGAAGAGCGCAATATCTGATGTTGTGGTATTTCTTTCAAACAAATTATATTTATCTTCTAAGGCAACCTCAGCTCTAAGTAATGAATCTTGCTTAATAGGGGTTAAATCAACAGTAGATGGGTCTAGTTTGAACTGTTCTCTAAGTGAATCTCTATTGACCTGGTTATTCTCAATATCACCAGATAATACCATACGTATATTATATAAATACCGATTGGTATTATAAAGAACGCGAACCAAAGAATCAGTTTCGTAAGTAAGATCAGTAGCCTGTTTCTTTAATTTAGTTGAAGAATAGCCTGGAATATACTCGCGAAGGGGAGTAAAGGCGATAAGTAAAGTAGTAAGGCCAATTAAACCAATAATACACAGAGAACCGCTGACAAAAACGTTTAATCTACTTAGTTTAAAAGAGATCTTTTCTTCAAAAGTACTTTCATTCAAAATCACCAAACGATACTTATGAAGTAACTTTTTTTTGATTTCTTTTCTCTTTTTTACCTTTTTGGCCATAGATTACAAAGATAGTATTAGAATTTAATTCTTCTTAAGATCATTCAAAATTATTAGTTTAAGTAAAATTAATGATTGCCTTCTTTAAAAACCAATAGCATAGTATTGATGAATTAAGTAATTAAAAAACCTCACTTGCATTAGTATATACTACAATCAATATCTTTTTGTACATTTGTTATCCATTAAATTTTAAACTATGATAGCTTTACATACATTTTTAGCAATAGGGGCTCCGCAAATTATATTAGTGGTAGTGGTAGTACTACTTCTTTTTGGAGGTAAAAAAATTCCCGAATTGATGAGAGGCCTTGGTAGTGGCATCAAGGAGTTTAAAGACGCCTCTAAAGAAGACGACAAATTAGAAGAATAAAAAAGATTTATATTTCTGTTTCAAACCTTGACAATGTCAAGGTTTTTTTTTGCATTTTTCTCAAACTACTTTTAAATATGGGACCAATGACAAATTTCAGGTTCAATCAATACCTGTATTTAAAGCTTTAAAAACTTCCTTCTTCATAGGACATTTAAGCTAAGTAATATATCCTATCAATTCTACCTCCTGATTTTATATACGAAACGCCAGATTTAGGCGTTAACTACAAATGGGATGATTGTATTCACTCTTAACTGAACAATACTATTTCCCAGTTTTAAAAATAGGCCTAGCCTGTAGTTTTAGTTTATCAATTTAATAATTACAATAATTCAGAAACCCAAGAAACCTTCTTTCGGTTCAATAGATATCGAGAGAAACTAGCGAAAATCCATTTGGATTTTTCTAATAACCAAATCATGAAAAGACTTATTACCACCTACCTAATACTAGCATCAATGAGCGTTTTCGCTCAGTCTAATGATGATATCGTATTTGATCAATCATCTAGCCTTGTTACTATTGAATCTGCTGAACCAGCAAATAGCATCACTATCAACGATAGTTTTGAAGAAGCCGCTAAAAAGAACAACATACCTTATAGAACCTTTGACAACCTTAAAGATGTTGAAGAAGGTTTTTATATTATTACTGGAGTCTTCAGTAAAGGTAAAAACCTAAAAAAGGTAATTAAGCGACTGAAGAAAAAAGGGTTTGATGCAAATTCCATTCATAATACAGATAACAACTTAAACTACGTATATATTGAAAAGTATCCATTTGGTTTAGAAGCAGTTGATGCTTGTGTTAATGATTTTGATGGAGCATACCAAGATGATGTTTGGATCCTAAAAATAGAAAACACAACACTTATTGAATCTCAAGAACCTGTTTTAGTAGATGAAACAACCGATGAAATTGAAGAATTTGTAATCGAAGATACTCCTGTAGCAGTTAATGATGTAACCTATGACATGATTGATGAGACTAATGAACAAGTAGAGAAATCTAAAAAAAATTCGAAAGGGTCCGGATACAAAACCAAATTAATTGAAAGAGCTGACATCTATTTTGATAAGATGTGGTATTCAGAAGCTGCTGCACTTTATGAAGAAGCTTTGGCCAAGGGAGAAAAAAATTACTCCTATGAGATAATTCAAAAAGCTGCTGATTCCTATTATTTTAATACAGAAATGGAAAAAGCATATGAATGGTATAATGTACTATATGAAGAATATGGTAAGGAAATGTCTGCAGACAACGTTTTTAAATATGCCCATTCTTTAAAAGGTACAGGTAAATACGCACGCTCTAAAAAGCTAATGCGTCTTTACCAGAAAAAGATGGAGGATGGTGAAGGTTCTAGTTTAGAAGACACAAGACCATTACCAAACGAAGTTTTACTTGATGACATATTGAACTCTGGTGGAAACTATGATATCAAAAACTTAGCTATCAATACTGAGTATTCTGATTTCTCTCCAATGTTTTTAGATTCAAATCAAGTAGTGTTTGCGTCTGCAAAAGACTCTTCTTTTTTAAATACCAGACGGTATAAATGGAATGATCAGCCGTACCTAGACTTGTATGTAGCAAAAATTAATGAAGAATCGAAAGACTTAAAAGATGCTATTAAGTTTTCTAAAAAAATAAACACTAAATATCATGAAGCTTCGGTAACATTCTCTCCGGATAATGAGACAATGTATTTTACCCGTAATAATTATGGCAAAAAACTAAAGCGTGATAAGAATGGCGTTAATAATTTGAAAATTTATATGTCTAAGAAAGTAGATAATGAATGGATGGAAGCAGTTGAGGTTCCATTTAATAGTGATGACTATTCTACGGGTCACCCAGCATTGAGTCCTGACGGCAAACAACTATATTTTGTGTCAGACATGCCTGGTAGTATAGGACAAACGGATATATTCGTTGTTGATGTTCTTGAAAACAATAGCTTCTCAGAACCAAGAAACTTGGGCCCTGAAATTAATACAGAACGTAAGGAAATGTTTCCTTTTATCAATGATCAAAAATTATATTTTTCTTCGGATGGACATACTGGTCTTGGTGGACTTGATGTATATGAAGTTCCTTATACAGAAGAAGAAGGCTTTCAAGAAGTTAAAAACTTAGGGCAACCAATAAACAGTAATAGAGATGATTTCTCCTATATTGTTAATGAGGAAAACCAAAAAGGATATTTTGCTTCAAATCGATCTGAAGGTAAAGGAGATGATGATATATATTCATTTGAGCGATTAGATCTTGAAAAAATACCTGAGAGTAATAGCGCTATTGCTGGTGTAGTTACAGAATTAATTACTGGTGATATCATGCCTCAACAACTTGTTGAGCTATTAGATGAAAATGGCATAAAACTAAAAGAAATGGTAAGTGATGATGACGGAAGGTTTATTTTCGAAGATCTTGAAGCCGATACCAAATACACCATTAAAGCTAATAAAGACGAATACTTTGAAAATATTCAAGAAGTTACTACGGTTGAAAGTGATACTGTTGATGTAGTTGTAGCCATGAAGAAATTGAAAGAAATGATAGCTGTTGAAGAAGGAATCAAAAAATTGAAGACTGAAATGATTCACTTTGATTTTGATAAATCATACATACGTCAAGATGCCTCAGAAGAACTTGATAAACTTATAGAGGTAATGACTGAATATCCAAATATGGTTATTAAAATTGAATCTCATACTGATTCAAGAGGTAAACGAGCATATAACAGATACCTGTCTGATAATAGAGCAAAATCTACTAGAGACTATATAATTTCTATGGGTATTGCGCCTGAACGTATTGAAAGCGCCATTGGTTATGGTGAAGAAAAACTTCTAAATAACTGTGACGGAAGAGTTGCTTGTACGGAACAAGAACATTACTTAAACAGACGTTCTGAATTTATAATTGTTAATATGTAATAGTTCAAACTAAGACTATATTAAAAGACCGTTGCACAAGTTGTGCAACGGTCTTTTTGTTTTTATATACGTAGAGCAAGCTTATATAATTAAGCTCCACCAGCAATGTATTATACCCTTATAATTCTACTGCAATCACCATTTCACAACATCCAATCATACATTCACAACAAATGCATTCGATAAAATACCTAAGTCATCGATTTTCAGTTATATATAAACCTAAAAGAATAGCATTAATCCCAAATACCAAATCTTATGAAACACGTTCTACTCATCAAAGAAATTTACCTAGAAGCTTTTAAAAACCTCGGCACTAGACTAGTGAAGTCATATTTCAAAGCATTTTCTTGGTTCTGCTTTGCCAGTTTCTTAATAGTGCTTTATGCATTTATTTTTAGAGTCGTAACTGGCTTCGCATTTGACTAAATACACCGACTTAACCAACCTAATCGTAAAGCTCCCTTTTTAGGGAGTTTTTTGGTTTTTACTCTTTTCTTTCTGCAAAACCCGGCATTAAGCTGGTCCTATATTCCTACATGTTATTTTTATTTACTACAAATGCATTCAGGACTGTACGGCATTTCTTTAAACAATTTTATAACTCAACTAATAAATTTACCGTTCAACGTGTATTTGTACTTTGGTATGTAGTTCGTCAAATTTAATTGGGTTTTAACTAGTAAATCTCGTTGCGCCTGCTAAAACGCAGACCTTTGAGGTGTTAGTAATTTAAAACCCCACTCATATGAAGAAATTTTTACTCTTAAAAGAAATCTACTTAGAAGCATTCCGAGATTGGACACAAAAACTGCTAGAAAGGTATTTTAAAGCCTTTTCAGTCTTCTGTCTGTTCTTATTGGTAGTTACAGTATACGCGTTTGTATTTCGCGTTTCTACAGGCTTTGCTTTCTAAAAACAATATATAATTTAACTTAACAAAAAACGCCCTCTGAATGAAGGGCGTTTTTTATTTATAAGATCGTGACCGTTTTATTTATTAAATGCAATTGTTTTTAAGATTGCCTCTAATCTAAACATATCGTCTCTTTTGTTTGTTGCGGGTGCATAAACAAAACCCTCAACAACTAATTTTCTATTGTTTTCTGGATCATCAATTATATAAGTAAGAAAAGGCCCAGCCATTGGGTAGTTCTTAATATCCCAAATACCTCTCACTTCAATTGCCTTCTTTCCTGCTACTTCAGAAGGAAAAATTGATGGTGAAAATGCTGGCTCAGTACGCATATAAGTTACTTTACTTGGAACATCTGGACCAGGAACATATAAAGCCCCAATCGAATCACGCATTCTAACTATGTCTTGAACTAAAGTAGAGTCATTAGTAAAACTATTTACGGGCATCTCATAGGCGATAATATTCATATTTCCTTTTTGAATCTCGCGATCCAATCTAACAACATTATCCGTTTGATAAACTACATTATAAATTGATGGAACACTCATGGTAATATTAAATTTCTCTTCAAGAACTCCTTCTTTATTTAACGATATCAAAAGTCTTTTTTGTGTTTCTTCTAAGCTTACATCTTTAAACTTCTTAATTGCTCTATTAGCGGTTTTGTCGATACCAGCAATAAGTTCTTCGTTCGTGCCTCCTTTAACAATGACTACATTTTGAGGAGTCGCATAAACATCGGTGTTTACACCTGATTCAGTTACTGTATCTTTTTGAACATATACAATGGCTCGAGAATTGAGTAAAGCACCACTAAAAACTTTTGGTGGCACATGATTAAGAGTAAATATAGATTCCTCCCATGTAAGTCCAATAGCCATCGCTGCATAATGCTCTCTAACCTTATCACCAACGTCACCTTTCCAAAGTTCGGTGTCCATAACAATAGTAACTTGATTCATTGCTCCAATAGAACTAGGTAAGTACTTTTGATTTTTACTGTCGTTGCAAGATATTAGTGTTATTAATGCAGCAAATAGAAGAATTTTAAACGGTTTCATAGTCTTTTAATTATGATGGTTAGCAATCACACAATTTCAATTTTGTGCCTAATTTCAAATTGTTACCACTAATACCGTTCCATTTTCGCAATTTTTCGATAGTAACTCCGTCGTATTTTTGAGAAATCGTCCAAAGCGAGTCACCGCTTCGCACTACATGTACTTTTCCTGAAGTAGAAACAACAGCCTTACTTACTGGCTTTGAAGTGCTTTTTTGGGAATTTTTAGGCACGTTTTTAGTCCCTCTAGGGTAAATAGTTAAACGCTGACCAATTCGCAAATTATTACTTCTTAAACCGTTCCAATTCTTGATTTGACTTACTCTGACTCCATATCTTTCAGCAATCTTGCCCAAAAAATCTCCACTACGAACACGATAGCGAATTCTATTTTTTTCCGCAGCTTTAACTAAAGCCGGTAATGGACTTTCTTTACTCTTCAATTCTTTTTCAACATGCGCGTAAATGGCAGCCTCATTAGAAACAAACTTACCCATCGCATTTCTTGGCAATCGAAGCGAATAATCTTTCCCCTTTACATATGGGATAACTTTTAATTTATAAGAAGGGTTCAATACTTCTAATTCTTCTTTGCTAATTCCCACAAGTTCTGATATTTGATCAAAAGTGATCAAACTTTTTACATGAATTGTATCTGTTTCAAAATAGGGCCGCTCTACCTTTTGACCTTTCAAACCATGCTCTTCAGCATATTCGAATAAATACATTGTTGCTAAAAATGCAGGAACATAACCTGCGGTTTCTCTGGGTAAATTGCGTCTAATGTTCCAATAATTGGTCTGTCCACCAGACCTTCTAATGGCTTTATTTACGTTTCCTGGGCCTGAGTTATAGGCAGCAAGTGCTAAATCCCAATCATTAAAAATTTTATAAACTCTATTTAAATATTCACAAGCTGCTCTAGTCGATTTAATTGGGTCGCTACGCTCATCTACATAACTATTTACATCTAGCCCATGCTCTTTTCCGGTACCGTACATAAATTGCCAAAGTCCGGTAGCTCCAACTCTCGATCTAGCTTTTGGGTTTAAAGCAGACTCAACAATCGCTAAATATTTCATTTCTAATGGAATATTATGATTGTCAAATTCTTGTTCAAACAATGGAAAGTAAAACTGGCTAACCGTTAACATACGTTCCATCAAGCCTCGCTTTCTCGTTAAAAAAGATTTGATGACATTTTCTAAGGATGGATTATAAACAACATTAAAAGGTGTCTTTTCATTTAATCTTGCCAACCTCATTTTCAGCGTGTCCGTATTAAGTTCTATTTTATATGGCTGATCAGGGTTTAAAGTTGAAACCTCTTCATACATTTCATCAGATAAGGATGCATTATCATATAGTTGCTTCATCCAAATACTATCATAACGAGCTGCTTTAGCATTGTCAAGCAGATTGTAAGCACCAGCATCTCCTTCTTTAATAAGAACTAAAGGGTTATCATTGATGTTTTTGGAAGCCTCCTTGCTTTCAATAACATCTATACTCTTACCAACAAGTGTTGTGGTATCAAGAGGAATATCTTTTGCTTCAATTATCTTGATGTTCTCTTTAACCTTTGAAATACTGTCATTCTCTTGGGCTATCGCAGGATATGCAAAAACAAGAGCAGCAAAAAATAAGAGAATTCGGCGTTTTTCGAAGATCATAAACAGGTGTATAATTAATGGAGTGCCAACGAAAATCCGATTTTTTTCCCGAAGAATAAAATTTCGAACGTTAAAGCCCTACAAAATGCGATTAGTGCTGTTTATCGATAAGGCCTTTAGTTAGGAGATAATAGCTGCTATTCCGGGCAAGGTTTTTCCTTCTAAACTCTCTAGCATTGCTCCACCACCAGTAGATACATAACTCACCTTATCTTGAAAGCCAAATTGCTTTACAGCTGCTACCGAATCACCCCCACCAACAAGAGAAAATGCTCCTGCTTGGGTTGCCTCATCAATAAAGTTTCCTACCTCTATGGTACCGTTTGCAAAACTTTCCATCTCGAAAACTCCGATAGGGCCGTTCCATAAAATAGTTTTACTTTTTAAAATAACTTCCTTAAAATTAGCCAATGTATCTGGTCCGGCATCAAGGCCTTGCCATCCGTCAGGAATTTTATCTGAATCAACTACTTGCGTATTTGCATCATTACTAAAATCATCTGCAGCAATAACATCTACGGGAATATGAATTTGTACTCCTTTTTCCTCAGCTTGTTTAAGAATATCCAAAGCCAAAGCCATTTTATCATCCTCACAAATCGAATCTCCTACTTTTCCTCCTTTTGCCTTTACAAAGGTGTATGTCATTCCACCACCAATAATCAGATGATCCACCTTATCTAAGATGTTCTCAATGATTGTAATTTTAGAAGATACTTTTGCGCCACCCAAAATAGCTAATACTGGCTTTTCGCCAGTACGCATCACTTTTTCAATAGCATCAATTTCTTTCGCCAATAAATATCCGAAGCATTTACTTTCTTCAAAATACTGGGCAACAACAGTAGTGGAAGCATGAGCTCTATGAGCTGTTCCAAAAGCATCATTTACATAAATGTCGCCTAATTTTGAAAGTTGTTCGGCAAAATTTGCATCTCCGCTTGTTTCTTCTGAATGAAATCTTAAGTTTTCTAGAAGTAAAACTTCGCCTGGCTGTAAATTGGCAACTGCATTTTCTGCTACCTCACCAACACAATCAGAAACAAATTTGACTTGAACACCTATTACTTCTGATGCCGTTTGACAAATATGCTTTAATGAAAAATCGGTATTTTGTTCTCCTTTCGGGCGACCTAAATGACTCATTAAAATTGCACTTCCACCGTCTTCTAAAACTTTAATAATTGTTGGTTTTGCTGCCTCAATTCTATTGGTATCAGCTACCTTAAAACCTGCGTCTAAAGGCACATTAAAATCCACTCGAATTAGCGCTTTCTTATTTTCAAAATTAAAGTCTTCAATGGTCTTCATGCTAGTCTATTTTTAAGAGAGTCGCAAATGTAAAGATTTATGTTGTTAGGTTGAAGGCTGTTTTGTTATATATTAAAATTATTCAGACAGCTAAAACAGACCCAACAGTTGGTTTAAGGGTATACGTGCTTTTATTGACAACCTCTATAAATCGATCTTCGGTGTTTTATTCAATTTAAAAAACTCAATAACAGCAGGTATTTACATAAGAAAATAGCCAAAAACAAACTACGGAGTCTGTTTTGTTTAGTAGATATATTGCCTGAAATCTGAAATAACATTCATGAATAATTTTAGTTTGAATACGCTATATTTGAGGCATGTTGTTTAATGATATTTTAGGGCTATCTCATATCAAAAACCACTTGACTTCAAGTGCAGATGCTGGTAGAATTCCTCATGCGCAATTATTTGTTGGGCCAGAAGGATGTGGCACTTTATCTATGGCATTGGCATACATGCAATACATTGTTTGTGGCAATCAAAATGGAGAGAATTCAGAAGGTAATCAAGCTTGTAATTTAAAGTTCAATTCATTGTCTCATCCAGACATGCATTTTGCTTTTCCGGTAGCCAATTCTGATAAGATAAAAAAGCGCGCCGTCAGTAATCATTATGTGGAAGAATGGCGTGAGTTTGTCAAAGAACAACCTTATGGAAATTTGTTTGATTGGTATCGCTTGATTGGTATAGAAAAAAAGCAGGGACAGATAGGAGTTGATGAAGCGCAAGAGGTGGTTAAAAAGCTTGCTTTAAAATCTTATGAAGGTGGATATAAGGTTATGCTGATATGGATGGCCGAAAAAATGAACACCTCAGCAGCGAATAAATTGCTCAAACTAATTGAAGAACCGCCAGATAAAACAGTTTTTATACTAATTACTGAGGATGAAGAGCAAATTATACAAACTATTCGCTCACGTTGTCAAATTCTTCATTTTCCGCCATTAGCGGCAGATTCAATCACTAATGGTCTTATTGCCAAAGGATTACCCAAAGAAGAGGCGTTACAAATTGCTCATGAATCTAACGGAAACTATAACAAGGCTTTAGATCTAATGAACAAAGATTCTGAAGATCTAGTTTTTGAAAAATGGTTTGTACAATGGGTGCGATCTGCTTTTAAGGCAAAAGGAAACAAATCAGCAATTCACGAACTCATTTTATGGAGTGAAGAGGTTGCCAAAACAGGAAGGGAGACTCAAAAGAAATTTTTACATTATTGTATTACGGTTATGCGTCAAGCAATGCTTGTGAATTTTAATGTAAAAGACTTAGCATTTATGCAAATTCATGTAGATGGCTTTAATCTTGAAAAATTTGCTCCTTTTATACATGAAAACAACATAATTACAATTGTAAAAGAGCTCGAAGATGCTATATATCATGTGGAACGCAATGGTAATTCGAAAATAATTTTTACAGATTTATCAATAAAGCTCACTAGACTACTTCATAAAAAAGCTAGCGCTTTAACCGAAAAATAGCAACTTTCCAAAAACCAAAATTATGGATAAAATCCTTGAACATTCAGCAGAAATTTTAATCTTAATTTTTCTTGTAATTACCTTTTTACAAAGTGGTATCGATAAAATAACAGACTGGAATGGAAACTTGTCTTGGCTAAAAGGTCACTTTAAAGAAACTCCTCTAAACGGCATGGTTCCTTTTATGCTGAGTGTTGTGCTTTTAGCTGAAGTAATTGCTGGCATATTATGTGTAATCGGCATTTATCAAATAATCGCAGATCAAAAAACAGAAATGGCACTATGGGGTGCTATTGTTTCTTGCATTACATTATTGATGTTGTTATTTGGACAACGAATGGCTAAGGACTATGAAGGCGCAAGAACTATTGTTGTATATTTTATTCCAGCTGCTTTTTTAGTATTCTTGCTACAATAAAAAACAAAAAAATCCTCAACATGATGTTGAGGATTTTAATCTATTACAAACAAATTGTAATCTATTCCTTTGTATACTTGTCGTTTAACGTCTTAACTATTTCTGCTGTTAGATCATTAGCATCTGTACCGTATAAAACGCTTCCGCCGTCTCCACCACCTAAGATGTAGTTATATTTATTGGCAACACCGTAAGCCTTGATTTCTTTTTTAACCATGCTTACCATACTATCTAATTCAACTTGCGCTGTTGACATTAAACCTTGTTCTTCTTGTTGTAACAACTGTCCCATTTGCTGAGCTCTTTGCTGAATTCCAGCATATTCTTCTTGCGCTTTAGACTCTCTCATTTTTTGAGCCTTAACTTGAAATGCTTGCATCTCTATTTGAAATACCTGACTAATACTATCTTTCTTTTTAGAGAAAGCTGCATTAATTACTTCGTACTTGCCATCAAAATCTTTTTTCTCTTGATAGTCTTCCATCATTTTTACGTTATCAACGTATCCTATCTTTTGTTGTTCTTGACAAGATACTATCAATAATACCATTGCTGCCAATACTATTTTTTTCATAATTATTTACTTAGGTTTCTTTTCCTTTCTACGGAAAATTAATTTTTTTATTCGGGCAAAAATAGGAAAACGTTTTTTTAATCCTTCTAAAAATTAAAGTCATTATTAAAAATCAAAAAGATGCGTCTAAAGAAATTCTCTTTTTAAGATAAATCACCGCAAATCATGCCATAAATAAAATTTATTGCTTTGATAATAATAAATTAGAAATATCTATTGAAAACTAAACGCTAAGACCTCTTGATTTTGAACAAATGTAGAAATTCAGGGGATACTTATGATTGCGTCACAAAAACCCCGCAAAACGCTTTAAAATGATTTTTAGGCCTTTTTCAGGATGTATATTAGCGAAGAGTGCTCTTTTGTTTTTAAAGCTTTAATATTTGACCATAGACCTAATAAAAATGCTTTTATAAAATTTTGCTTTCCTGATTTATATTTTTCTGAAAGTAATGCTACATAAAACGCATCGAAAATCATTGGTTTCGTTTTGACCAATTTTAATCCGTGTTTCGAAAAAAGCTTTTCGATTGATGTTTTTGAAAAATGCCAAAGATGTCTTGGCACATCATAAGCTGCCCAATGCTCTTTATAATATTTAGCATCGTACGATTTAAAATTTGGAACTGCTATCACCAAAGTTCCCTCCTCTTCTAAATGCCAAGCCAGTTTAATAATTTGATTTTCTAAATCTGGCAAATGTTCTAGCACATGCCATAAAGTAATTACGTTATATTTCTTTCCTGGTAATGACTCCATTCGGTCCATAAGACCTATTCCTTTTTCAACTGCTCTCATTCGAGCATCGTAGTTCGGTTCTACACCGTCAACCTTCCAATTTTGATTTTTAGCAGCCAACATAAAATCTCCAGTTCCGGCTCCAACATCGAGCAAGGTTTTATGTTTATTCGCAAAACTATTTACTAGTCTGGTTTTTTTCTGAATACTATATTTTTTCACAACCTGGTAGATCTTATCGACAACAGATTTAGTAGCATCTGTATGAGAGATATAATCTTCACTTTCGTAGTACTTAGCAATATCTTCAGGTTGAGGATTTGTAATTAGCATGTCTAACGTTTCGTCATGCACTAATTCAAACACCTCTTTAGAAATGGAAAAATCTTTAGTTTTTAAATACGGTTTCATTATAGTTGTGAGTGGCAAGGTATTCTTTCTTCAAAGTGCGAAGATACTTTAAAACGATTTCTCTCGAAAGAGAAGTTTCTTCCAAACAATCTGGTTCAGCATCGTTATAAACTTCTAAGGCCACATACCAATTTCCTTTTCTACTACTGTATGAATTTTCGAGTACAGGATTTATATCAGAAGCCAATAAAGCAACATCAATTACAATCGGCAAAAGATTCAAAGTCTTATCAGGAATTTCGATTTCATACCATGCAAAAAAATATTGCTCGCCATCAATTTCAAAAGGGATATCGTCATAAACATCTGTATGATCCAATTGAAATTTTATATTCACAAAATTGTAAAATTCCTCTGCATCTTTAGAGTCCTCGAATATGAACATTTGACGTTTAGAAAGCTCGCGCTTAAACTTCTTTCCTTTCGTAATTTTATAGTCTGCAATATCTGGTGCTATTCTTAATGGAATGCAACATTGAAGTATAAAGAGCATTAAAACAAAAGGTAGAATTCGTTTCATGTTTGTTAGATTTTACGTTGGTTTTCAGTATCAACAACAATCGAACCAAAACTATATTTCTTGAAAGTATTTTGAGGATGTTCCACGTGGAACATGCCTTAACTTTTTAATCTAACTTCAGTATTTAATAATTCGCTCACCTCCTTAGCTCTAGTATTTGCTAAGTCTAAGTTCTTCGTTTTCCAGATCGTGAAATGTCTATTCCCTTTAAAAAAACGAATAACATAGGTGCCTCCCTTTGATTGAGAACCTAAAGCCGCGACCGGACCCCACTCAGAATCTTTTTTAAATAGGGCAGAAAAAACTATGATATAATCAGGGAATACAATCTCTAGCTTTTGCCTAAATAAAGAAACTCCGTACAATTTGAAATGTGTTTTATGATCCAAATTTTCTTTGATCTCATAAGACACAGAGTAACCCAAAAGCACAAATCCTATAAGACACATGATGGAGATTTGACTCCACGCTACTCTATCTTCTATTGTCAAAAAAACAAGTAGAAGTAGAATTACTATTCCTAAAATAGTAACTGTTAATGGCTTGGATTGTTTAAAATAAAGTGACTTCATTACCTACCCATAAATACAAGAAGAACGCTAATATCTGAAGGAGAAACTCCGCTAATTCTTGAAGCCTGTGCAATAGTAACAGGACGAATAGCAGTAAACTTTTCACGTGCTTCATAAGATAAGGACTTCAGCTTTGTATAGTCAAAATCTTTTGGGATTTTGACATCTTCTAATCGATGAAGTTTATCTGCATTGTTCTTCTCCTTTGCTATATATCCAGAGTATTTAACTTGAACTTCTGTCTGTTCTAAGACCTCACTATCCAAATTATTCTCTTCTACGAAAGCGGAAACTGCATCTAATTGTAGCATATGCTGCATAGTTACTTTGGGCCTTGAAAAAGACCTTACCATCTTATCAGATTGCTTAACTAAAGCAGAATCTAAGCTCTCTAGAATTGGATTTATATCCTTTGGAAGAACACTTGTATCATTAAAAAACTTAATAAAAGCATTAGACTTTCGCTCCTTTTCCTCCATTCGTTCAAGGCGCTCTTTACTTGCTAAACCTATCTTATATCCTTTTGGAGTTAATCTTAAATCCGCGTTATCTTGACGTAACAACGTACGGTATTCAGCACGAGATGTAAACATACGATAAGGCTCTTCTGTTCCTTTTGTAATAAGATCATCTATTAAAACACCTATGTAGGCTTCATCTCTTTTTAGAATAAACTCATCTTGCTCCTTCACTTTTAGATGGGCATTTATACCTGCCATTAAACCTTGAGAGGCAGCTTCTTCATAACCTGTAGTTCCATTAATTTGACCTGCGAAATAAAGGTTTCCAACAAGCTTTGTTTCTAGTGTATGTTTCAATTGTGTTGGCGGGAAATAGTCATACTCTATGGCATATCCCGGTCTAAAGAACTTCACGTTCTCGAATCCCACAACAGAACGTAATGCTTTAAATTGAACATCTTCCGGCAAAGACGTTGAGAAGCCATTCACATAAACCTCTACCGTATTCCAACCTTCAGGTTCGACAAATAACTGATGACTATCCTTGTCTGCAAACCTATTAATTTTATCTTCTATCGACGGACAATATCTTGGCCCTATACTTTTAATTCTTCCATTAAACATAGGTGATCTATCAAACCCTTCTTTCAATAAATCATGCACCAATGAACTTGTATGCGACATATGGCAATCACGTTGATGTTCTAATGCTTTAGTATTTGTATAAGAGAATTTTTCAGGTACAGCATCACCTGGTTGAATTATCATTTTGGAATAATTCAAAGAACGTCCATCCACCCTAGGCGGAGTGCCCGTCTTCATTCTTCCGCTTTCAAATCCGAAACCAGTTAGTTGCTCTGTTATTCCAGTTGCTGCTTTTTCACCAGCTCTACCTCCACCGAACTGTTTTTCGCCGATGTGTATTAATCCATTTAGAAAAGTTCCATTTGTCAATACCACAGATTTCGCTCTTACCTCTAAGCCTAGTGAAGTTTTTACTCCTGTTACTTTTCCGTTCTCGACAATTAAACCGCTTACCATTTCTTGATAGAAATCACAATTAGGTGTATTCTCAAGAGCCAATCTCCACTCCTCGGCAAAACGCATTCGATCACTTTGAGCTCTAGGACTCCACATTGCTGGACCCTTAGACTTATTAAGCATTTTAAATTGAATCGCCGACTTATCAGTTATGATTCCGCTGTATCCTCCAAGGGC
>CALLIG010000199.1 GCA_938009735.1 uncultured Flavobacteriaceae bacterium
CCTAATTTTCCTAAAGCGGAAGCAAGTGTCACAGCTGATGTGTGTACTTTATTAGCGATATATTTTAATCCTTTCGGCCCGTGATAAACCGCATACATGCCAGCCATTACTGCTAATAGTACTTGTGCAGTACAAATATTAGAAGTTGCCTTGTCTCGTTTAATATGTTGCTCTCTTGTCTGTAAAGCCATACGAAGAGCTTGCTTACCATCAGTATCTTTAGTAACACCAATGATTCGGCCAGGAATACTTCTTTTGTATTCTTCCTTAGTAGCAAAATATGCCGCATGGGGACCACCGTAACCTAAAGGGATGCCAAAGCGTTGCGTTGTTCCAACAACCACATCAACACCAAATTCACCTGGAGGAGTTAATAATACTAAACTCAAAATATCTGCTGCTACTGCAACTTTTATATCATTTTCTTTAGCTTTTGCAACGAAGTTTGCATAATCATGAACTTGTCCATGTTTTCCGGGATATTGTAAAATGGCTCCAAAAAAATCATTATCAAATGTAAATTCTTCATGATTGCCAACAACCAATTCTATATTGATAGGTGTCGAACGGGTTTTTAATAAAGATAAGGTCTGCGGTAGTATTTCTTCCGAAACGAAGAATTTCAAAACGCCACTTTTCTTTTGAGCACGACTACGAACATCAAATAACATAGCCATAGCTTCAGCTGCTGCAGTACTTTCATCTAAAAGCGAGGCATTAGCAAGTTCCATTCCGGTTAAATCTGTAATTACGGTTTGGAAATTTAATAATGCTTCTAATCTACCTTGTGCTATTTCCGCTTGGTATGGTGTATATGCTGTATACCATCCTGGGTTTTCGAGAATATTTCTTTTTATTACTGAAGGGGTTAGACTTTCGTGATAGCCTAAACCAATATATGATTTGAATACCTTATTCTTATCACCAAGTTTTTGAATGTGATTTAGAAACTCATGTTCACTCATTGGAGCATCTAACTGAAGCGGATGTTCGAGACGAATATCTTCAGGAATGGTTTCAAAAATAAGCTGTTCAATATTTTCAACATTCACCCTTTTTAACATAGGTTGAAAATCTTCTTCTTTGATGCCAATATGGCGTGATGCAAACACGTCAGTATTCATAATGTAGTATTGAAATTAGTCATGCAAAATTAGCGATTAATTACATCTATTTAAGGACTTTATCGCTCTTACATCTGAAAGTTTTTAACCAAAACCATAGGTTATAAACAGTTTGGCTACTTTTGTTTAATGAAGTGGCTTAAACGCATTTTCGATTTTTACTTAGATGCTAGCATTCATGTTGCATTTGCCATATACGCATTGCTACAAGTTACCGGTCAAACGTTAAACATTTCGTATGATTATCATCTATCCTTTTTTATCTTTTTTGGGTCAATAAGCTGCTATAATTTTATAAAATACGGTGTAGAAGCCGAAAAGTATATTTTGGTAGCAAATCAATACCAAAAAGGAATACAATTTTTAAGTTTTATTACACTTGGTTTTGCACTATATCATGGTTATTTTCTAAATTTTGATGTTTGGGCAGGGGTTGTAGGTTTAGTCCTTCTAACGGGGCTTTATGCGCTCCCAGTTTTACCAAAAGCTAAGAACCTTAGAAGTTGGGGCGGACTGAAGATATTTGTTGTAGCCTTGGTTTGGGCAGGAGCTACCGTTGTATTGCCTGTTTTTTCTTCAGATCTATCGGTTACTTGGGATGTTGGTATTGAAACTTTTCAGCGTTTTGTTTTGGTGCTTATTTTGTTAATTCCGTTCGAGATTCGAGATTTAGTATATGACAAGATTGAACTACGAACGTTACCGCAACGCTATGGGGTAGCGAACACTAAAATTTTTGGAGGTTTCGCCACCCTAGTATTTTTCTTTAGTACTTTTTTATTGGATGAATTAACTAGTCGAGCCGTAGTGCTAAAGGGAGTGCTGTTCCTAATTTTGGGGATTATGATGTTTGTTACAAAAAGAAATCAATCGAAATATTATGCTTCGTTTTGGGTAGAAGCGATTCCGATATTGTGGTGGAGCCTTATGTTGCTCCTTCTTAAGTGGATTTAAGATTTATTTTGTAGTTGCTCTTTCATTTTTAACTTCTCTTGTTCCGAAAGGGCTTTAAGATTAGCTTTATCACAAAGAGCAGTTAATTTTGAATTTTGTTTTGAAAAGTCTGGACATGTTTTACACATCAATAAATGAAATTGTAGTTTCATTTTTTCAATAAAAGACGCTTCCCTATATTGGGTTTTATTGCATATAGTAGCAGCTTTTTCGCAAGAAGTCATATTTAGTACCAATTATCGTTAAGGCAACCCATCAATGCAGTTCTTGCTCGATGTATCATTACCCAGAGGTTTGACGGATTTATTCCTAATTCATTACAAATATCTTCTGTACTAACACCTTGAATGGTTTTCATTGCGAAAACTTGAGCTTGTTTTTTTGGTAATTTAGAAATACATGATTGAATAGCAAGGCCTAGTTCTTCATTTTCGATCACACTATTTTCTAAAGTACTAAAAGGGTCAGCAACTCTTTCTTCTAACCAGTCTCCTTCTGAGTCGCTACTTGAACTATAAGACATGCGAACTTCTGCCTTTCCTTTGTTAGAGTTGATTTTGCGGTAGTGGTCAATGACCTTTCGCTTTAATATAGCTATTAACCAAGTACGTTCGGCAGCATCACCTTTATAGTTTTTTGCAGATTTAAGACCTGCAAAAAAGGTTTCTTGTACCAAATCTTTAGCTATCTCAGCATCGCTTACGCGCGCTACAGCAAAATTAAATAGGTAGTCTGCATAAGCATCAACCCAATTATCAGGATTTAGTTGGTGTACAGGCATTCTTTTTTCATTGCTATCAAATGTAATTGAATTTGAAGAAACAACCTGAAATTTTTTTTCCTTCTGAATGAATTTTAAAGCTGCCATAATTTTATATTTGATTAAATCTTTATGAAAATGAAAAATTTGTTCTTAATTTTTAGTCTTTGCTTTTTATTTTTGGGCTGTGCTCAAAATTCGTCAAAACCTATCACAGAAGTTTCACAAAACGAACTCAATGATGTGATATTGGTAGATGTTAGAACTCCTGAAGAATATGTTGCAGGTCATATTGGCAAGGCGATAAACATCAATTGGTATGATGAGAATTTTGCTAAACAATTCGATACTGTCAATAAAAATGAGACCATCTATGTGTATTGTAAAAAGGGAGGAAGAAGTGCTAAGGCACAACAGTTGCTAGACTCACTAGGCTTCAAAAAGGTGGTCAATTTAGAGGGCGGTTATGATGCCCATATTAAAAAGTAATTTTCGAATAATTTTTCCCCCGTTGTATTGGAAACATTTGAAATAGGGATATCTCGTACAATATGCTAATAAAAAAAACCTCATAATGCGATTTACTTTGTTTTCAATAGTTTTTATTACAAGTGTTTTTTGTTTCTCGCAAAATGAGCTTAGTGGCTTTTATCAAGTCGGTAAAAAGGATCACGGAAAGTTGATGACAGAATTGGAAACGGGTGATCAGATTTATGTAATTCAAAAACCTGTTTTTGAACTTAATGAAGTAAGTGTTGTACAATCAGGTAGTATAGGGTTTGATGGTAAAATTAGTCTCTTGTTTGAATTAGTGGCTAGTGGTTCTGAAAAACTTAGAATTTTCTCCAAAAATAATCCCGCATCGCAGCTTGCTTTGGTTTTAGAAGATAAGGTAATTAGCAATGCTTGGGTACACAATGAAATTACTGGCGGAAGGTTTGAACTTTCAGGTTTTAATATAAAAAAATCTAAAGCGGTAAAGCACAAAATAGATCAGTTAACAGGAAAGATTCCCATATTCTTAAAAGAGAAATTTAAAGTTTATAAAAATAGGGCTGAATATAAAGGTGAAGCACGGTATAGTTCGCAAACAGATTACGAAGTTTTTATGGCGAAAGAGGCCACAGATGATTCTGATTGCGAACTGAATTATAGTTCTAACTATTATCTACTTTCACTTGTTGGAAATTTTTATAGTTATGAATATAACAAAAGTAGTGAATCTGCCTGCGGACCCATGGATAGTACTTTAGGTTTGAGAAGCATCGATTACACTACTGGTCATGAAGTGAATGTGTTAGACTTTTTTAATGAGGATGATTTTGTGACCGTATTTAAAAAAGATACTTGGGTAGTAGAACGTGCATCATCGTTTAAAATAGATTTAAGTGTAATCAAAAGCTTTGATCATATTTTGCATTTTTTCAAAGCTGATTTAGGACTTGTAGCCTTACCAAATAGTTTTTGCTTTACCGGCTTTGAAAAGGGGATTGCAAAATTTCGTTTTGTTGCCTTAGAATATATGGGATACAATCATAGCAGGCATTTACAATTGGGTTTTGAACTTCCAGTAAAAAAAGAAATGCTTCCACTTTTTGAGGAGTCTTCAAATTTTTATTTGGGAAAGTATAAAAACGGGTTGGTGCGAGTAGCTGATAACCATTGAAGTTTATTCAATAGTTACTGAAGTGGATGTTTTAGTGTCCATATTCATTTTTATACTCATCAAGTCGTTTGCTTTCATTGATAAAACCATTGGTAGCTCAGATTTATACTTAGTCAAGTAGCTTTGATTCATATCAAACTCACATGTTCCTTCACCTGTTCCTGTGGCAGTCATATTCATTTGCTCTTGGGTTGAATCAAGGGTGATGTCTTGTAAGGTGTCAAAATAGGCTATGTTATCCTTTACTTCAGTCAAGGTGAATTTGCTTTTAATAACTATGTTCATAGGATTCATGCCTTGCATAGGAATAGTCATCGGTATTTCGTTTTCGAAAGAGCTACCAATTTCAATATTCTCTTCAGGAAAACTCACCTGTTTTTGAATACTTTCAAGCGTTTTGATAAGTACAGTTTTTATTTGATCTGTAACGGCATCTCCAATTATTGAATCAACGTTATATTTATTTTCATTATCATAATAACCTAATATTTGCATGCCGTCTAAAGGTTGTTCTTGTGGCATTGGATTACCATTTAAACTCATCTTAGAAATGATATTTTCATAAGTCATTGATGCAGGTATATTTCCAGCCGAATTTCTACCTTCTGTTTTGGAAACCATTGTCATGTTTGTTTCCTGTTGCATTTTCATTGGAGACTCCATGCCATTTGCCTCCATTTGTTCTTTTATCTCATCAGAAACTATAAAATCAATAACACCATCAGATGATGTTTCCATTTGCGTTCTGTATGTTTTGTTTGGTTCTATTTTCAACTCAAAACGATAACTTTCTTGAGCTAAAGCGGATAAACTAATAAAGCTAAAAATGAATAATAGGGAAACTTTTTTCATGTGTAGTGTTTTTTCTATTTAACGTTTAATAATCCGGCGCGTTCTAATAAAGCTTCCACTTTCGGCGCCGCACCTCGGAATCTTTTATACAATATCATAGGGTTTTCTGTTCCACCTTTTGACAGTACATTTTCTTTGAATTTTGTTGCTACCTCTTTGTTGAAAATTCCGTTCTCTTTGAAGTATGCAAAAGCATCAGCATCTAAAACTTCTGCCCATTTATAACTGTAGTAACCCGAAGAATAACCTCCTTGAAAAATATGAGCAAAAGCGGTGCTCATACAAGTTTCTGGAGTGTCAGGATATAAATTTGTTCCTGCAAAAGCTTTTGTTTCATGCGCTTTTACATCTGTGATATTTGTTGGGTCTGTACCATGCCAAGACATATCTAACAATCCGAAACTTAGTTGTCTCATTGTTGCCATACCTTCTTGAAAAGTAGCAGATTCTTTTATTTTTTGAACCAATTCCATCGGAATTACCTCTCCTGTTTCATAATGTTTAGCAAAAAGTTCAAGTGCTTCTTTTTCGTAACACCAGTTTTCCATTACTTGAGAAGGAAGCTCTACAAAATCCCAATATACTGAGGTTCCTGATAAGCTAGGGTAGGTGGTGTCTGCTAACATACCATGCAAACCGTGACCGAATTCGTGAAACAAAGTAGTCACTTCATTAAACGTTAGAAGAGATGGCTTAGTTTCGGTAGATGGTGTAAAATTACACACATTCGAAATATGTGGTCGCACATTTTCGCCATCTTTTTTCCATTGTGATTTGAAAGATGTCATCCAAGCACCGCCGCGTTTACCCGCTCTTGGGTGGAAATCTGCGTAAAAAACAGAAATGAAACTTTTATCGGTATCGTAGACTCTATACGTTTTTACTTCTTCATGATATTTGTCAATATCAGATACCTCTTCGAATTGTAAATCAAATAATTTTTCAGCTACCTCAAAAACACCATCAATAACATTCTCTAATTTGAAATAAGGCTTTAATTGTTCATCATCTAAACTGAATAGTTTTTGTTTCAGTTTTTCTGAATAGTAACTGCCATCCCATTTTTGCAGCTTGTCAATACTATCTAATTCTTTTGCAAAGTCTTCTAGTTGTTTGAATTCTCTTTCAGCTGCTGGTTTTGCTTTTTCAAGTAGTTCATTCAAAAAGAAATGTACTTTTTCTGGAGTTTCAGCCATTCGCTCTTCTAAAACAAAATTGGCATGGGTTTTATATCCAAGAAGATTAGCACGCTCATGCCTCAAGTTAGCAATTTTTAGTACTATTTCTTTATTGTCGAATTCATCACCTTTAAAAGATTTGCTACCAAAAGCCATAGAAAGCTCTTTTCGTAGCGCTCTGTTTTTAGCATATTTCATAAACGGAATGTAGCTTGGGTAATCAAGCGTAAGCATCCACCCTGATGTTTTATCTTTTGATTTTGCTAACTGCGCCGCTGCTTCTTTTGCACCTTCAGGCAAACCATCTAAATCAGCTTCGTTGGTAATATGTTTTTGATACTTGTTTGTTTCGGCTAATATGTTTTCGCCGAATTTTAATTTTAGTTTTGAAGATTCAGCATCGATTTCTCGAAGGCGTTTCTTTTTGTCTTCGGATAGATTGGCTCCGTTCCGGCTAAAACTTTTGTATCGTTTATCAAGGAGCGTATTTTGTTCTACGGAAAGGTTTAAAGCATCTTTTTGTTCGTAAACAGTCTTTATTCTTTTGAATAAATCTTCATTCAAAGTAATATCATTGCCAAATTCAGAAAGTAATGGCGAAACCTCTTGAGCGATTTTTTGAATATCCTCATTAGTCTCTGCAGAATTCAAATTAAAAAAAACACTTGAAATGCGATCTAATTGCTGTCCTGAAAACTCCAATGCTTCTATGGTATTTTCAAAAGTTGGTGCATCGCTATTTGAAGTAATAGTCGCTATTTCAGCTCTTGCATCTTTCATCCCTTGCAAAAATGCGGGTTTAAAATGCTCATTTCTTATTTTTGCGAAAGGTGCTGTATCAAAAGAGGTTAATAGGGGATTCATATATGCTTGATCTGTTTATTTGTGGATTTGATTATCTGATAAACTATAAATGCTCTGGTTGTCAAACTTGCTTACTTTTTTCCATTTACGGATTTTGCTCCCTCAATTACTTTTTGTTTTAATCCTTCTTTGTAAAAAATAATTTTGTCGAGAACACATTTATCAGAAGAACCAATAATTTGGGCAGCGAGGATGCCGGCATTTTTTGCTCCATTAAGGGCTACTGTAGCAACAGGAACTCCGCCAGGCATTTGTAGAATAGAAAGTATAGAATCCCAGCCATCAATAGAATTACTGCTTTTTACGGGCACGCCAATAACCGGTAGGGGAGACATTGATGCTACCATACCAGGTAAATGCGCTGCACCACCTGCGCCAGCAATAATAACTGAATAGCCATTGGTATGTGCATTTTTACTAAAATCGAAAAGCTTTTCAGGAGTACGATGAGCTGATACAATATCAATATCAACCTCTATATCAAATCCTTTTAAGATGTCAATAGCATCTTGCATTACAGGCAGGTCGCTTGTGCTACCCATTACTACGGCTACTTTACTCATATTATTTGCTGATTACTTTTATCGATTCTTTTACTTCTTGGGCAATTTTTCGTGCCTCATTTATATCTTCGTTCACAATGGTAACGTGTCCCATTTTACGAAAAGGACGGGTTTGTTTTTTCCCATAAATATGTGGCGTCACGCCATCCATGGCCATTATTTTTTCTATGTTTTCATAAACTACATCACCAGTATGCCCTTCTGCACCAACAAGGTTTACCATAATACCTGCAACTTTACTATCAGTTCTACCTAAAGGTAAATCTAAAATTGCTCTTATATGCTGTTCGAATTGGTTGGTGTAGCTCGCTTCAATGCTGTAGTGTCCACTATTATGCGGTCTTGGTGCAACTTCGTTTACCAAAATTTCATCGTCTTGCGTCTGAAACATCTCGACAGCTAAAATTCCAATATGCCCTATTTTTTCTGAGACTTTTAAAGCTATTTCTTGTGCTTTTTTGGCAACTGCTTCATCAATTCGCGCAGGGCAAATAACATACTCAACTTGATTAGCTTCTGGGTGAAATTCCATTTCGACTACAGGATAGGTGACTACTTGTCCAGTTGGGTTTCGAACAACAATTACTGCCAGTTCGTTTTTAAACGGAATCATCTTTTCTGCAATACATTCTTCAGATGGTAATCCTTTTACATCATCCATAGTACGAACCACTTTTACACCTTGACCGTCATAACCAAACTGTGCAGCTTTCCATACAAACGGAAATTCTAATCCGCCATTATCAATACTATCTTCAATTTCGCTTGCATATGCGAAGCGTGAAAATTCTGCTGTGGGTATGCCGTTATCGGTATAAAATAATTTTTGTGTTGCTTTGTTTTGAATGATTTTCAAAGCTTTTGTTGGCGGGTATACTTTAATGCCTTCATTTTCAAGTTTCTCTAATGCTTTGATATTCACATTTTCGATCTCGATTGTTAAAACATCAACTTGTTTTCCAAAGTTGTACACCGCATCAAAATCCATCAAGCTTCCTAGCACAAATTCATCACATGAAATTCGGCAAGGCGCATCATTAGATGCTTCTAAAACATTGGTGTGAATGTCAAATTTTCGAGTTTCGTACAAGAGCATTTTGCCCAATTGTCCACCCCCTAAAATTCCTAATTTGAAATTAGAAGAAAAATAGTTTTTTGAATTCTCTAGTGCCATCTAATTGAATGTTCTCACAAAAATACGGCGAAATACTAAAACCAAAGGTATACCTAGAAAAAAGCGAAATCAAAATAGTATATTTGCCACCCGTTAAAAGCGAATTTTTAATGCAATTACACGACAAATCTTTTGTGCCATTTCTTTCTGAAGCCCAAATTATGGCAGCTGTTCAGAAAGTTGCTGATGCCATTGCTGAAGATTACAAGGATGAAACTCCAATTTTTGTGGGTGTTCTGAATGGGTCATTTATGTTTGTGTCCGATTTATTGAAGGTATATCCGCACCCTTGCGAAGTTACTTTTGTGAAGATGAGCTCTTATGAGGGCTTGACTTCTACAGGCATAGTAGAAACTTTACTTGATGTTTCAGAAGATATTGAAGGTAAGAGCGTGATTATTTTAGAGGATATTATTGATACTGGGCGAACGCTAAAAGAACTAGTTCATATGTTTTCGAACATAAATGTGAAAGAATTCAAAGTAGCGACCCTTTTTTATAAGTCTGAAATTTATAAGGGTGAGTACACTATTGATTATTTTGGGATGGAAATTCCGGATAAATTTATCGTAGGATACGGACTAGATTATAATGAACTGGGCAGAAACTTAAGAGAAGTATACCAATTAAACCAACCACATATGATTAACCTAGTATTATTCGGAAAGCCAGGTGCCGGGAAAGGCACGCAGGCTGAATTTTTGAAGGAGAAATACAATCTTAAACATATCTCAACCGGAGACGTTTTTCGATATAACATAAAGAACAATACCGAATTGGGTGTTTTGGCTAAGTCTTATATGGATAAAGGGGATTTGGTGCCTGATGAAGTAACTATTAAAATGTTGCAAGATGAGGTAGAGAAAAATGCTGATGCAAGTGGTTTTATTTTTGACGGATTCCCTAGAACTACTGCCCAGGCAGAAGCGTTAGATGCTTTTTTAATGAGTAAAGACATGAAAATTAATGCCACAATTGCTTTAGATGCAAATGATGAAGTATTAATTCAGCGTCTTTTAGAAAGAGGAAAAGTTAGCGGCAGACCTGATGATCAAGATGAAGATAAAATTCGTAATCGTTTTGATGAATACAACCAAAAGACAGCTCCATTAAAAGATTACTATGAATCTCAAGGTAAATTTCATAGTGTGAACGGTATTGGAGCTATTGATGATATTACGGCCCGATTGGCCAAGGTCATTGAAGAATTATAGTTTTACTAGATGGCAGAAGAAGTAATTAGAGCTAAAGACGGATTGAAAGGTTGCCTATATGTGGGCTGCCTTGCGGTTTCACTTTTTGTATTATCTGCTGTAGGTTACCTTATTTATATATATTACATAGACGATTCCTTACCATATTAACAATACGCTTCAAAGGTTCTCTAAAGCCGAGTGCCATAAAAATATTTTAAATGACTGAAGGCAATTTTGTAGATTATGTAAAAGTATTTTTGACTTCTGGTAAAGGAGGCAAAGGTTCTGTACACTTACATCGCGAGAAGTTTATTACTAAAGGCGGCCCTGATGGTGGTGATGGTGGTCGCGGTGGTCATATCATTCTAAGAGGCAATCAAAACTTATGGACGCTCGTTACCTTCAAATACAAAAAGCATTTTAAGGCTGGTTATGGTGGGAATGGGAGTAAGAGTAGAAGCTCAGGTGCTGATGGTGAAGATGTCTTTTTAGATGTTCCATTAGGTACCATTATGAGAGATGCAGAAACCAATGAAGTTATATTGGAGATTACAGAGCATGGAGAAGAGAAAATTGTGGTAGAAGGTGGCATGGGAGGTCGAGGTAATTGGCATTTTAGATCATCAACTAATCAGACGCCAAGATATGCCCAACCTGGTATGGAAGGCGAAGAAATGGATTTAATTCTTGAACTGAAAATTCTTGCTGATGTTGGTTTAGTAGGTTTTCCTAATGCTGGTAAATCTACTTTGTTATCAGTTGTTACCTCTGCAAAGCCTAAAATTGCAGATTATGAATTCACAACGCTCAAGCCTAACTTAGGTATTGTAGAGTATCGCGATTTTCGAAGTTTCGTGATGGCAGATATTCCTGGTATCATAGAAGGTGCTGCTGAAGGCAAAGGCTTAGGACATTATTTTCTTCGTCATATTGAACGTAATGCAACGCTACTGTTTTTGATTCCTGCTGATAGTAAAGATATCGGTAAAGAATACCAAATTCTTTTAGATGAGTTACGAAGGTATAATCCTGAGATGTTAGATAAAGAAAGACTCATTGCTATTTCTAAGAGCGATATGCTTGATGATGAGCTCATGGAAGAAATGAGTGCCGAATTAGACATGGACTTAAAAGGAGCACCTTATTTATTTATATCATCTGTTGCTCAACAAGGAATTACTGAGTTGAAAGATCAACTTTGGAAGATGCTGAATTCAGATAATAGTTAGTCTTGTAACTATTAAGAAAATGACATTTGTATAAAAGGTCTCCTAAAAAGGAGGCCTTTTTTTGTGATTACTATTTAGTTTAAGGCCTCTTTTGAACTAAAAAACCGTTCGCGTGGGCAATTTTACCGTTCGCCATAACTCTCGTACTTACTGCTACCACTCACTTTTTAAAAATTACCGTTTGTCATAAACTCGTTTCGCACGAGGTAGTCTTGCTATACTTTTACTTCAGAAATAACAAACAACATATTAATAATTAAAACTTTTAAATCATGAAAAAATCAGTAATCGCATTCGGAATTTTATTTAGTGTAGCATTTAATACAGTAAGTGCAAATGTTAATCCAGAGTTAAGACCAATAAAGGTTGATAGGTCAACCATTACAAATGTATCTCCATTAAATCTTGCTGTAATCGAAGCAGATATGGTGGCCGTTAAAAAGTTCATTGCATATGGAACAGATGTAGACCAAGTTGCAAAAAAGGGAGCGAAACTTACACCGCTTATGTATGCAGCAAGATATAACCAAGTAGAAGTGATGAAAGTTTTAATTGCAGAAGGCGCAGACGTATCTGCAACCTCTAAAATAGGAGCAACAGCTTTAGATTATGCCAAAGCATCAGGAGCAAATGGCGCTCACAATTATCTAAGCAGCTTATAGAATCTCTTACGTGTAATCTCAATAATAATAACAAACAACATATTAATAATTAAAACTTTAAATCATGAAAAAATCAGTTATCGCATTCGGAATTTTATTTAGTGTAGCATTTAGTACCGTAAGTGCAAATGTTAACCCAGAACTAAGACCAACAAAGGTTGATAGGTCAACTATTACAAATGTATCTCCATTAAACCTGGCAGTTATCGAAGCAGATATGGTAGCCGTTAAAAAGTTCATTACTTATGGAACAGATGTAGACCAAGTTGCAAAAAAGGGAGCGAAACTTACACCGCTTATGTATGCAGCAAGATATAACCAAGTAGAGGTGATGAAAATTCTAATTGCTGAAGGTGCGGATGTATCTGCAACTTCTAAGATAGGAGCAACTGCCTTAGATTATGCTAAAGCATCTGGAGCAACTAGCGCTCGCGATTATCTAAGTAGCATTTAGAATCTTGTAAGCTTAACCTCGTCAATATTTAATAACTAAAATCAATAACCAATGAAACATGCATGCTTTATTTTAGATAGCAACAAAATTTAATTTTTTAATAATCCAATTACAGGTGTAGAAACTGTAGCCTTAAATGGACGAGAAGTCTCTAGTAAATTTAGTTTTTTTGGAGGATTACATAATTTAAAAATCAATGAAGAAATATATAAACTTCAAGTAGGTATTAATTTTTTAAAAGCTGGGGGTGCTAGTGCGTCTATTTATAAAGGTGCTGCCAAACTAAATTTAATTAACAGGATAACTAAAAGTGAAAAGCTCATGTTGAATTTGAAATTCGCAGCTTGTTGTATCATTGGAGGTGTTATCGGTGCTTATCTAGGATTCTACGGAATAGATTTAATTTTCGAGCATTTGCATTAACCGTTCATTACTTCTTATTTACCGCTGACCATATTCTCATTTCAAAACGCAGAGAAACAAAATATATTTATAAAACTAAACCAACCATAAAACTTAAGTCATGTCAAATTCAATACGTAAGCAGCAGAATTCGCAAACAAAGGTCTTAACCACTATATTTTTGTTTGTTTTATCTTTTTTTATAGTACTTCTTTACGTAGCCTATTTACACGGTGACGGATCATCAGCTTCTACAGTTCACGAATTTGGATCTATGATGCGAGGTTTTGATGAAACATCACCTTTCAAAAATGGTTTTCGATTAGGAGGAATCTTAGCGATTTTAGCTTCTTGGGATCGTAATAAATCATTTCTCTGGGTAATTCTTCATTCTATTTTCGGCTGGTTGTATGTGATCTATTTCATAATGACTCGAAATTCTAAATAATTCAAAAACCAAAAACGATGATTGTACTAGCTAAAATTATAATCTCTTTACTTTTAACAATACTGATTTAGTCGAATAAGTAATCAAAACGATAAAGACTTAAAAATTACCTAAAATGGGAAATAAAAAAAACAAACATATCGGATGGATTCGCACCATTGCATTAATCATCCCATATTTTTTTATAGTTGGCGTATTTCAACTAATAGGGTATTGGTTTGCAGGAATCAAATTTCTAGAACCTGAAACGGTTAAAACAATTTCGCAGCACACTATTGTTTCTTTTTTCTCATTAGTAGGGACCTTGTTTATCATTTGGGTTTTTATAAAATTCTGGGACAAGGAAGAATTTGTTAATCTAGGCTTTCAAACTAAGAATCGATTAAAAGAATTTTTAGTTGGTCTCGGGTTAGGCGCTCTAGTTATGATCTTAGGGTATTTTCTTTTTATCGCTCTAAATCAAATTCAGTACATAAGTACCGATTTTAATAGTATTGACATATTACTTTCTGCTGCATTGTTTCTTTTTGTGGCAGTAGCTGAAGAGGTTTTACTA
>CALLIG010000200.1 GCA_938009735.1 uncultured Flavobacteriaceae bacterium
TTGAAAAGCTCTTTGTCAGGATAACCCCAAGTAGAACCCGCTGCATCTTCTTCTTGTAATTCAAATTGATTTCCGAACCCTGATTTATCTAAAACATAATCTACTTTCTCACTACGTAAAAACCGATCTACATTATCAAAAGAACTGTTGGTACCTTGAAGGAAAGAAGTATGATACCCATTATTTTTTAATATACTATACAAAGTGAGTTTGTTTGGGTATTTTTCTAACTCCATAAAACCACTCTTTCCAAACGGTAGTGATCCCATTAAGGAAGGTAATACTCCGAATGTCCTACCGGTATTACTTAAACAATTTTCCCAATACAAAGACTTGGTAGTTAGCTCATCTAAGAAAGGAGTAAAACCGCCATATTCTGCACCTTCACCAACAAAATCTCTACCTAAACCTTCCACCATAATGAAAACGATATTGGGTTTCTGTTCTTTGAGTTCGAAATATTCACCAAGAACATTCTCTATTTGTTGTGATTTAATCAAAGGATATTCGACATCCGCTTTATAAGAAGTGTCTTCAGTAGAAGTGTCGTATAAATTTAGAACGAGGTATTGTGTTTTATTTTGATTAATTGGCTTACCCTCCATAAAGAGCGTCATGATAAATAAGCTAAATAGAATGATCGTAAACGGATACATCTTACTGATATAGTGATAGTATTTCGATGTTACTTTGTATAATCCGAAGAACATACCTACGATAAATAACACTCCTATTAATAATGAAATAGACAGTCCGCCAGAATTAGCAATTGTCATTCTTATATCACCAAAACTGTACCCTAGTAAATCAGAACCTAATGGAACCAGGGCTGTACAGTAATAGCTGATGAGCATAGCTTCAAGAATCAGAAGCAAAATCAAAACCACAAAAACTATATTAAACCCATATTTGGGTCTTAGATTTTCCCAAAAGTTAAAGGGAAATGCTAGTATAACGCCGATTAACGATGCGTAACCAATTTGGTGTACCGCAGCATTAAAAAAGCTGGAGCCAAATATGATATCTACAACACCTTTAAAATATAGTGTAGTATACTGGTATATTGTAAGTGTCAGCAAAACCACAAAGAATGACATAATCAATCTTGTGTATTGCTTCAACGTATATCTGTCAATATTACTGGTATTCATTTCAGTTTTTTATGTTGCTTTAGCAAACCCTTTACGAACCTGTGATCCCCAACCGGATTTCACTCGGAACAATTTTTTATAATTTCCTCTTACAGCTGCCCACACCACTACTGGATGAAAAACAATAGGTTCAATAACAGCGCAAAACATAAGTGTCAAAATATCTTTGGTCTTCTTATACTCGTTATAGGAATAGGTGTCCCATAGAATTGCATAGAATGAGAACATTATTGAATACAGGTAAACCGTTGCTGTAACTGCAAAAAAGAAGTCCCAATTCAATATCCCTAAGTACCAGAATAGAACAATTGTAATTAACCCGAAAAACTCCAATAGAGGAGCTAACCATTCATAGAAAAACCAATAAGGATAGCTAATTAAACCAAGCCTTCCATATTTCGAATTAAAGAACATGTCTTTATGCTTGAATAATGTTTCCAGGTTCCCTCTAGCCCACCGATCTCTTTGATTGACCAATATTTTAAGGTCTTCCGGAACTTCTGTCCAGCATAAAGGATCAGGTATATATTCAATGGTATATGGTAATTTTTGATCGTGCATATGGCGTCGCATCTTGAAGATGATTTCCATGTCTTCTCCGACTGTTCCCGTATCATATCCTCCAACTTCAAGAGCAATTTCACGATCAAAGAAACCGAATGCACCAGAAATTATTAATAGACTATCAATTCTTCCCCATGCCATTCTACCTAGAATGAACGACCGTGTATATTCTAAGAGTTGAAACTTTGCTAACCAGTTTTTCGGAAGACGTATTTCTTCTAATTTACCACCATCTATTATGCAAGAGTTTGCCACTCTAATTACGCCACCAACAGCGATTACCTTCTTCTCTGAACGTTGGTAAAATGATTTTACAACATGCAATAATGCATCTGGTAGTAACAGGCAATCCACATCAATGCAACCAACATATTTGTTAGAAGACAAAGCCATGCCCGTATTTAACGCATCCGATTTACCTCCGTTTTCTTTATCAATTACAGTTAGTTTTGAAAAAGAACGATGTGGTGATTTGTAAATTCCTCGTATTGGTTTGTTTTGCCAATTAGGATCTATTTCTTGCTCCACCTTATATAAATCGTACGCATCAATCATTTTTTGAAGCGTGTCATCTTTACTACCGTCATTGACTACCATAACTTCATAATTCACATAACGTAATGACATTAAAGAGCGAATGTTATCGACAATTGTCATGCCTTCGTTATATGCTGGTGCAATGATTGTAATGCTTGGCGCTAAGGGTGACGCCATTACTTTGGATAGGTCGTTAAAGCTATTTTTGTTTCTGTAATGAATAGAATTTCTAGTAGAAAAATACGCCATTGCAGTAAACAATGTGAACAGCATAACTGTAAACAAAAAGAAAACTATGTTTATATATTCTAATATGATATTGAAAAAACTACTATCCATTAAGCTTCTCTATGATTTTATTTGTTAAGTGGCCTATCGGTCCCATAAAATAGTTTTGTGTTGTCTTTTGTCCTGAATTTTCTTCCTTGTCAGTATCATCAGATTCTTCCTCAGTAAACTCGAAGTCTAATTCAAAAATATCAAAGGAGTCTAACGAAGTTTTGATTTCTAGCTCATTCATTAGAGTATCATATTGCTTTTTTGATACTTGCTTTTGACTAGCAATTAATTCTTTTTCAGTAGTTGTGGTATCGGTTAATTTTTTATTTGAGGTATGTAATATTGTACTATCAACTTCTTCTTCAAATTTCAATCGAATTACCTCAAGTACAAGGGCAGCTTTGTGCTGTATAGCTTCATCACTATCATGTAAAAGACTTTCAAGAAAATCTATATCATCTTTATCACCAATTGCTAACATTTCATTTAAAAGAATCAATTTCGACTCAGAATCACATGTTCGAAACAAGTCTTCAAAAACATTAAATGATTTTAGCTCGACTACCATCTTAGGCTTAAAGGGTGCTGATTGAACAACATCTTCAGAAAATTTGATTATAATTGTTTTTACTCTTTCCTTAACGGCCGAATAGGTTGAATCTTCGAGCATTTCATTGAGTAATGGTAACTCACGATAATCCCCCATTTCACTAAGGTCTTCGAGTAATTGGTCAATGTATTCCCCTGAATTTAAATCGACAATCTCAGACGGAATAAGTGATTCTTCTGATAGTATTGCATTAGGTATTTGAGCTTCATCAGTATTGACTTCACTAGATTCCTCTAATTGATCATCTTTAGCATTTTGACTTTGAGACTTTGCTTCAATTGACTCAATAGTTTCTTCCGTGTCATTAACCAATGGAATAAAATTGATATCAATCACTTCATTTTCAAATTCTTCAATAATTTCATCTACTTCTTCTTTGTTTTCAAAATCAATAATGTTGTTAATGATTTCTCTAAACTTTTCTTCATCTTTTGGATTCATTTCTACGTACAATGGAGAGGTTACAGGAATGTCATTGGATATTTCATCCATTAAATTTTCTTCCGCTTCTTCTATGTTAGTAGAAAGAAAATTAGGTTCAATTACTTCAATATTATTAATGGTTTGCTCTTCGGATATTGTTATGCTAATCTCATCAAATTCAACGTTGATATTAAAAATATCAACTGTATTATATTGGTCTAACGACGTAATTGCAGCGATACTATTAGTTAGTTCAATATGTTCTTTTTCGGTTGATACTACATCAAACTGAACGATCATATCATCAACTGAACGTGGTGTTTCTTCTGGTTGAACGGCTACCGTAGGTTGCATTTCAACTGATTCTACTACAATAGGTAAGAAAGCTAAATCTTTTAATGTAAAATCTGTTTGAGGTTCCTTTTCCATAGACTTTTCAGGCTCTCTTTGAGATGATCTATTCTTTTTATTAGTGTCTATAGGTGTTACTTCTTCAAAAATTACTGATAGATGATTAATAGTATTTAAAGCCTTATTAGCGTCAATTGATTCTTTTTCTGTAGGTACTTTATCTACGACTATGGGTAAAAAATCGAGTCCGATTAGATCGAATGATATTTCATCAGCGGGTTGTTCTTTAACTACTTCAACATTTTCTAGAATTGATTCTTCAGTAACTTGATCTTCTTTGACAGGTTGTTTTTCAATCTTTTGTTCTTCTATCTCCTCTAACTTCTGTTTTTTCACAATTGGTTCAGTATTTTCTTCACTAATATCATCCGTTATGACTTTATCTAATTCCTCTATAAGTTCGATGCTATCATTTATCTCATTATCTATGCTTACGGGTACTTCTGGTATTTTTATATCATCTGGAATTTTATAATTTGTAGTATCAAGGATTCCAATAGACGGCATAACACTTTCAGGATCAATAGCATTTATACTGCTTAAAGCTTTGCTTTTTACATAAAAATTTGATTCCTTTTTTTCGATCAATTGCAAAAATTCAATGTCTGTTTTAGTTCCTAAACTACCGATGGTATCTAAAATTGAAATTTTGATATCAGTAGAACTTTTCCAAAAAACTATTTTTAGAGTTTCTAATGCTTCTACGACATGAAACTCTTTAATACACCCAATTGCTTCTTGTTTGATTTGATTATTCTTATGTTTTATCAATTCAATTAAAGATGTATTTGCATCGTTTTGGTTATAAAATTTTATTAGACGTAGGGCAAACAAAACAACAAAACTGTTATTTGAAGTAAGCCATGCCTTAAAACGTGCTGGTTGATAATCTTCACGATTACGAATAACTTCTAATAATTTCAGCTGTTGCCATTCTGATATTTTATGTTTCGTTGTATCTAGAAAATAACTTAAACCTTCATATTTTAGGGTTACTACAGCAATTTCTGCTTGTTTACGGATAGTTGCTCTTTTATCATTTATGAACTTGGTAATTAGTACATATGCTTCAACAACCTGCATTTGAGTTAAATCTTTGATTGCAGTTGAAACAACCTCCCAACGTACACTTTTTAGTTTGGCAAAAGCATCGGTATGTAAGTCAAGATCCTGATACAGCTTGAATAATCGTTTTTGTGTATCACCGGATACATCCTTTCTTAGATCTAAAAGAACTTCAGAGAGAATTTCACGATTAAAATCATCTTTGATTAACTGTCGAATTTCAATTTTAAGGTTGATATAATTACTTGTTTCTTCTTTGGAAGCATCTTCTTCGAAGAATATAAACTCACTTATCATTGGAGAAAGCTCTCTTTTACGTTGCATAACCCTAGCAGCTTTCTTTGAGAGGCTATTTCTATAAAAGAATATGGCTACAAAATAAACAACAGCTAAACCAACAAACAGTACTGACATGTCCCAAAGTAAATCTGTATCGATTTTTGGGGCATTAATCAATGGAAGTTTATATGTCAATCTGGTCAATATCAACTTTTTAGTTTATATAATTCTTTTTAATCGAACTATCAGTTCGGATGGATTTATAGGTTTTGATATAAAATCATTTGCTCCTAATTCAAAGGCGCTTAATACGTTTTCTTCATTTCCAGCAGAGGATATAATGATGATTGGAACATCTGAATTCAATTCCTTTCGAACATAATCAATCAACTCTATGCCTGAGAAATAAGGCATCATGATATCACTTACTATAATATCTGGCATTTGTTCTTTCAACTGTGCTTTTACTTCTCGACCATCTTTACTTATTTGAACTTCATAGCCTTCTTTTTCAAGGCGAAAGTTTAATAAAGAGGCCAGTAGCTCGTCATCTTCAGCAAGTAACAGTCTATTCTTTTCCATCTTCTACCCCTGTTTTAAGGCTCTTATTTGTTCATCAATTACATCTTCTACAATAGGATATTCTTTTACAAAACAATTGAACAAAAAACTCAAATGCTTTCTATCTTCATCGTTTTTTATGTTTTTTTCAATTTGTAATATTATTGTATGAAGGCTTTTTGACTGCATCATTGCCAATCCTGATTTGATTTTATGTGCTGCCGAAGCAATCAAATTTATATCGCCGTCTGGTAAGTTGGTGCTTAAAATACCTATGAATTCTAGAGCGTTTTGTTTATACAAGACGATTAATTCTTCTAATACATCTGTTTGCCCCATACATTGTTCCAAAATAACTGAGAGATTAATTTTGGTTGCATCTGCAAATACCACGCTATCAGGTCGAACCGATTTTGATGGAATAGCTAAGGTGTTTTTCATAGATTTTGTGTGAGTAATTATCTTATTCAATAACTCTTCAGCCACATATGGCTTTAAGATGAAATCATTTATTCCTGATTGTGAAATATTTTTTTTATCATTTGCTGAAAAATCAGCTGACACAGCTATTACAGGAACTTTACGTATAAAATCTAATTTGCTTTTTCTAATAAGTTCTGTGATTTTAAACCCATCCATATTGGGCATTTTTAAATCCATGAGAACCACATCTATCTTATGGGTTTCAAGAATAGAAAGGCCATATTGCGCGTTGTCAGTAATATGCATAGTGCAGCCCCAAGACTTTAAGCGTTGTTCAATTAATTTTTGATTCAATATATTATCTTCAAAAACCAATACACCAATATTTTTTACTGCTGCTGCATCACTTTCTTCGGCTATATTTTTCATTGATTTCAGAAGCTTTGTTGCGTTGCCTTTAACAAAGGGCAACATAAATTGAAATGTGGTACCTACACCTATTTCACTTGTTGCTCGAATATCACCACCTAAATTCTCAATAATCTGTTTTACAATACTTAGGCCTAGACCTGTACCTGTTTCTTGGGCATAATTATTATTTTCAGCTTGTTTAAAAGAATCAAAAATATGTTCTAAGTCTTCCTTAGAGATTCCTATGCCAGTATCTTCAATTACAAACTCTAGAAAATAGATGTCATTTTTTTTCTTTTTTAAGTAAACACCAAAACTGATACTTCCGTCTTTTACAAATTTGATGGCATTACCCAGGAGATTCAATAAAACCTGACTTAGTTTTGAAGGATCACCAACCAAAGTCTCAGGAATGGAATCATCAATATGTGATTCTAAGCTTATATTTTTATTCGTTAGAAGCGTTTTGCATAAATACATTACATCACTAACTAATCTATTTAAATTAAAATCTATAGATTCAAATTTCTCTAGACCTGAAGACAATTTTGAATATTCTAACAGCTCATTTATGATTTCCATCAAAGAAAAAGAAGCTGATTGTATCGCGTTTACCCTTTCTAATTGAACTTTAGTCAGCTCATCTTCTTTAAGAAGGTCTGTAAAACCTATGATGCCGTTAAGAGGCGTGCGAATTTCATGACTCACATGGGCGACCAGCAAATTAACATCTGGCGCATCTGTATTTTTGAAGCTTTCATCATTTGTAAGCTTAGAGGTTTGATCTAGTTCTTGCTTTGACGAAGTGTTCGAAGGTTGAAATATTCGCTGTTCTAATTCATTTTTAAATAAATCGAAAGATTTCTTCAACTGAGAAGCCTGCTCAACATCTAATTCCTCGAATGAAAAATCATTCAACGAATGCTCTAAGCGAGAAATTTGAGAAAGTAGGTCTTTGGTATTCAAGGCTGGGGAAGCGATTTGGTTAAACTCTTATTGTCATCATAATCTTACATCATTTCTGAGTTGCCTGTATTTTATTAAAGCGGTAAGCATTAAGGATATAGTCAAAAATCTTCTTTTTATACTGTTTTGACAATTAAATGTTATCTATGTTTCTATATGTGTTGTCAAAACGCTTTATTTGTATGTATAAATTCTTACATCATGAAATATATCATCTTAACCTTCACCTTTTTAACATTTGTAAATTGTGGAGAAACCCAACAAAAAACAGAATTAAGCATTGAAGAACGTGCAAAGTTGATTCATGAAAAAGTGATCACAATTGACACTCACGATGATATTAATATCAAAAATTTTACAGACAGTATTAACTACACACAGCGATTAGATACACAAGTAAATTTACCTAAGATGAAAGAAGGTGGATTGGATGTTGCTTGGTTGATAGTTTATACTGGTCAAGACACTTTAACTGCCGAAGGATATGAGAAAGCATCTGCTAATGCCATCTCAAAATTTGATGCAATTCATAAACTATGCGAAGAAATTGCCCCTGATCAAATTGAACTGGCTCTAACTTCTGAAGATGTTCGTCGAATTGACGCTGCAGGAAAAAAAGTCGCAATGATTGGAGTTGAAAATGCTTACCCTATCGGAACGAATTTATCCTACTTTGAAAAATACTACGAATTAGGTGCGCGATATATTTCATTAGCACATAATGGTCATAGTCAGTTTTCAGATTCGAATACAGGAGAGGCTGATAATATATGGTTACATAATGGTTTAAGTGATTTAGGTAAAGAGGCTGTTATAGAGATGAATAGACTTGGTATTATGATCGATGTTTCGCACCCATCCAAAGAAGCCATGAAACAAATGATTGCTTTATCAAAAGCTCCAATTATAGCTTCACATTCATCGGCAAGAGCTTTATGTAATCATAGCAGAAATTTAGATGATGAACAATTA
>CALLIG010000201.1 GCA_938009735.1 uncultured Flavobacteriaceae bacterium
ATACTTGAAACATCTAATTTCTCAAACTTCTTTTCGAATGCATTTCGCGATTCTTTGACCCCAACTATTGCAAGAGAAGCAATAGCTATAACCGGAAGACCGTCTTTTTCTGTATGCTTGTGTATATTTTTTCCTAATGCTTGTGATGGTAATAATTCAGTATGAGCTAAAACTTTATCTTCAATAGGAACTAGGAAATCAAATGCCATTAGGTTGAATAGTTATAAGTTACGGGAATTCGAAACTATATACTTATATCAAAGTTAGTAACAGTACTACCATATATACAATAGCAGTATGCAATTTTATGCAAAAGAAAATAGCTTTCGAAACTAGCACGAAGCAAAAATCCCCCAAACAGGGGGATTTTATATGCCGATAAATTATTCTTAACAAACAACAAAAAGCTGTATGTTATATCATAATAGCCTATTACTTCTTTTTGGCTTTTGGCTTTGCTTTAGCCTTTGCTTTTGGTTTAGCTTTTGCCTTTTTCTTCGGAGTTTTCTTCTCAATTAAAGCCATAGCTTCTTTTAATGAAACTTTCGTAGCATCAACACTCTTGGCTATTTCAACTTTAATTTTTCCCTTAATAATATTATGTCTACCCCATCGAGCTTTTTCAATTCTAATGCCTTCTTCTGGCCATTCTTGAATAAGCTTATCGATTTCTTTTTGCTTCTTAACTTCAATTAATTCTTCAATATCAGCCTTAGTAAGATTATCAAAGTCATATTTTTTATTCACGTTAATGAACAATCCGTCCCACTTGATAAATGGCCCGAAACGACCTGTTCCTTTTTGAACGTCTTTGCCTTCGTAGTTTGCAATAGGCGCATCAGCTTTTTGCTTTGCTACTATTAATTCAATAGCTCTATCAAGTTCAATTTCCATGGCACTTTCTCCTTTTTCCATGGATATGAATTTTTCGCCAAACTTAACATATGGTCCAAATCGACCTACATTTGCAAGTATCTCTTCGCCTTCATAAACTCCTAATTTTCTAGGAAGTTTGAAAAGCTCCATTGCTTCTTCAAAAGTTATAGTACCTAAAGATTGATCTGGCAATAGGCTCGCAAAAGTTGGCTTTTCTTCATCATCAGCGCTCCCCACTTGTACCATAGGGCCGAATCTACCCAAACGAACTAAAACTGGCTTTCCACTTTTAGGATGTTTACCTAAAATACGCTCACCGCTAGCTCGATCTGCATTCTCTTCAACATCTAATACATTTGGTCTAAAGTCTTTATAAAAGTCTTTCATGACCTTTTGCCAATCTTCTCGACCTTCAGCAATTTCATCAAAATCTTCTTCGACTTTAGCTGTAAAATTGTAATCTAATATGGCTGAAAAATTGCTTACTAAGAAGTCATTCACAATCATACCAATATCAGTTGGCACCAATTTTCCTTTATCAGAACCTACCATTTCTGAAAGATTCTTTTCATTTAGTGCGTCCGCCTCTAAAACCAATTGAATGTAATTACGTTCGTTACCTTCAATGGTTCCTTTTTCTACATACTTTCTATTTACTATAGTTCCAATTGTTGGTGCATATGTAGATGGTCTACCAATACCTAGCTCTTCTAACTTTTTAACTAAAGAAGCTTCCGTAAAGCGATAAGGTGCTCTTGAAAAACGCTCTGTTGCGGTAATGAAATTATTATTCAAATTATCGCCAACGCTCATTGCAGGCAACATGCCTTCTTGTTCTTCGCCCGCATCTTCTTCATCTTGACCTTCTAAATAAACTTTAAGAAAACCATCGAATTTAATTACTTCACCATTTGCAGTAAATACCTCGCTATGGGTATTAGCCTTAACTTTTACATTGGTACGCTCTAATTGTGCATCACTCATTTGTGAAGCAATAGTACGTTTCCAAATTAACTCATATAGTTTAGATTGATCACGCTCTAATGAAGGTGATTGCTTCATCATATCAGTTGGGCGAATAGCTTCGTGAGCTTCTTGAGCACCTTTTGATTTTCCTTTAAAGGTTCGCACATTACTGTACGCATCACCATAGTTTGAAACAATTGCATCCTTTGCAGCATTAATTGCTTCACTAGAAAGGTTGACACTATCCGTTCTCATATACGTTATCAAACCTGCTTCATACAATCGTTGCGCAACTTGCATGGTTCTTCCAACAGAGAAGTATAATTTTCTCGAAGCTTCTTGTTGTAATGTAGATGTTGTAAAAGGCGCTGATGGAGATTTCTTTGCAGGCTTCTTATCTAAATTGCCAACAGAAAAATTAGCTCCCATATTCTCTTTCAAAAAGGCTTCTGCCTTTTCTTTAGACGGATATGTCTTATTTAGCTTAGCCGTAAATAAACTTCCTTCAGCTGTTTTAAATTGAGCAGAAATACGAAAAGACGCCTCTGGTGTAAACGCATCAATACTTCGTTCTCTCTCAACAATCAATCGAACAGCTACTGACTGAACACGACCAGCTGAAAGTCCTGGTTTTATTTTTTTCCAAAGAACTGGCGATAGCTGATACCCAACCAATCGATCTAAAACTCTTCTTGCTTGTTGAGCATTAACCAAGTTGTAATTTATTTCCCTCGGATTTAAAATTGCTTTTTGAATAGCTGACTTCGTAATTGAATTAAAAACAATACGCCTCGTCTTTTCTTTATCAAGTTCAAGAGTTTCTGACAAGTGCCAAGAAATGGCCTCACCCTCTCGATCCTCATCACTAGCGAGCCAGATGACATCTGCTTTTTTAGCTAAATCTTTTAACTTTTTTACTAGTGCTTTCTTGTCGTCATCAACAATATATTTTGGTTTAAAGTCATTGTCGACATCTACACCTAATTCTTTAGAGGGCAAGTCGGCAATATGCCCAAAGCTGGACTCTACCTTAAAATCTTTTCCTAAAAATTTCTCTATTGTTTTTGCCTTCGCAGGCGACTCCACTATTACTAAATTCTTAGCCATGCATTAGTTTTTGAAGCAACAAAAGTAGTTCAATTTTTTAATTTGGAACTATACCTTATATATATGTATAAAAAAACACCCCATTATAAAGAGGTGTTTTCATATTGTTGAACTACTAATTAGTTTAAATCAAAAGTACTTAGTAATTGTATTTCATTATTTAAATATTCATACTGGTATAACACTTTATCACCTATCATTAACAACGAATTTGCTAATGGAATAACATCATATGTATTGATTTCTTCAAAATGATTTAACTGTACTAAATTATCTATATCAGTTTTATCGTAAACTTTTAAACCATCTGGCCCGTCACAAATAAATAACTTCTCATCTTTTATTCCTAAACCATAAGGCTCAGTCATTGGATAAGTTTTCGACAACGTCGGATTTGTAAGATCAGAAACATCTACTATATAAAGTCCGCTTTCTGCAGAATCTCCACAAAAATTATTCGCTCTTAATGTAACAAAGGCGTAACCACCGCTTACCACAACAGGGTCACATGCTCTACCATGTGTAAACTGAGAAACGTAGGTTGGTTTATCAGGAGCTGAAATATCATAGATGTACATTCCCTGGGTTCCTCCTAAAAACAAAATATCACCTTGATTAAAAATAGTTTCAATATTACCTTCCGCATAAACTTCTTCTAATACTTTCGGCTCATCTAGATTTGAAATATCAAAAACATTAATACTCCAGGGTTCAACAGCATACAAATAATCTTCCACGATTTTAAAGCGAGCAAACGATCCACCTTGTCCAGTTGTTGATTCCGATGTTGGAACACCTGAACCTGAAGCGGAATCATTTACTGCAAATAGGTCTCGTCCACTAGGGTTATAACCAAATTTACTTTCAAACTCTTCATTAGTTAATTTTTGCTCCTTAATATCCCAACCCGTAATAGCCTCGGTACTGCTGTCAAAATCAGTATAATCAAAAACATCAACTTGACCTTGGGGCCACTCAACATCAAAACCAACTGTGCACCAAAACTCTTCATATATGGCACCATCCATTCTAGTGATAAGTGAAATATTATTAATATCAGAAATATCCATAACAACTAAATCACCGTAGCTATCTGCAAATAAGCGATCGTTTTTAATTGAAATATCATAATTGCCTTCTAATTTTATAAAGGCAATATTTTGAGGTGAAGTGGCATCAGTATTATCTAAAATATGAAAGCCTCTATTTACATCATTAATAAAAATGTAGTTTTTATAAGCGTATATCTTTCCAGATTCCTGCATAGGTACAGGTTCAGTTATAGCAATAGCCTCTTCTTTAAACTCTTTCAAGTTTGCTTTTATAGGTGTTGCCACAAGATATGTTTGAACCATATCTAAAGAAGAAACTTGGTTGTCTGAATCACATGATTGAAAGCAAACGAAGGTCAGTAATAGGATTCCTAATCTTTTCATAATCTCATTATTTTAGCAGGGTTGTTCTTTCAAGATGCAACTTTCTGAGAATCGTTGCGCCCTATTTAATATAATTTTAAACTGTCAATATGTCATAAAATTGTATTAAGCACTATCTTTGCAGACCCTCACAGAAGTAGATACATGAGTTCGATGGAGAAAATAATAGATGAATCAGTTCAAGGCAGTTCATTATCCCTTGAAAATAAGAATACAAATTCTCGCAAACTTTACATAGAAAGTTATGGCTGTGCTATGAATTTTTCTGATAGTGAGATTGTAGCTTCCATATTAGCAAATGAAGGTTTTAATACCACTAAAAATTTAGAAGAAGCTGATTTAGTTTTAGTCAACACTTGTTCGATTCGAGAAAAAGCAGAATTAACTGTTCGAAAAAGATTAGAAAAATTCAATGCCATCAAAAAACACAGACCACATTTAAAGGTAGGTGTTTTGGGCTGTATGGCAGAGCGATTGAAAAGTAAGTTGCTTGAAGAGGAAAAAATTGTGGACATGGTAGTTGGTCCTGATGCATATAAAGATCTGCCAAATTTGATTCAAGAAGTTGATGCCGGTAGAGATGCCGTAAACGTAGTACTTTCAAAAGAGGAGACTTATGGTGATATTTCACCAGTACGTTTACAAACTAATGGAGTAAGTGCTCTAGTTTCAATTACTAGAGGTTGCGACAACATGTGTACTTTTTGTGTTGTTCCTTTTACAAGGGGTCGAGAACGCAGTCGTGATCCGCAATCAATTTTAGAGGAGGTTAATGATTTATGGGATAAAGGATATAAAGAAATTACCCTTTTAGGACAAAATGTAGATAGCTACCTATGGTACGGTGGTGGGTTAAAAAAAGACTTTGTAAAAGCTACAGAGATGGAAAAGGCAACTTCAGTTGATTTTTCAAATTTATTACAAAAAGTAGCTGAAGCACAACCTCGAATGCGAATTCGATTTTCAACTTCGAATCCGCAAGACATGACTTTAGATGTTGTTCGAACTATGGCTAAATACGATAACATTTGTAACCATATTCATTTACCTGTTCAAAGCGGAAGCAATCGCATTCTTAAAGAAATGAATCGACTGCATACTATTGAAGAATATTTTGAACTCATTGATAATGTGCGTAAAATAATTCCTGATTGTGCCATTTCGCAAGATATGATTTCAGGCTTTCCAACTGAAAACGAGGAAGACCATCAGGCCACTTTGGCAGCTTTGAAGTATGTGAAATATGATTTTGGTTATATGTATCTGTATTCAGAACGACCAGGAACAATGGCTGCCCGTAAGTTGGAAGATGACATTCCGATGAAAGTAAAGCAAAGACGTCTTGCTGAAATTATAGCGCTACAACGAGAGCATTGTAAATTCAGAACAGAAGAACATTTAGGCAACATTGAAGAAGTACTAATTGAAGGAACATCGAAAAAGTCAGAATCACAATGGATGGGAAGAAATCCACAAAATACGGTCGTAGTTTTTCCTAAAGAGAATTACAAGGTAGGAGATTTTGTGAATGTTAAGATAAATGAATGCACCTCTGCTACTTTAATTGGGGAAGCATTAGAGTACAGTACAAACTAAAATATAAATTCCTTCTTTTAAAGGAATGATAAAAAAATGGAATCTATACAATCAATAAAACAACGATTTGAAATCATTGGTAACGATCAGAAACTGAATCGTGCTATTGAAAAATCTATCCAAGTAGCGCCAACCGATATTTCGGTTTTGGTGACTGGTGAAAGTGGTGTTGGTAAAGAGTCAATTCCAAAAATTATTCACTCCTTATCCCATAGAAAACATGCGAAGTATATTGCTGTAAACTGTGGCGCAATACCTGAAGGTACTATTGATAGTGAACTTTTTGGTCACGAAAAAGGAGCATTTACAGGTGCGACTTCGACCAGAAGTGGTTATTTTGAAGTTGCTGATGGCGGTACTATATTCTTAGATGAAGTTGGCGAACTTCCTCTAACAACACAAGTACGTCTTCTTAGGGTTTTAGAAAACGGCGAATTCTTAAAAGTAGGTTCTTCACAAGTTCAAAAAACTGATGTACGTATCGTAGCAGCTACAAACATCAAAATGTTTGAAGCAATTGAAAAAGAAAAATTTCGCGAAGACCTATATTATAGGCTGAGTACGGTTGAAATTAATATTCCACCCCTACGCGAAAGACAAGATGATATTCATCTGTTGTTTCGAAAGTTCGCTTCTGACTTTGGTCAGAAATACAAAATGCCTACTATTCGTTTAGAGGATGGCGCAACTGATCTTTTATTAAAATATCGCTGGCCAGGAAACATTCGACAACTTCGAAACATCGCAGAACAAGTTTCTGTGCTAGAAGAAAAACGAAGCATTTCAGCTTTTACTTTAAATGCTTACTTACCAAGTAGTGCTAGTAGCTCAAATCTACCTGCAGTTGTAGGTGGCGACAAGAAAGAAGGTGATTTCAGCACGGAACGAGAGATTCTTTATAAGGTGCTCTTTGACATGAAAGGTGATTTAAATGACTTGAAGAAGTTGACCTTAGAGTTATTGAAGAATAATGATACTGAAAAGGTACAAGAAGAAAATGAAAGCTTAATACGTAAGATATACAGCAATGACGAAAAGGAAACCCCTGAGCAAGAAAGCAATCCTCTAGCTTTATTACAACTACCTGAAACGCATGAAGAACCTATAATTCATCAACAAGTTCAACAAGAGGACAAATACCATTTCGCGGAAGAAATTCAAGAAGAAGAAACGTTGTCTTTACAGGTAAAAGAGATTGAGTTAATAAAAAAGTCATTAGAGAGAAATAGAGGAAAACGAAAAGCTGCCGCCGCAGAACTTGGCATATCAGAGCGAACATTATATCGCAAGATTAAACAATACGATCTTTAAAAAAGCAGCTATAAAAGAGCTTTTAAGTGTTAAGTTTAACCGAAAAGGGTTGGTATTTTCTCTCTTTTCATTTTACTTTGAAAACTAAAACTGATAATGTGTATCAATTAAAAAATAAAATACTTGTCTTATTCATTTGCACTTGTCTAAGTTCTTGTGGCATATATAATTTTACCGGAGGTGATGTTGGTGATGCCAAAACCTTTCAAGTAAATTATTTTCAAAACTATGCTTCACAGAGTCCTGGTTCTATATTTGAACCCGGAATGGATCGTGATTTCACTTTAGCACTTCAAGATCGAATTCAAAATCAGACCAGTTTAGACCTTGTTAATAATGGAAAATATGATTTATTATATGAAGGTGAAATAGTAGAATATCGCATTTCACCAATGAGTGCAACTGCAAGCCAAACCGCTGCTCAAAACAGGTTGTCTATTGCGATTCAAGTCCGATTTACAAATAACACCAAAGAGGATGCTGATTTTGATCAACGCTTTTCATTTTTCTTTGACTACCCTGCAGATTCGCAATTATCTTCTGTAAAAGCAGAAGCGCACGAGATAATTTTTGAACGAATTACACAAGATATTTTTAATGAGTCACTAGCAGATTGGTAGAAGTACATTTTGTCAAGTATCTTAGCACAATCGCTATTATTTGTTTTTTGAAAAATGAACGTTAAAGACTTTACATCTATATTACAAAACCCTAATGAAGTAGTCTCTTCTGAGCAGACGAAACAATTAGAGGATGTATTGTCTGAATTCCCCTATTTTCAATCTGCCCGTGCTGTTCACTTAAAAGGACTAAAAAACTTAAATAGTTTTAAGTATAATAATGCATTGAAAGTTGCTGCGGCTTATACAACTGACAGAGATATTCTATTTGATTTTATTACATCGAAAGAATTTTTACAAAACGCTATAGCAGATACGATATCGGGTAAAACTATTTCTTTAGAAGATTCAGAAATTGTTTCTGAAGAAGTTATCCCAGAAAGTGAATCAAAAAAAGTTCTCATAGAAAAATCTAATGACGAACCATTACCTCAAAATGAAACTGATGCTGAACAAATTCTAGATCCGGAGTTATTTAAATCGAAAGACCCGAAAATTGATCTTGAATTAAAAAAAGTGCAAGAAGAAGCCGAAAAAAAATTAGAATTAGGTAAACCCCTTTCTTTCACTCAAAATGAAAAACATTCGTTTGCCCAATGGCTGCAATTAACTTCGCGGAAAACGATTGATAGAAAAATCGATACTATTGACGAAGAACAGTCTGATTTTAATATTGAAAAGGAAGTTCTAAAACAAAAGAAGATTGCTCTAATTGACAAATTTATAGCTGAGAGGCCGAAGATAGTTCCAAGTGAGAAAACTAAATTTAAAATTGACACCAAAGAATCGTCAAAATTTGAAGTTAAAGAGCTTATGACAGAGACCTTAGCTAAGGTCTATTTAGAACAAAAAAAATACAAAAAAGCTATACAGGCCTACCGTATTTTAAGTTTGAAATATCCGGAAAAAAGTGGTTTCTTTGCAGACCGAATTAAAGCGGTAGAAAAAATACAACAAGAAAATAACTAGTAATGACTACACAATTTTTAATATTCTTAGTTCTTATCGTCCTCGTATGCTTATTGTTAGTACTCGTTGTGATGGTACAAAATCCTAAAGGTGGAGGATTATCTTCTTCTTTTGGTGGAGGTGGCAGTCAAGTGGTTGGCGGCGTGAAGAAAACAGGAGATTTCTTAGATAAAAGCACTTGGATATTAGCAGCTTTCTTAGTAATCTTAATCTTAGCTTCTAACATTGCTCTCAAAGGAAGTTTTGGTTCAGCTGACTCAAAACTAATAAACGGTAATGATATAGAAAATACGTTACCAGGAGATCCGGTGGATGCTCTTCCGGAACCAGCTGCTGATCAAGCGGCTCCAACGGATGGTGAGTAAACTATTTAAAAAAATATAATAAAATGCCAGCCTAATGACAAGCTGGCATTTTTTTTTACAATATGTCAGTTTCTAGATAATGGCATAATTTCTGTCTAGAAACCAACAGTATATTTAATCAAAATAAAAATCAAATACTATGGCTAAAGTAAGCATCAAACCATTGGCAGATAGAGTTCTTATTGAGCCTATGGCAGCTGAGACAAAAACGGCTTCTGGTTTATACATTCCAGATACTGCAAAAGAAAAACCACAAAAAGGTAAAGTAGTAGCTGTTGGTCCTGGAACAAAGGATGAGCAGGTAACTGTAAAAGTTGGTAATACTGTTCTTTACGGAAAGTATGCCGGCACAGAGTTAAAACTTGAAGGCACAGATTATTTAATGATGCGTGAAAGTGACATACTTGCTATCATCTAAAACTTTTTGTTTTTCCTGTTAAGACAGGAATCTCACTAAACAACTATTTAGTCTAATCAATAAGATTTCTGACTTTACTGAAATGAATTAGGTATAGTAACGGAATCGAAAATAAAAGAACATTCATTATGGCAAAAGATATAAAATTTGACATTGACGCTCGTGATGGCCTTCGAAGAGGTGTAGATGCCTTGGCTAACGCAGTAAAAGTAACATTAGGACCTAAAGGAAGAAACGTAATTATCAGCAAATCTTTCGGTGCTCCGCAGGTGACAAAAGATGGTGTTACTGTTGCAAAAGAAATTGAATTGGCTGACCCATTAGAAAATATGGGCGCGCAAATGGTAAAAGAAGTTGCTTCTAAAACCAACGATTTAGCAGGTGATGGTACAACTACCGCTACAGTTTTAGCGCAATCTATCGTAAAAGAAGGATTGAAAAATGTTGCTGCAGGTGCAAACCCAATGGATTTAAAAAGAGGTATCGACAAAGCAGTAGAAGCTATTGTTGAGAACTTATCAAAGCAGTCTAAAAAAGTTGGTGACTCATCTGATAAGATTAAACAAGTTGCATCTATTTCAGCTAACAATGATGAAACAATTGGTGATTTAATTGCTAAAGCTTTCGGAAAAGTTGGGAAAGAAGGTGTTATAACTGTTGAAGAAGCAAAGGGAACAGATACATATGTTGACGTTGTAGAAGGAATGCAATTTGATAGAGGATATCTTTCTCCGTATTTCGTTACTGATTCTGAAAAAATGACTTCTGATTTAGAAGCTCCATATATCTTATTGTTTGACAAGAAGATTTCTTCAATGAAAGATATACTTCCTGTATTAGAGCCAGTTGCTCAATCAGGAAAGCCTTTATTGATTATTGCTGAAGATGTTGATGGTGAAGCATTAGCAACATTAGTAGTAAACAAGTTAAGAGGTTCTTTAAAAATTGCTGCTGTTAAAGCACCAGGTTTTGGAGACAGAAGAAAAGCAATGCTAGAAGATATCGCCATTCTTACTGGTGGTACTGTTATTTCTGAAGAAAGAGGTTTCTCTTTAGATAACGCTAGTTTAGATATGTTAGGTACTTGTGAGAAAATCACTATTGATAAAGACAATACTACAATCGTAAATGGTGGTGGCGTTCAGAAAAATATCAAAGCAAGAGTAAACCAGATTAAATCTCAAATCGAGACAACAACTTCTGATTACGACCGCGAAAAACTTCAAGAAAGACTAGCTAAATTAGCTGGTGGTGTTGCTGTACTTTATGTAGGTGCTGCTTCTGAAGTTGAAATGAAAGAGAAAAAAGACCGTGTTGATGATGCACTTCATGCCACAAGAGCTGCAGTAGAAGAAGGAATTGTTGCTGGTGGTGGTGTTGCTTTGGTAAGAGCTAAATCAGTTCTTTCTAAAGTTGAAGTTGAAAATGCTGACGAAGAAACCGGATTGCAAATTGTTGCTAGAGCTATCGAGTCTCCTTTAAGAACAATAGTATCCAATGCTGGTGGTGAAGGATCAGTAGTAGTTGCTAAAATTTTGGAAGGCAAAGGTGACTTTGGTTATGATGCAAAATCAGAGCAATATGTTGAAATGTTCAAAGCGGGAATTATCGATCCTAAAAAAGTAACGCGTGTAGCTTTAGAAAATGCTGCTTCTGTTGCTGGTATGATCTTAACTACCGAATGTGCATTAACTGATATTAAAGAAGATGCACCTGCTGGCCCACCAATGGGTGGAGGCGGTATGCCAGGCATGATGTAATGGCGAATCGCCATAAACATTTATAAAAAATCCCGTACTTGAAATTCAAGTGCGGGATTTTTACATTTCAGGGAACTTTTTAATTACTGTATACTTCTGTAGTATAAAAGGCAGGTATAGAAAACCAATATCCCATAAATGACTTAGACAGTTTCAATTGACTTGAGCCTGAATTAGCTTCTCCGAAAATATTATACTGTGTTCCTTGATTATCCTGTACAACTGCATCTGAAGTGCCATCATATATATATTCGAATTCTAATAAATTCTGCGTGGCATCTAGTTCAAAAGAAGCCATAAAATTAGCGCTACCTACTATTAGAAAATTTTTATCAATAAAAGTATCTCTAATTACAGGGCTCGCTGTAAAATCAGAAAATTGGTACACCTTGGCAAGATCATCAATGATTATAGTATGCACCCTATCTTTCAAAGGCAATCTATCATCTTTTGGAGTTGGAAAGAAAAAAGTATTATTATTGGTTTTGTAATCTCCATAAGGGTATCTATCATAGGTTCGTGAAAAACCAGTCTCTAAACTTACAACTGTGGTGTTAGGAAACATTGTTTTCCATGTTTTCCAATCCGTTTCAACAAGGGTAATCACCTCTGCTTTTTTTCCTTCTAGACTTCCATTAACCGATTCGTTCAAAATCTGTGACCAATTACTTTGCGTAGCTCTATCAAAAGGAATTAGATTAGTTTGGTACAATAAACCCGAAACTCCAAAAGTGGTTTCTTTCCCATCAATAATTCTGTTCCATCCAATGCCTGTTCCGGTTAATGGACAGTAAGTAATGGCTACAGAAGTATCTCCAATATTATCATTTATTATTTCATGCCAGTCTAATATGCTATGCTGATAGGCTCTTATATCGTCTCCATTCTTATACCCTAAAACTAACTCGTCATCAGATAATATCGAAGCGTTTTCTGCTAGCAGCATACTTGGGTTTTCTAAAGCGGGTATACCATCCCTTCCAGGACCGCCGTCCAATACTTCTTCTACAGGAATGGTCCATACTGTGGAGTTGTTTTCAGTTTCATTTGAATCCGGATTCGCATCAGGCGACTCCGTTCCTGTTGTGTTAATATTTTCTTGTGTGTTAGACGAGCTACACGAAAATAACAAGAAGGTAAATATCAATAAAAGCAAAGCGTTCTTTTTCATAGCGTTTTATTTAAAATGTTCAATTTTTTCTTTTTTAGGATAAATGAAACCCCTGCAGTAAACCGAAGGGTCGGAGTCAACTGTGTACCATCAACATAACTATAAATAGGCACTTCCATTCTTGAGTTAAAAACCATATTTGGTGTTATTTGAACCGACAGCTCTGGTCGCAAGAAAACCCATTCCCCTCCCGTATTGGGAAGCTGCGAATTATCTATCTTATCGAAGGAAGCCTTTCTGTATTTGAATACCAGACCTGGATTAAAAATGGTGTTGAATAATAGAAATTGATCTGTATAGCCCACATTAGTCTGTACTACATTACCGAATTCATAGCTCGTCGAATTATTAAAATAAGAATCATTCGCTCCAGTCAATCTATAAGTTAAGCTGCCAGATACTGTAGCTGTAGGTCTAAAATTTAATTTTTTTGAAATAGACATCCAGCCTAAAACATCCCATGCTCCGCTACCAGGTTGCAAATCTGCGTTTAGTAAAAAACCTTCTTCAGTAGTTAAATCAGACTTTCCTATTGGTACTTTAGTTCCTACACCTAAATTTAAAACGGTATTTAAACCCAGTAAGTCTGGAATCGCATATTTTGCCAAGAATACAGCATCTCCAATTCCAGAAGTTTCCGAAAAATTCTCATTGCCAAATTGTGAAATTGTACGAGTTTGATTTACCCAAGTAAATAGTGTCTCAAAAGATAATTTATCGCTAACAGCATAACCAAGACCGAGTAAAATTGAATTGGTAATACGAAGCCTAGAGTCATCATCCAATCTATCTGAACCTGCGTTTAAAGTATTTAGATTATTGTAATCATAGTTCAACCCTATAGACAAAGAGCCCTTTCCTTCATTAGGCAAACCCAAATTATTTGATAATGGCACACCGCCCGAACAACAGGTTTGGGAAAAAACCTGTTGACAGCCCAAGAAAAATAGGCAAAATAAAAAAATCCGTATCATTTCTTTTTCAAAGAGATACGGATTTAGTAAGTTAAATTAAGATTTCCTTACAGAAACAAGGTGCAAATCAATTCTCATGATCTTTAACAACCTGCTCATCACGATACTTACAACAAGGCATTACCTTATTATACGCATCTTCGGTAGCTTTTAATTCTTTAGTGTCATGACCAACCGCAACCAAGGCAGTTTTAATTTTCATTGGGTCTGTTTTACGCTCGTCAATTATTAATGATAATTGATGGGAAGGTATATCCCATATGGCGTACTTAACACCTTTCACGCCAAGGGCAGCTTTCTCAATACGAACTTTACACATACCACAAACACCATCAACCTCCATGTTCATTTTCTTATTCTTCTCTTGCGCAAATGAGGTTGCTGCAATAAATAGTAAGGCTATTACAGTAATTACTTTTTTCATATTATAATATTAGTTGTTATAGTTTATATCTAAATCCGCCGTAAAACATTCTACCCATAATAGGTGCGAATATTATACTAGTATCAAAATTTGAGCCAAAAGGATTTTCAGCACTTAAAACTGGATTGTTTTGTCTAAAATTACTCAAATTTTCTCCACCTACATAAACTTCAAATTTATTTGAAAAAACCTTGGTGACTTGAGCATTCATCAAACTATACCCTTCTGCAAATTCACCCAATCGAAATTCTGGTGGGTTAACATTAGTATTTGGCAAACGCTGCTTACCTAATGTATGCAACGTGTAATCAAACTTCCATTGACCCCCTTTTTCTGTAAGTATAGTTTCATAACCAATATTGGCAAAAAATCGATTTTGAGCTAATAAAGGTTTCTGCAAATTACCAGATCGATAGTCGGTATTCACATCATAATATTTATAAGCCGCTCTTAATTCAAGCTGTGGTAAAATCTCATGGTTCACTTCAAGTTGAAAACTGCTCGCAGAACTGTTTCCATCTAAATTATAGAAAGATATTGCTCTTGGGTTTTCCCAATCAACAACAATTTGATTTTTGAAATCGGTTTTATAAAAATCAATCGTCACGTTACCTGTTCTGTCTAAAAAGGTGAAGCCTTGTAAAAAACTTACTCCATAATTCCATGCATCCTCAGCATCCAAACCGTAAATACTTCCTTCCGTATCTAAAATTTGCACTTGTCTAGCCGTTGCGAACAGTTGTTGATTCTCTGCAAAAATATTTGCCGCTCTCCTACCTCTGCCAAAAGAACCTCTGAGGCTTCCTTTTTCCCAAGGAGAATATCTAACATGTAAGCGCGGAGTAATAAATGTACCTAATCTATTATGAGTATCTACACGCAAGCCAGCTGTCAAGCTTATCTTCTCCAAATTATCAAAACTATATTCGAAAAAAGCCCCCACAGATGAATCATCTCTAGAAAAATCTGTCGTATTCACCAACTCTTCATAACCATCATAAGCAAAGGTTAATCCGGTTTTGAACTTGTTTTGTGTATCTCCAATTATGGAATTAAAAATCAAATTCGAATACACACTTTCATGATTGATATCATATCTGTTTACCCCGAAATAAGATTCTTGATCATGATTACTATAAGATGCCTGAAAACCGAAACTTTGGAATGGTAATTCAGGGAAAACATAACCAAGTTTTATTGAGGAATCAAAACGGCGGGAAGCTATCTCACTTCCCCATATTTCGTTTTCATTAAATGTATTTCGATTACCAAAACCTCTAATTGCATTTGGTGCATCAGGATTAAAATCTACTTGACCAACCTGTTTTTCATCATTTAAAAATCGAACATTTAAAAAACTTACCCAACCTGTTTCTACATTTTGATATTGCCAACGGTTCATTATATTAATTTGATTGGCAAGCGGTGCGTCTAAGAAGCCGTCATTATTATTATCCTCTTTTTGTGTTCTTGCATTGCCGTGAATATATAAACCACTACTCCACTTGTCGTTCAATCTTTTATTGATATGGGTGTTCAATTCCATCCGGCCATTGACATTGTAGTACCCGTTCACAAATAACGCTTTATCTGTCAAGGGTTTTACCAATTCTGCATTGATCTGACCAGAAATACTTTCATAGCCATTTACCACACTACCCGCACCTTTGGTGATTTGAATACTTTCTACCCACGTACCAGGTGTAAAGGTCAGACCAAATGCCTGAGACGCACCTCGAACCATCGGAATATTCTCCTGAGTTATCAGTAGATACGGACTTGTCAATCCGAGCATTTGAATCTGTTTTGTTCCAGTAAGCGCATCTGAAAAATTGACATCAATTGCTGGATTGGTTTCAAAACTTTCAGATAAATTACAGCAAGCGGCTTTTAACAACTCAGCACTATTTACAGTAATCACATTTTGTGCGCTGAAATAGGCTTTTTGAACAGCATCTCGTTTCTGTCTTACCACAACTTCATCTAATTCATTAGAGGGTTGTAGCGAATGATGCAGCATCTTAGGTTCATTTATGGTAAGCGTATCTGATTTAAATCCGACATAGCTAATAATCAATCTATTGTATTCCTTTGAAAAAGGGATACTAAATAAGCCTTCATCGTTAGTAATTGTCCCGATTTGTGAATTCATCCAGTATACATTGGCCCCAGAAAGCTCAATGTGTTTATTCTCTGAATTGGCCTCCATTACCATGCCTTCCACATTCTCTTGCGAAATGCAGATCAGAGGCATTAAGCCGATTAATATATATATATATTGTTTCATTTTTTTGTTTTTTAAAAGACCTACGTCTTTAAAACCAGTTAGGTCAAACTATTAAATAACATCACCCCAGCCATTAACAACATTATGGTATTTTCGATAAAAGTAGCTTCCGTCATGGGCAACTTTAATGCAGTACCCAAACAAGCGCAACGAATGCTCTTCTTATCTAATAAAGTTTTAGTCACTCCAATAGTAGTAATTCCCAAAATCAAAATAGTTGTTATCAAAGCAATCGTTATTTGAAATCTCATTAGAAGCATGATCCCTAGAGCAAGTTCTAAAAAAGGATAAATCCAACCATAAGCAGGAATTACTTTTGCCAGCGGATCGTACATGCGGAAACTTTCTGGAAAACCTTTTAAATCTAGCAGTTTGAAAAAACTAAAGACGATATAGAAGAGTCCCATAAAATCAAGCATAGCTTCACCGGCATTCCATTCTTTATAATTTAAAAAGAAGACGGCCCCAAAGAGATAAAGAAAGATTAACAACAGAGGCTTCAATTGCTGAAACTTAGTTTTTCCCTCACTTACAATGCTCAATTCATCACGATCACTTTGCTTTTCAGAAATCGAATATTTCGATTTTAAAGCAGACCCTAAAACTTCAATTGGAATATGAGAAGTCATAGAAATCTCTGCATTAGACTTTTCTAAATTGACATCAACTTGTGTTACCTCATCTATTTTCGATAAGGCATCAGCAACTGAAGCAACACAGTTATTACAGGTCATGCCTGTTATATGATAGATATGTTTCATTAATAGTATTTTATTTTAATTTCCTAGGCGGAAATACATTTAGACATTTTTGACATGCCAATTGCTAGCCCTTTAGGTATTAAACAAAAGGGTTCTGTCTCCCATAAGGATGGGAATGAAAATAAAATCAAATTAAATATACCTCGTCAAACAATTGAATGTCTTTGACAAGTATAGGTGGAGGGTATTGATCATGCGAAACGAACTGATCCGTTTGAGCTTGAAAAACATGAGAGAAAGAATATTTAAAAGCAATCAGAAAAGACTGCTGATCAGTATCTAAATCATTAAATGACAGTTTTAAATCATCCTGACCTTCAACAAAAATAATTTCGTCATTACAGCACGAATTTTCACTCTTATTGAGAGCTTCAGTAGTATCATCAGCTGACATATTCATTCCGCAAGTATCAACATCTGTAAATAATGCTACATCTATAAGATGCCCCATACAGTAGTGCTTTTCAACCTTCCACGAAGTTGTGGAAAGCAAAAGCAAAATAGCCATCAGTAAGGATGTTATTTTATGAAGAATACTTTTCATGATTGCAAAAATACGAAATATTCGATTTTTTAGGTTGTTATCTGTTTATTTAACGAAAGTTTAGACCTCTAAGTATAAAATAATACTCGCGCACCTACCATTCTCTGATACTCACTAAAATTCTTGCTAATAATTACATATTCCATATACTTTTTTTGCCATTTCGTAGTTAAGGTATTGAACTAATCATTAAACACAGTTCATCGAAGATTAATAACATTTTATCTATGAAACACAATAATTCAATTATGAAAAAAAAATTAAAATCAAGTCTGAAATACGGATTTCTAGTATTTACATTGGCATTTTTTGTAGCCAGCTGTAGTTCAGATGATAGTGCAGTTTTTGACACCCCACTTCCTGGTGATGAAACTGGTGGAGGCGACGACGAGGAGGAACCAGTAGTTGCTACTATTGTTTTTAACGAAGCTGATACTTCAAGCAATATTCCTTCAGCTTCTGCAAGTGGTGAAGTTGGCACAACGGTACCTGGTAGAATTGTTTTTACTTCAGATGCTACTACTCAACGTAGAATGTACATTACTCAAAATATTTCTGGTACCGGAGATATGCCTTTCAATAGTTTTGCATTAACTAGTGATGACTTAGACAAAGCACTTAACAATGATGGTTCTATTGATTTAGATGGTGCAACTAAAAAAGCAATTGACTTTACATTCGAATTGCCAGTTCCAAATATCGACAATGGATCAATTGTTTATACATTTTGGACAACCAAAGGAAAAGGTGATTTTAGAGATATTACGAAAAGACTAGCCTTAGGTGCTGGTACTATTACAGTAACTGTTGGTACAGGAACAGATCCTGCGGCAGCGGTTAGAGATTTCTCAGGAGTTAAATTATTCGCGCCTGATGTAAATGGTAATACAGAAACTTTCTTTTCTCTTTTAAATGAAACAGTATACAAAATCAATGTAGGACCTGAGTTCAGAGCATTTTGGGATTTTGGTTATTACTATGGCGCTTCTGGTGTTTCTGCTGATGATAATGCTTCATTTGCTTCTACTGCTGAATATGATGCGTCTTTCGGATTTCCTGTTGAAGGGCTTGAGCCTGGTGCAGATGAAGAAGATGCAGCTACTGAGACTTTGAACGAAGCTTATTTCGGCGTCTCTTCATTGGATGCAGCTGGTTTTGATGGCGTTATGCTATCAGGAGATTTAAACTCAATAGCTAGTTCTACTGCTCAAAAAATAACAAACCTAAGTGTTGGTGATGTTATTGAATTTGTAGATAATTATGGTAAAAAAGGATTAATTAAAATTACCGCCATCCAGCCTGGATTTGGTAATGATGATTTTATCGAGTTTGATGTTAAAATTCAGCCTTAAAAACTAGGCGCTAATATTTTATAATTAAAGAGGGATGTCTAGAAATAGACATCCCTCTTTTGTTTTTTATCAATAACATAAAAAAACTATTTTAGCCTAAAATAGAAGTTATGTTCAATCAGTTAAAAACTGACACCGTTGCGATTTTAAAAGACAATTCGATTACTACAAATGAAAGGCTCTTGGCAGTTTGCGAACTGCTCAAAAAAAGTATTTCACACTATGACTGGGTGGGCTTTTATTTTAAAAATGGTGACAAAGAAGAACTAAAATTAGGTCCGTATGCTGGTGAACCGACTGATCATACTATCATTCCATTCGGAAAAGGCATTTGCGGCCAAGTTGCTGTCTCAAATGAAAATTTTGTTGTGCCTGATGTAAAAGCGCAAGACAACTATATAGCTTGCAGCATAACGGTCAAAGCTGAAATTGTAGTGCCTTTATTTTTAAACGGAGAAAATATAGGTCAGATTGATATTGATTCGAATACACCAGATCCTTTTACTGAAGAAGATGAGCGATTTTTAGAATTCGTTAATACTGAAGTCGCTAAAATATTAGACTAAACGGTTCAAAACTTTAGGGTTTTTGTTGATAACCTGATCAATTTTTTCCTTTAAAAAAAAGTACTTTTGCTTGCTTACAAACATAACCACTAGCACGCAAAATATGAGTACCAAAAAAGCTACATCAGCATTAATTTCTGTATTTCACAAGGATGGATTAGAACCAATCGTTCGAAAATTTGACGAACTTGGAATCACTATTTATTCAACCGGAGGAACGGAGAAATTCATAAAAGATTTAGGTATCGCT
>CALLIG010000202.1 GCA_938009735.1 uncultured Flavobacteriaceae bacterium
AATCTACATCAGGTAAAGGCCTGTATGCATAGTACTGCATCACTTCTTCTAAAGCCATAATAAGCGCTTTATTTACAGGTAATATGATATTTCCTAAATGGAAATCTATTTGATTTAATTGCATGTAATACTCTGTAAATACCGGAACATGCAATCCTTTTGTTATTGCTTCTGAAGCCGAATTATATTTTTCAGCCTGACCTTCTTTGATAATTTTACAGGTTGCCAATCGCAAATTTCCATATTTATCAGTATTTGCTGCATAGCCAAAAAGACGACAAATTAAACCTCGGTATTTATAACTACCACAACTTCCTTTATCAAGAGTATCAAAGGGTTTATAAATTAAGCACGTTGAGCTCGGGGTTTCTTTTAGCAAAAGCCGCGTTTTCTCTGCCTCTTTATTTAAGAATAAGTGATGTGCCCAAGGCAAAAATTCTAAGGGAGAAGCTTCTACAGCTGGATTCGTACAGCATTTTCCACAACCTGCTACACAACCAAGACCAGATGTTTTTTGGAACTGCGCGCTTTCTTCTTCTAATTGATAAAAAAGCTTTTCTACCAATTGCACTTTGTGCGCTATAGACATTATTTTTTTTCGAAGGTAGCCTTATTAAGAGGAGGAAGTTTGGATTGAGGTTATTATTCTAGTATTAATTATTTCAAAATACCTTCTCCGTAAAAATCAACAAACGCTTTTCTCCAATCTTCTGGAAAAGGGTGTTTTTTAAGGTTCTCCATATCATAAGCCATTACGCTAGATTTAGATATTGCAGCAATTCGATTATGGGTTTTACTATAGATTTTCGCTTCGAAAACAACTCTGTCTTCCAACAATTCAATAATATCTAAAGTGATAACAACCCGATCTGGATAAGTAACCGGAAAAATATATTTGCAATCTTGCCAAGCCAGTATTGGAACAATCTTCTTGAAAGCTAAAACTCCCCCATTCACTTTTTGAAACAAGGCAATACGTGTAGATTCTACCCAGCGTAAGTATACCGTATTATTTACATGTTGGGCGGCATCCATATCACCCCATTGTACAGGAAGTTCTAGTGAAATAAAACTATCAGCAATATTTTCTGTCATACCATCTTTTATTTAAACCTTATTTGTTTTTGATTACGCCTTTATTTTTCTCGTTTGGCTGCAGTAGGTCCCACAAGTTTCCATATAAATCTTCAAAGACAGCAACTGTTCCGTAAGGTTCTTCTTTTGGAGAGCGTACAAATTTGATGCCTCTTTCAATAATTTTATTATAGTCACGCCAAAAATCATCTGTAAATAGAAAAAGAAATACTCTGCCTCCAGCTTGGTTTCCTATACTTGCCAATTGTTTTTCATTAGCAGCCTTTGCAAGTAGTAAACAACATTCTTTTGCACCTGGTGGAGAAACAACAACCCATCTTTTAAGATCATCAATTCTGGTGTCCTCTAATAACTCAAAGTCTAACTTTTCTGTGTAAAACTGAATAGCTTCATCATAGTCCTTAACAACTAAAGCAATATGCGCTATTCTTTGATTCATAGAATATCAATTAGTAGAATTTTGGTTTTCGTCAATTTCTTTGTCTTGATAGGTATTTTCTCTATTTAGCAATCTATCTGAAACTTTATAACTTGCTGCATACTGAATGTCAACTTGTTGTTTTTTAAACTGAGAAAATGCACTCTTATACCATCTTGAATCTGTCGCTTTTTTTCTAAAATCTTCATTTATTTTCACTTCTAACAAATCACCGTCTAATCTAGGTTCAATTTTATAAATTCCGATTCCTAATTTTTCAATACGCTCCAAGACTATTTCAAAATCTGATTCTGAAAAATAGTGAATTGAATCAGTTTCAGTTTCTTTATTCAGGTTTTTTAAGTTTTGAAAGATGTTTTTTTCAAGAAATTCTGCTTTCTCCATGTTATGTTTTGATGACCATTGAATTAATCTCAATAATCTTGTGGTTAATTTTATTTAGCACTAATCACAGTACTCATTTCTTCTCCAATCTTCAATAGATCAGTTTGCTCTTCTTCAGTAAAATCGTAAGGTACAGGTTTTGCTATGCCTAATGTACCATATAAGGTGTTATTAAGTAACAACGGGACAACAATAGAACCTTCTACTTTAGTTTCTTTAGCTGATGGTCTTGCCACCCCTGAATCATCTGTTTGCAGGTTACACATTTCTACAGGTTCTCGTCGTTCAGCAGCAATACCCGCCATTCCTTTTCCTATCGGAATAGTTGACAATTTAGGAATCAAAAAATCAGGAATCCCAACTTGTGCTTGCAACTTCAATAGTGAAGTTTCTTCCTCCAAAAAATGAATGGTACCTGTTGAGCATCCAAAGGAAGGTATTATATTAGAAAGAACTTCTTCCCAATTAACAGATGCTTGATTTAATGAAGCTGAAATAGCTCCGTATTTTGGGATGTCATTTTTATTCATAATTGATCGTTTCTAGTTATTCACGCTGAAATTTAGATGCTACTAATTCCTTAATCTTCTGGGCTTTTTCAAAATGATCAAATCGGTTCTCTAAAATCCACCATTCGGCAACTTCCATCAAAAGCTCAGGATTATCATTTTTATTTTTAAAGAATGCATAGAACGAAAGTCCGACATTTTCTCCTTTGGCAGCAATCTTATTGTCACAAACCTCAATGATTTTTAATCTAATGCCCTTATTCATCCTTGAGATGTGATTCTATACATTATTCAAAGATATCGCCAAATAGTTAGAATTTGATTTTTTGAAAATATTTACCCATCCTGATCCGTTAAAAAACATCTTTTATTCGGTTAAGTGTTTTTGACGTTTGTGACCGTTATCGGCACTTTTTTACACTTCAACCGAAGTTGGGTCAGTTAACGAGTATTTAGTCTCGTTCAGCGACACGAACCCCTGTAAACAAAGGCCTGTCCGTTTTATATATGTAAAACGTACAGACATGAAAACTATCGCAACTTTAATCTTTATTCTTTTTATCGGAGCAACTGCTCAAGCTCAAAACGCTACCGAGTTAGTTAAAGTTGAAACTATTGAAATGACGATAGTAACCAA
>CALLIG010000203.1 GCA_938009735.1 uncultured Flavobacteriaceae bacterium
GTTTGAAGACATTCCGAAAGTCTTTCCAAAGAATACCAAAGTTGCCATAGTGATGGCTATAAGCGGACCTGAAACAAACCAAGGCCACGGTTGTAGAATTACATCCATAGTATTATAATTTGGAACAAAAATAACTTTAAATAAACTGAAGTAAGGTGATAAAAGTTACACAAGGTTTAATTAATTAGCTACAGCTGTTATTCTTTACCTATTGGAGAATCATCACATTTTAAATCACCTACAACATACTGCATGCCATCTAAAAAGAATTGTAGTAGCTCGGGGTTTTCCATGCTTTGTGCATTGTGACCAGGAGAGCTATAAAATACTCTGCCTTTTCCGTGTCGTTTAATCCATGATACATAAATTACTTTTTCGTCAACTTCTTTTTTCAGTCCATCAAGTTTCGCAACATCCATGTATAATAAAGGTCTAAAATTATAATCGAAATAGGCGTTTTTAAAAAAATATGGTTCATCTACATGGGTAAGACCTTTGCCATTAAATGCCTTGACCATAGGGTGATTGACGTCGACTTCTTTTACATGTATTTCTTGTTGTTTGGGGTGGTAATCAAAACTGCCACCGGTCATTTTGCTGAACTCCTTAGAATTGTTTTGAACGGTAATCGCGCCATGAAGAATCATTAGTCCACCACCCTTTTTTACATAGTTCATGAGGTTTTTTTCATAAACGGCAGCTTCTTCATTAATTTCCAATGCAGTTAACGTTGTGTTCTGTTTCAAAAGATCAGAGAATAAATCACGATCAGGTCCACTTGGGTTTGAATTGTTTAAGATAACTGCGTCATATTTTTTCAGGTTTTTCTTGTCAAAATTTTCGATATCGTAGCCTATATGAATCTCAAAAGCATTTGATTTTCTAGCAAGAATTTTTAGCATTGCTACGTTATGAGGAATGGTCCAATGGTCAAAGCCAGTCGCTTTAGAGAAAACTAGAATTTTCTTTTTTGAATCTGTAGCTATTCTTGTTTTAGATGGGGCTGATTTTTCGATAGATACTAGCCATTCATCAGTAATTTTAATAGGTTCTATACTTTGAGCAAACATATTGAATAAATAAAAAAGCATAAAAAAGGGAAGTAGTATTCGTTGCATTATAAGTCTTTTTGTTCTATTTCGTTAACGTTAACGAAATATTATAATTACGCCAGTTATTTACAAAAGTAATTGTAAATTACCTGACTGTTTAGAATTCCAAGTATTTAGAAGTCATGTCAAATGTAACTATTGTTTCGCAATTTGCTATTACAGCCAAAGTGGTATGTTCTGCCATGATACTTGCCTTTTCTTTCAGCTGTAATGAACCAAAAGGAGAAACAATACAACTTAGAGTAGACAAAACAATTACTGTTGCAACACCTATTTCTATAGATATCAACCTTTTGAAAGGAATGGATTTAAGTGATCTAATACTATCTCAAAAAGATTTGTCTAATGAGCTACAATTGGATGGTGATAAACTTTGGTTTGTACAAAAACCGAAAGACAGTCTTTTATATAGCCTAAAGCCATTGGATTACATTACAAAAGAAGGGACCACTAATTGGACTGAAAAGAAAGATGGAAATATGCAATTGTATTATAATGGTAACCCACTTGTTTCTTACCGTTATGAAATGACTTATCCGCCTAAAGGCATAGATTCTATTTTTAGTAAATCAGGATTTATTCATCCTATTATAACTCTTAAAGGCGATACATTAACTAGAATTCAACCATCAGATCATTGGCATCATTATGGGCTTTGGGGCCCTTGGACTCATACTCGTATTGACACGACCAGAGTGGATTTTTGGAATTTAGGTGAAGGAATGGGTACTGTGCTTTTTAAGGATTTTAAAGAGAACAGATCGGGTGATGTTTTCTCATCTTTTACAGCGCATCAAGAACATATCGATTTCAAAACTCAAAAAACACCTAAAATAGCGCTTAACGAAAATTTGAAAGTGCGCATGTGGAATTTGGGTAGAGACGATCGCTATATGTTAGATTATACATCGACATTTAGTTCGCCTCTTGAAAACGGAATATTATTCGAAGCTTATCGCTATGGCGGTGGTTTAGGTTTGCGTTTTACAGAACGTTGGAAGGCAGATAATTGTTCGGTATTGACTTCAGAAGGAAATGATCGATTGACTGCCGACGGTACCAATGCACGCTGGGCTATTGTTAGTGGTGCTTCAACAGATGGTAAAGGAACTAGTGGTATTCTTTTTATGAGTAATCCTGAAAATAGAATGCATCCGGAGCCTATGCGAATTTGGCCAATTGATTCGAATGGAGGTCGTGGTGATATGTTCTTTGAATTTTGTCCTATCCGCCATGAAGAATGGAAAATTGAAGCGAGTACAGCATATGAATTAAAATATAGAATGGTTGTTTTCGATGGTGAATTAACTGCAGAAGAGGCTGAGGCTTATTGGCAATCTTTTGCACATCCTCCAAAGGCAACAATTAGCAATAATATTTTATCCAACTAAATAAACAATATATGAAACGTAGAAAGTTTATTAGCAAAACAGCATTAGGTACTGCAGCAGCAGTAGGTTTTCCTTCTATTGTGCCAGCAAGCGTATTAGGTAAAGATGCGCCCAGTAATAAAATTAATGTTGGCCAAATTGGTTGTGGCCGAATAGCACGTGATCATGATTTGCCAGGTACTATGCAGCATGACGTTTCAAGGGTTGTTGCTGTTTGTGATTTAGATTCAAACCGAACTAAAGACGCTCAGATTTTGGTGAATGAATTTTATAAGAAGAAAACAGGAAAGGAAAAGTATATAGAGGCTAAAGCATATGAGGATTACCGCGAAATGTTATTGAATAAAGACATAGATGCTGTTGTAATAAGTACGCCTGATCATTGGCATTCACAACCAGCTATGGAAGCTACTTTAGCAGGTAAAGATGTGTATTTGCAAAAGCCAACTTCGCTAACTATTAGAGAAGGCCAGCAATTGGTAAAAGCAGTTAAGAAAAAAGGGACCATACTACAATTGGGAACACAACAACGTTCGTCAACTCAATTTCGATTAGCGGCAGAGCTTGTTCGAAATGGTCGAATTGGTAAAATTCATACCGTTAAAATAGGATTGCCTGGCGATCCAGGTGGGCCAGATGCTCCAGCGATGGCGGTTCCTAAAAACTTGAATTATGATATGTGGTTGGGTTCAACACCGGAAGTTCCGTACACAGAAATTGGTGTGCATCCTCAAGTTGGATATAGCAGACCTGGTTGGTTGCGATTAGAACAATATGGAGCAGGAATGATCACAGGGTGGGGACAACACCATTATGATTCAGCTGCCTGGGGTATGGATACGGAATTAACAGGTCCTATTTCAGTAGAATCGTTAGCTACTTTTCCAAAATCAGGTTTGTGGAACGTGCATGGTGATTTCATGGTAAAGCAAGAATATGCAAATGGCATTACGGTATTAACAAGTGGAGGTTATACGAACGGAATTAGATACGAAGGTACTGACGGTTGGATTTTTGTATCACGTGGTAACTATGTAGCATCTTCTTCAGATCCTGTAGATCAAGCAAATAGTGCAAAGGCATTAGATGCTTCAGATCCTAAAATTCTAGAATCTGTGATAGGAGAGAATGAAATAAAATTATATAGAAGTAAAGAGCAACATGGTAATTGGTTAGACTGTATTGAAAGTCGTGAACAACCAATTTCACGAGTAGAGATCGGGCACCGTAGCTGTTCAGTTTGTTTGCTGAGTCATATTGCTATGAAAATAGATAGAAAATTAAACTGGAATCCAGATACCGAAATGTTCGTGAATGATGATGAGGCAAATGCTATGTTGCATAGAGAGCAACGCAAGCCTTATGGAACAGATTATGTTAAGATGTAAATTATATGAAGAATTTTTCAATTGTTATGTTATTCATGGGACTTTTGGTTTCTTGTGCAGAAAAAAAACCAGAAGAAAAAGGTGAAGAAGAACCTTCGATGGATAATGTAAAACTCATGACTCTAGATCCTGGTCACTTTCATGCAGCCTTGGTTCAGAAAACAATGTATCCTCAAGTAGATTCTGTGATTCATGTTTTCGCTCCTGAAGGCCCAGAGGTTCAAGATTTTTTGAGTAAGATTGAGCAATACAATTCTCGAGCCGACAATTCTACAGCTTGGAAGGTCAACACCAATTTTGGAGATGATTATTTACAACAAATGATTGCCCAAAAACCGGGTAATGTGATGGTTGTTGCTGGTAAGAATTCGAAGAAAATCGATTACATTTTAGCTGCTGTAAAAGCGGGATTGAATGTATATGCAGATAAGCCACTTGTTATCAATTCTGCGGGGTTTGAGAAATTAAAAGAAGCTTTCAAAGTTGCTGAAGAAAACGGGGTTATGATTTATGATATCATGACAGAACGTTTTGAGTCAACGACCATGATGCAAAAAAAGTTTTCAATGCTACCAGCAGTATTTGGTGAATTG
>CALLIG010000204.1 GCA_938009735.1 uncultured Flavobacteriaceae bacterium
TATTGAACGTTCCCATTCATTAGATTTTATAAAGTCTTCTGGTGATAAAATGTACATTGAAATTACACAGCCAATTATCGAAAGTATTTTTTACAAAAACAGTCCGTTGCATGATGGTGCTGCAGTAATCGTTAATAATTACATTGTTGCTACTCGTGTAATTTTACCAGTAAGTAATGAAAGAAACATTCCATTACATTACGGCTTAAGACATAGAGCTGCTGTAGGTATTACTGAAAAAACTGATGCTTTGGCTTTAGTAGTTAGTGAAGAAACTGGTGCTATTTCGTATCTCAAAAATGGCGAGTTTGTTAAATTTAAAAACGTACAAGAATTATCGCTACTATTGAAAGGTGATTTAACCTGATGAATTCTTATGGAATGTAAAAATTGTGACTTACCATTAAGGTCAGACTATTCATTTTGCTCGAATTGTGGGGCGAAGATTATTCGAAATCGGCTGACTCTTAAAAATCTCTGGTATGACGTAACAGAACGTTATTTCAACTTAGATAATACCTTCTTAAAAACTTTCTGGCATCTATTTACTAAGCCACAATTGGTTATTGAGGGCTATATTAATGGAGTACGAAAAAAATATTTAAATCCAATTAGTTATGTAGCCATTGCATTAACACTTTCTGGAATAACAATGTTTTTGATTAAGAAAATATTTTATGATAAAATAGATTGGCAAGGTATGATTCAAGGAAACGCCGCCTTTGCTCTTAAATGGCAGGAGGTGACTTTTGATTACGCCTCGTTGTTTTTTCTAATGTACATTCCTATATTAGCAATTGCAGGGTTCTTAACTTTCAATAAAATAAAATATAATCTATCAGAACACTTTGTAGTATTCATATATGTATTAGCACAATACAGCATTCTATCGTTTCCTGTTAGTATTACCATTTTACTTATTGGACCAGAAAATTATCTGAAAATAGGCACTCCTTTTCTTATTTTTATTCTAATATATAGTATTTATGTTTTACAAAAACTAAACAACTACAAGATCAAAGGATTATTAGGCAGAAGTTTACTTTATACGCTTTTAAGCATAACTGGTTTTTTCGGGTTTATAATAATAATTATGATCGTTTTTTTTATTACTGGAGTGTTCAACTTGGAAGATTTCGCACCACCAAAATAAAATCTTAAGCAACATCTTCTGCTAGAAACTGTGCCTCATATAAGTTGTTATAATATCCGCCTTTTTGAAGTAACTCTTTATGAGTTCCTGACTCTACAATCTTACCAGCATCCATTACAATAATTTTGTCTGCTTTTTTGATTGTTGCCAAACGGTGAGCTATTATAATTGAAGTCCGTCCTTCGGTAATTTTTTCGGTTGCGCTTTGAATTAATTGTTCAGAATAAGTATCAATAGACGAAGTCGCCTCATCCAGGACCAAAACACTAGGGTTACTAATATAGGCACGTAGAAAAGCAATCAATTGGCGCTGACCACTAGACAACATAGTACCTCTCTCTTTTACATTGTAATTATAACCATCAGGTAGACTGGTAATAAATTCATCAACTCCGATTTGCTTGGCAGCATCCGAAATCATTTCTGTTGTTACCGCTTTATCCTTTAAAGAAATATTATTCCCAATCGTATCAGCAAAAAGAAAAACATCTTGTAAAACAACGGCGATATGCTTTCTTAGCGCTGCTAATTTATAATCCTTTATATCAATATCATCAATTAAAATAGTGCCCGAATTTATTTCATAAAAGCGATTCAATAAATTGATAATTGTAGATTTTCCAGCTCCTGTTGCCCCCACAATAGCCACCGTATCACCAGCCTTCACTTCAAATGAAATTCCATGCAACACCTCCTCATTCTCCACGTAACCAAAACGTACATTCTCAAATTTAATGCTGCCTTGTATTTCGTCTTTAACGAGAGTTCCTGCATCTTCAATATTACTCTCGGTATCTAGAATACTGAATACTCGATTTGCCGCTACCATACCCATCTGTAGGGTATTGAATTTATCAGCTATTTGCCGTAATGGTCTAAACAACATATCGATAAGAAGAATAAAAGCGAATATGGTACCGAATTCTTCGGCACCCAAATCAGCAACATTCTGTAAACCGCCGTACCAAACAACAAGACCTACAGCAATTGACGAAACAATTTCAGCAATTGGAAAAAATATGGAGTTGTACCAAACCGTTTTTAACCATGCATTTTGGTGCTTTTCATTAATGCTGTGAAATTTTTCACTTTCTATTTTTTCTCGCGTAAACAGCTGAACAATTTTCATACCTGTAATACGCTCTTGAACAAAAGAATTCAACTCTGAAACCTGAGCACGCACTTCTGTAAAAGCAACTTTCATTGCTTTTTGAAATAAGCGGGTGGCATATAATATTATAGGAAGTAAACCAAAAACGATTAAAGCTAGTTTCCAATTTATAATCGTCATTACTATCGCGGCAAACGACATTTTTAATAAATCGGCAACGATCACAAAAAAACCTTGGCTAAAAATTTCACCAATTCGTTGCATATCAGCAACTGCTCTTGTTACCAAAACACCTAAAGAAGAGGTGTCAAAATACTTCATTTTAAACCCAAGCATATGCTTAAAAAGGTTGACACGTATGTCTTTGATCACAGATTCACCTAACCAATTAGCGTAATAATTAAATAATAATTGACTAATTACCTGCGCAAGAAGCACCCCAAGCATTGCTATAGTAAGCCCTAATAATTTTTCAGCATCACTACTCGGTATGGCGACATTAATTATTTCTCGAAGAATAAGAGGTGTCATTACTGCAAACACAGATAGCGAAATTGCAGCGACAGCTACTCCGAAAAAAGTAATTCGATACGGACGCGTATGCATCATCAATCGCTTAAACAAGCGCGTATCAAATGCGTTTCCTGAACTTTTATCCATGTTTTAGTGAATCGTATTGGGGTAGCAAATCTTAGTCAAATATAATGCTTTTGCGGGTACAGAAGTACCTGCTTTGCTCCTGTCTTTACTATTTATGATTGCTTTAACATCATCTAGTGTCGACTTGCCTGTGCCAACATCTAAAAGGGTGCCCACAATTGCTCTCACCATATTACGAAGAAAACGATCAGCCTGAATTGTAAATACAAATCGGTCATCTATTTTGGTCCATTCTGCCACTTTAATATCGCACAAATAAGTGTACACATCAGTATTGCTTTTTGAAAAACATTCAAAATCTTCATACGTTAATAAGAGAGCGGCTGCCGCATTCATTTGTTCAATATCTAACGGATGTTTTACATAATGAGCAGCATCAGTATAAAAAGGATTCTTTTCTTGGGTTACCCAGTATTCATAAGTGCGCGCTGTTGCATCAAATCGCGCATGCGCATTTTTTGTAACCTCAAAAATTTGTTGAACAGCTATATCATCAGGCAATAATCCATTGAGTTTATATACCAAA
>CALLIG010000205.1 GCA_938009735.1 uncultured Flavobacteriaceae bacterium
TGGTATTCCTTCAGATATAAAATCTGTATTGGTAAAGAGTACAGTTTTTGATGACATACATAGAAGTCAGAGTGCGTTGGTACTTTTAAAAGAAGGCTTTAATAAAGAGCAGTTTGTATTAAACGATGCAAATAATCATACGATGGAATTACAAGTAAATGGTAACGAATTTGCAGAAGTAGAAGAAAATAATACAAGTTTGATTTCTGCAGGATTACTATTGATAGTGATAGCAGGTATTGCAGCATTATTATTACTTATGAATTCCCGCCCTATTAAAAATAGTGGATTAACTGTAGTTAGCTTAAAAAATTAATACAATGAAACATTTAGTCATTTTGATTATTCCTTTTGTTATAGGATTGCTTTTCACAGGGTGTAATGGTAAAAATAAAAACCATGCACATGGCCCTGATACCCATGTACATGATGAGGTAACACTAGCTCATGTGTCAGATAATTATTTTGGTGCGTATAGCTTGGATGATGAAAAGTTTGGAACTAAAACGAAAGTTACTATAACTGCAGAAGAGCGAATAATGGTAACCAATTCATTGCCAAATCATGCTACTGGTGAGTTTCCGAATCCAGGTAATCCCAATACTATTTCTGCACAAAACAGAACTTTTAGTTTTCCATTACATCCAAAATATACTGGAAAAGCCCAATGGATAAGAGAACCGGGAATTGCTATAAACGGAATAAAGTTTGAACCGGGTACGGGTGAAGTAGTGGTTTGCGAATCGGGTGAAAATTATCGTGTTGAGGCACTTCAAGATGTTATTGATTTAGGTTTAGATCTTAATCATGCTCATGTGCAACCAACAGGCTCTTATCATTATCACGGTACACCCACAGCCGTAATTGAAGATTTAGATGCAGGAGAAGATCTGATACATATTGGTTTTGCCCATGACGGTTTCCCAATGTACTACTCGAAAAGTAATGCTTATAAACCAAGTTTTAAACTGGAAGAGGGCAATAGAGAAGGGGAGGATTGCACGTATTCAAACCCTATGCAAACGATGGATATTTCACTCGGAGGTCACCATGATGGAACATATGGTTCTGATTTTACATTTGTAGATGGCTCTGGTGATTTAGATGAATGCAACGGAATTACTATTGATGGTCAATATATGTATTTGGTCACCAATGAATTTCCGTATGTGAGCAGATGTTTAATGGGAGAATTTGAATCGCAAGAACGCGGAGGTCCACCTCAGGGTTCTGGACAAGCAGGCCGTGGACCAGGAGGCGAGCGACCATCAGTAAAAGATTTGTTTGAAAAAATGGATTCAAATAAAGACGGAAAAATAGAGATTAAAGAATCAAAGGGGCCATTAAAAGAAAAGTTTTCTGAAGTTGATATGAACAGCGACGGCTATATATCTAAAGAGGAACTAGAAAAAGATTTGGAGCAACATAAAGGAGCAAGACGAAGACCATAATTTAATTCAAAAAATATTTAATATGAAAAGTATACTAATAGCGGCAGTTCTTTGCTGCCTAAAAATTTCTGGTGCGGAAAGTACTGCACTATCATCTGTGGCTATTGATACTGTATTAACTGATGAAAACGTAAGTTATGAGTTCTCAGAAGATGCAAACAATGTAATGGTAAATATCAGCACTACAGATGAAAAGACGATTATGTCTATACTTCATTTAGGAGTGTCTGTATTTTTTGATATTAAAGGCAAGAAGAAGCAAAACGTGTACATTAAATACCCTTCGGAGTCTATGGCGCCAAATCGAAAACAACCCAAAGGTGATAGAAGAGGAACAGACCGTGAGGAAGAAGATCAAGAGAGTCGACGAAAGAAGATTAAAAAAATTATGGAAAGTGACTATCATCAATTTGCTGAATACGGCTATTATAATGACACCCAAGAATTTAATATTCTTTTAAACAACTTAGCAATCTCAGTATCCTTTACCTATGATGAGGTTGAAGGTCTTTTTGAGTATGAGTTAAAGCTTCCGAAAACTAAAATTAATATCGATTCAGGAAAAGACCTTTCAAAATTAACAATCGGAGTAAAAACAGTTAAAGAGAAGAAAAAACAAAACAAAGAAGGAGGTTTAAATGGCAATTTAGGAGGTATAAGTCTTGGAGGTCAACAAGGAGGAGGTAGATCTGGTGGAGGTCAAGGAGGCCCTCCAGGAGGAAGTAGAGGTGGTCGCGGAGGTCAAGGAGGACAAGGAGGTGGTCCGCCAAACTCAGTTGATCAAAGTCGACCTTCTGATGTACTTTTAAATTATTGGTTTAAAGCGAAGTCCTAAACCAGTAAGATTACTTGCGTTTTATTTCACTTCATAGCTAGAGATATTTGGCTATCAGTTGTATGCGGTCTTTGGTCAAAATATAAGTTTGCTAAAAATAACAATAAAGAATAGCTGAAACTGTTATAATTAAACCTTTTAGAGGGTGATTAGTCCAATGAGTAATTAAACCCCAAGCCTAATGAAAGTAAAAAGCCTTTTCGTAGTTGTAATTATAGTGTTTTTCTTTGCTTGTAGTTCTGATAATGGATTACCTGAAACGAATACAGATACTGAACAAGACGCTGATGAAGATGCTGTTGATGAAATTACAGATGAACCAGCAGATAACGATACTAGCAACAGTCCAAACATTCTCTTAATAATTGCTGATGACATGGGCTTAGATGCAAGTCCGGGGTATTCTATAGGCAGCACAAAACCGAACATGCCCACTTTACAAAGCATGATCAATTCAGGTATTACTTTTAACAATGTTTGGGCCTATCCGACATGTACACCCACAAGGGCAAGTATTTTGACCGGTAAATATGGTTTTCGAACAAATGTTCTTAAAGTTGATGATGTTCTAGCAACTTCTGAAACTTCCATACAAAAGTATTTGGACGAGAATACGAATGAAACCTATAGCCATGCAGTTATTGGTAAATGGCATTTGTCGCGAGATATGAATCATCCATCAGAGATGGGAATCGATTACTATGCAGGATTTCTTAGCGGTGGCGTTCAAGATTATTCAAACTGGAGTTTAGTTGAAGATGGAAATACTTCCACATCTACCGAATACACGACAACAAAATTTACAGATCTTGCTATCGATTGGGTAGACGATCAAACCAAACCTTGG
>CALLIG010000206.1 GCA_938009735.1 uncultured Flavobacteriaceae bacterium
TACCTTATGAGTTTTTGCAAAAAACATCAAATGATATTATTAATAAAGTCCCTGGAGTAAATCGGGTCGTATATGATATAAGTTCAAAACCACCAGCAACAATAGAATGGGAATAAAAATGAATCAATTTATTAAAAATACCGTAGTACTGCTTTTGCTTGTTTTTGTAGGATGCAATGCAATGGCTCAAAAGTTTGCAACACACGCTGTTAAAAGAGGAGAGAGCTTAGAGAGTATTGCCAAACAATATTCCGTTTCAGAGCAAAATATACTTACATATAATAAGGAGATTAAATCGGGACAAGATTTAAAACCAAATACTATTTTGGTAATACCGATGGATGCTGCGTCGAAGAAGCCTACTGCAAGTACACCTGATAATCCAAAAACGCCGGCAGCTAAAGATCCGAAAGCAGAACAAGAAGAACCTATTGGTTTTACTTCTCATAAAGTAAAAAAGAGAGAAACATTGTATGGCATTGCAAAGCGATATCATATAACCGAAGAAGATATCAAAAGGTACAATCGAGATTTGTATTCTGCGCAGTTAAAAAAGAAGATGGTACTGCGAATTCCGAAATACAAACGAGTAAAACCCTCTGAAGAAATTACCATCAACGAAGATGATTTTGAAACCTATGTAGTTGCATCTAAAGAAACGCGCTGGAGTATTGCGCACAAATATGGTATTACAATTGACAGTATGTTGGTGTTGAACCCTGCGTTGGCTAAAAATTCCAGTTATTTAGCGGAAGGTCAAGAATTGAAGATGCCCATAAAAGTAGGTTCTAGCATTCAGAATCAAGTGACTGAATTATATCAATCTTATACTGTACCTAAAGGTGTAGGTATATTTCGTTTAACTCAAGAGTTCGGTCTTTCATCTAAGGAAATAATGGATCTAAATCCAGAAATAGCTGAAAAAGGTGGTTTGAAAGAGGGTATGATCATTCGCATTCCACAACGAAAAGTAGAGACGGGCGATGTAAACACCGATAATTATATATTCTACGAAGTTAAACCAGGACAAACGGAGTTTGCATTAACCCGCAAATTGGGTATATCCTATAAAGATCTACTGGCATTAAATCCTGATTTAAAAGATGGATTAAAAGCAGGTATGGTTTTGAAACTTCCTAAAGAACAGACTGGTAATTTTGAAGTACGGAATGCACTTGTTTTAGACAAGATAGATTTATTAGATAGTATTAATGTCTCTAATTCTCCGAAAGTACTTTTCATGTTCCCTTTTAGATTAGATAAATTGGATTTTGAGAATACTGCTAATTTGAAGAATACGATTAAATCGAGAAGAAGCTTACAGGGTAGTTTAGGCTTGTATTCTGGTGCGCTGATTGCAATAGATTCTATTGCGTCACTTGGTATTTCTGTTGATGTAAAGACATTAGATAATCAATTTGATGTTGCGAAGACAAAATCGCTTCTAGCTAAAGAAAATCTTTCAGAATATAGTGCTATTGTTGGCCCTTTAGATTTGCCCTCGCTTCGAGAGGTTGCGGTGAGAGCTTCAGGACTTCAAGTGCCTGTTATTGCACCAACACCAGTTGCGGCGCGATTAAGTATGAGTAATGTTTTCTTTTCTTATACTGCTGATAAGGTATTGGAAGAAAGAATGTTAGAATTCATGAAGAAAAGCGTTACCGATCAAAATATAATTATAATAGCTGATGGTGCTAATGCTGTTACTAAAGATTCTATCGTGTCAGCCTTTCCAGAAGCTAAAGTGGTGGTGGTTGTTGAAGAAGAAAAGAATATTGGTGTTGATCGCGAGAAACTTTCAGCACTTTTGTCTGAAGATGTTGAAAATTGGGTAATCGTTGAAACTGACAATTTTAGGTTAGCATCAAGTGTTGCGTCTATCTTAAATTCATTTCACAATTCACCGCTTGATCCTGAAATAAGCAATACGAAAGTAATTGTTAGAATGTTTACGACTGACAGAAGTAAAGCATTTGAGAATGATGTGATTTCTAGTTCGCATTTATCGAACTTAAATTTTATGTATCCTTCTGTATATAGAGAAGTAGGTAATGATGCTTTTGCTAAAAGGTACCGAAAAAGATTTGGTGATTCACCAGATCGTTATGCTGTAAGGGGCTTTGATATTACATATGACCTTCTTTTAAAATTAGCTTATAAAAACAACCTTATCGAAGTTTCAAAATTGATAGGTGAAACGGAATATTCAGGAAATAAATTCTCCTATGAAAAAGAATTTGCATCTGGGTATTTTAATCAAGCATCATATATCATGATGTATGAAGAAATGCGAATCAAAGAAGTCAAAAAAATTAATTTAGTAGAAGCGGTAAAATAATAAACATGACCTCTAAAGTTACATATACTGGTGAATTAAGAACTACCTGCGAACATATTCGTTCAGGCGATAGTTTTATTACTGATGCGCCAGTTGATAACAATGGCTTAGGTCAAGCGTTTTCCCCTACCGATACCGTAGCTACAGGGTTGGCTAGCTGTATTCTAACCATGATGGGTATGAAAGCTAGCGGACATGATGTAGATCTAACTAATTCAACTGCTGAGGTTACGAAGCATATGGCATCTAACCCAAGAAGAATCTCTAAAATTGAGATTGAATTAAGCCTTCCTACTAATGTCTCAGATAAGCATCGAAAAATATTGATTCATACAGCAAACACCTGCCCAGTTCATCATAGTTTGCATCCAGATATTGAAAAAGTAATTACTTTCAATTGGGTATTATAAAATACATTTTAGTTTTTCTGATATTAGGATTGTTTAGTTTTCAATCCGGTCAAGGCTATGATACCATCACATGGAAAGCCAGCGAACGTTTGACATGGCATGATTTCAAAGGAAAAATTCCAAACAAAGCTAGAGCAGCTGCTACAACTGCGAGCGGAATTACCTATCGATTTTCAACAACAGGAAACCGCGACCACATGAAGGTAGATTTCAAAGTGGATACCTATTTCTACCCCAATAAATCATGGTATCAGCCGGAGTTATGTGATGATGTAATATTGAGTCACGAACAACTGCATTTTGATATATCAGAGCTATATGCTAGAAAGTTAAAAGAGCGATTAAACCAAGCAAAGTTTACACGCAAAAATATTAAGTCAAAAGTTAAGGTTATCTACCGAAAAATTAATGAAGAGCTCAATGACTTTCAGAATAAGTATGATAACGAGACTAATTTTTCGCGTGATCGCGAACAACAGCTAATATGGAATGAGAACATCGCGCAACAGTTGTTGCAGGCTAAGTAATTTTAATTACCATCACATTCAGCCTCATACTCAGCTTTAACGTCTCTTAATTCAGCTTTTTCTTCACTTGATAAAAATGCCGAACAATTATCTAAGATACCCTGAATAGCTTCCGCTTGGTCAGCACAATCGCCTTCGGTTTCTGCACCTGCGTATTCTTGATATTGTTTAACACAGTCAAGACTGCCAAAAGTACTATCTAGAACTTTTTTTACACAACTAGTCAATAAAAAGGCACTTGCTACAATTGAAAGTTTCAATATTCTTAACTTCATAATTAAAGATTGGTTTGAATTATTTTCACGCAAACTTAGCTTTAATCGTCTATCGCAACATAATTATTAAGGGTTATTACTCTATTTACTTGGGTAGATTCGCGAATTGTCCTTCAGTTTTAATTCTAAAAAATTAATTAAGCCTAAACATCACAAATCGTAACCCCTTCTTTTAAAGCCGCAATAGGGTCCTCCCATGTTGGAATAAATTCTTGAGCTACATATCCTTTGTAGCCAGTTGCAACAATAGCTTTCATTATCGCAGGATAAAATAACTCTTGAGTTTCATTAATTTCATTTCTTCCTGGGTTTCCACCGGTATGGTAATGACCAAAGTATTGGTGATGGTCTTGAATAGTTCTAATTACATCACCTTCCATGATTTGCATATGATAGATATCATAAAGTAGTTTGAAATTATCTGAAGCTATGGCTTTACAAAGCTCAATGCCCCAAGTCGAGGTATCGCACATGTAATCGGCATGATCAACTTTTGAATTTAATAATTCCATTTGAATAATAACACCATGCTTTTCGGCTAACGGCAGAATTTTTTTCAATCCTTCAGCACAATTTTTTAATCCGGTGGCATCGTCCATACCATTGCGATTACCACTAAAGCAAATTAGATTTGTATAGCCAGCTTCTGCAACTAAAGGAATTACACGTTCATAATCAACAATTAATTCTTCATGAAGTTTTAGATCATTCCATCCTTCAGTAATCCCTTTTCCTGCACCCCAACACATTGATGCATGAATATTATATTTCTTCATTAATGGCCAATCTTCTGGTCCGGTAAGGTCAAGTGCTTTTATACCAAGCGTATTAAAATGTTGAAGTAATTCTTCTAGAGGTATTTTACTATAGCACCATCTGCAGGCGCTATGGTTAATGTTTCCTTTTAGTTCTGCTTCCATTTCTTCTGCTTGTTCGTTTGCCGGAACTGCCGCACTTGTTTTACAAGCGATAAGTCCAACTGATGCTGCCGCTGAAGCACCTATAAATTTTCTTCTTTCCATTTTACCTGTGTTATTTATGCTTTCTAAAGATATATTTTTTAGTTTTAAAAAATGAATGTAACCCCAGATAAAGAAAAATTGATTGAATTGGCGCATTACAGAATGCCCTTCGGAAAGTTTAAAGGACGCTACTTAGTAGATTTACCCGAACCTTATTTGGTGTGGTTTAATCAAAAAGGTTTCCCTGATGGAAAATTGGGCCTGCTTTTAAGGTCAATGTTTGAAATAAAAGTAAACGGTTTGGAGGGGTTGATTTATAGAATACAAAAAGAGTATCCGCAAAAGCGAAGAATTTTATAAAATTTCCTCAATAGAAAGGTGGGAATTTCACAAAAAGCAATGTTTGAAATCAAAGTAAATAGCCTAGAAGCACTCGTTCATCGAATACAAAAACATTTTCCTAGGCATAAGCTGTAATTTCTACTTGCAATTTGTACTTTTGTTCGCGGTACGAAATCAACTAAAACTTCATGTCGCAGACTAAATATATCTTTGTAACCGGTGGGGTTACCTCTTCTTTAGGAAAAGGAATAATCGCCGCTTCACTTGCCAAATTACTTCAAGCAAGAGGTTATAAAACCACTATTCAAAAATTAGATCCTTATATCAATGTCGACCCAGGTACATTGAATCCTTATGAGCATGGCGAATGTTATGTAACTGATGATGGTGCAGAAACGGATTTAGATCTAGGTCATTACGAGCGTTTTTTAAACGTAAATACCTCTCAAGCAAATAATGTTACTACAGGTAGAATTTACCAAAGTGTCATTGAGAAGGAAAGACGTGGTGAATTTTTAGGAAAGACTGTGCAGGTTGTACCACATATAACCAATGAGATAAAAGAACGCGTTCAGCTATTGGGCAATAGTGGCGAATATGATATTGTCATTACTGAAATAGGAGGTACTGTTGGTGATATTGAATCGCTGCCATATATAGAAGCTGTTCGTCAATTACTTTGGGAGCTAGGTGATAACAATGGTATCGTAATTCACTTAACACTTGTTCCTTATTTATCGGCTGCTGGTGAATTGAAAACAAAACCCACACAACACTCGGTAAAGACCTTGATGGAAAGTGGAATTAAAGCTGATATTCTAGTTTGTCGTACAGAACACGAAATATCAGATGAGATAAAAGATAAATTAGCATTGTTTTGCAATGTGAAAAGAGAAGCTGTGATTCAATCTATTGATGCTTCAACTATTTATGATGTTCCTGTATTAATGCAAGAAGAAGGTTTAGATACTGTAACGCTTCAAAAGTTAGCATTAGCAGACGATAAGATTCCTGATCTCACAACATGGAACCAGTTTTTAAAACGTCATAAAAATCCAAAGAACGAAGTAGTAATAGGCTTAATTGGTAAGTATGTTGAATTGCAAGATTCGTACAAATCGATTTTAGAATCTTTTATTCATGCAGGGGCAACAAATGAGGTTAAAGTAAAAGTTCGCTCTATTCATTCAGAACATATTGATGCCAATAATATTGGCATAACGCTTAATGGCTTAGATGGTATTTTGGTAGCTCCTGGTTTTGGAGAGCGTGGTATTGAAGGAAAAATTAAAGCCGTTCAATTTGCTCGTGAAAATAATATTCCGTTTTTAGGAATTTGTTTAGGGATGCAAATGGCTGTTATAGAGTATTCTAGAAATGTTTTGGATTTAAAGGATGCCAATTCAACCGAAATGAATGCAAATACTTCTGAACCGGTTATCAATTTAATGGAAGCCCAGAAGTCTGTTACCGAAAAAGGTGGAACAATGAGACTAGGTGCTTGGGATTGTGAATTGCTTGACGGAAGCCTTGCAGCACAAACCTATAACGGAGCAACTGATATTTCAGAGCGTCACCGTCATCGTTATGAATTCAATAATGATTATAAAGAGCAGTTAGAAGCAGCAGGCTTAAAAGCAACTGGTATAAACAAAGAAACTGGATTGGTCGAAATTATTGAACTTCCGAATCATCCTTGGTTTATTGGTGTTCAATATCATCCAGAATATAAAAGTACGGTAGCCAATCCGCACCCACTTTTTGTTGGTTTTGTTCAAGCTGCATTGCGACACAAAAAAGAACAAACTAATGCCACTTTGGCATAATTTGCGCAATTGGACATATATTTGCTTGTTACCAACTAGTTACATTTTAAAATCAAACATTTACCAAATTACCTTATTTAGATGGAGGATAAAAAATTAGATATAAATTCTATAATCGGCTTTGTGCTTATTTTTGGTTTGATCATGCTTATGCTGTATCAGAACCAACCAAGTGAAGAAGAGATAGCAGCTGAGAAAGCAAAGCAAGAACAGGTCGATGCGCAAACAACAACAGACGATAATAAGGTTCAAGAAAATAGCGTAGCTACAACACCAGCAATCAATCTTCAAGATTCGACAGCTGTTGCTAACTACAAAAGTAATATTGGTGCTTTTGGTTTTACTGCACCTTCAGAAGGAACTACCAAATTAGAAAATGATTTGGTTTATTTGGAAATCAGTAATAAAGGAGGACAGATTATTGAAGCACGTATGAAGCAGTTTCATACCTACGATTCTATTCCTATTTATTTAGTAAAAGATGGTAATGCTTTATTCGCACTAAATTTTTCAACTGCTGACAATAGAGTTTTAAATACTAAGGATCTATACTTTGAGCCATCGATGTCTCAAAATGGTGACAATCAAGTATTGTCAATGAAGGCTAAGGTTGCTGCAGACAAATATTTGGAATACCGCTATGAAATGAAACCAGATGATTATTTGGTTGATTTTACGCTACGTTCTCAAGGATTGAATGGCATTATTAATACAGGACAACCTATTGAATTAGAATGGAAGCTAAAAGGAATTCGTCATAATAAAAGTATCACTTATGAAAATAGGTATACACGTTTGACTTACAGTCATGAAGATAATGATATCGATAAACTTTCGGAAGGTAGTGACGACGATGAAACTGAGGTTGATATTAAATGGTTGTCTTACCGACAGCACTTTTTTAGTTCAATTCTAGCAAACAAAGATAATTTTGATTCAGCTGCCTTAACATCTGTCAACTTAGTAGAAGAAGAAAGTAAAACCGCTGCTTTTACAAAAGAATACAAATCCATTATTCCTTTGAAAATGGATGGTGGTGAATTATCTCAAAATTTACATTGGTACTACGGGCCAACGGATATCGCTGTACTTTCAAAGTATGAAGAATTAAACCTAGAA